>NZ_JASHKY010000003.1:0-200097 GCF_030056935.1 Rhodococcus sp. IEGM 1302 | reverse complement strand
GTGCGCCTTTATTAACCGCCCGCGGTTAATAAAGGCGCACAGCAGGTCTAGCCGGCCACCGCTTCGAGCTGCGGCGTGATCGATTCGAGCGAGTACTTCAGCGACAGCGACGACGGAGTGTTCAGGCCGGCAACAGTCGGATAGTCGACGATGGCCAATCCGCCACCCTTGACTGCAGGCAGGTCGGCAAACCCCGGCAGCTTCATCATGTCGTCGAGCGACCCGCCGTTGGGCAGCAGCACCACGACGTCGGCGCTGAGAGCGTCGACCCGTTCCGGGCTGAGTATCAGCCGGCCACCGGTCACACCGGCCTCGTCGACCAGCTTGGGCGGCAACGACATTCCCAGACGCGTGAACAGTCCCGAAGCACCGTCCTTGGGATCAGCGACGATCACCAACTGCGACGTCGGGAAGACGTACTGCGACAAAAGAGCGGTCTTACCCTTCAGCCCCGGCAACCGCTGCGCGAGCGCATCGATCTGCCCGTTTGTCGCCTCGACGATCTCGTCGGCTCGCGACTCCTTGTCGAGAACCCGGCCGAGAATCTCCACCTGGTCCTGCCACGGATCGACCTGGACGTCGGACAGACCGGCAATTGTCGGAGCGATCTTGCTCAACTGGTCGAAATCGTCCTGATCGGCGACGGAGAACCCGCCGAGAATCAGATCGGGATCCAAGGCTGCAATTTCTTCAGCTTTGAGCGGGACACCGAACTGCTGGATCGCCGAGCGATCGAGTTCCTTCGCCGACGCGTCCACGCCACTCTCCCACGGGAACAGACCACGCTCGTCGCCCATCGGGCCGGCAGCCAGGTACCCCACCGGCTGGATTCCGAGTTCGAGCAGAGCGTCGAGCCACTGGGTGTCGGCCGCGACGATGCGCGTCGGCGTCCCGGTGATCGTGGTGGCGCCGAACTTGTGGTCGATCGTGGTGACCCGACCGCCCGCGATCTCGTCGGCGTCCGAGGACGAACATCCGCTGATACCTACGACCAGCGCTCCCAAGAGAGCCACCGCCGAAAACTTCATCGCACGCACGAAAATACTCCTCCACTAGTTAGCAGAGGCTTACCTTCTCATATGGGACCCGGCTGTGTCCGACCTTGCTTTCAGGCGAAACGAGAGAGCAGGCGCTCCGCATCGGCGCCGATGCGTCGAACCACGTCGCCGGCCGGATGGGTTCCGTGTACGAGTCCGACAGCTTCTCCGGCGTAGACGACTCCGCTGTGGGGATCCGACGGGTCGTACGCCTTCGCCAGCATTTCCTCATCGGCGTCGACTCCGTGCCAGGCGGCAGTGAACTCGTTGGCCACCGCGCGGCCACCCCACCGCTGCGGCCACGGTTGACTGCGCGCTCGGTCGAACACCGAGGTGTAAATCGTGTCGGCACTTCCGGCTTCGACGACGCGGTCGCGGGCATAGTCCGGCCCGACCGTCTCCGGGCTGGCGAGCAGCGCCGTTCCGATCATCACGCCTTCCCCGCCGGCTGCCAGGACTGCGGCCAAACCGCGGCCGGTCCCGATTCCGCCGGCCGCCAGTACTGGAAGTGATGTCGTTTCGAGGATCTCCTGCAGCAGCGGCAAGGTTCCGATTCGGCCCGTGTGACCGCCTGCCTCACCGCCTTGCGCGATCACGCCGTCGACACCCGCGGCCTCGACAATGCGAAGGTCTTCGAGCGTATTGATCTGTGACACAACGGGAATGCCCGCATCGTGGATTCGTCCGACATACGAGGCGGGATCACCGAAAGACAAGGTGATCATGGTCGGCTCGACGGCAATCGCGGCGTCGAGCATCAACTCGTTCTCGGGCAGCGACCACGTCATCAGGCCGACGCCGAACTTTCCGCCGATCGAGCGGGCCACTTCAGCTTCGGCCTCGATCCACTCCGGTGTGTTGTACCGAGCCGCGCCGAGCAGACCCAACCCGCCGGCCGCCGATACAGCTCCGGCGAGCGCGCCGCCCGCGCGACCACCCATGGGCGCCCCGAGAACCGGGATTTCGATTCCGAACTCTCGGGACAACCAGGTGGTGACCATGCGCTCCTACTTCTTGGGCTTCTCGCCGACCGATTCCGACGTCAAGGCCGCCACGAATGCTTCCTGCGGCACCTCGACGCGACCGATGGTCTTCATGCGCTTCTTGCCTTCCTTCTGCTTCTCGAGCAGCTTGCGCTTACGGCTGATGTCGCCGCCGTAGCACTTGGCGAGAACGTCCTTGCGGATTGCGCGAATGTTCTCGCGCGAGATGATCTTCGCGCCGATCGCGGCCTGGATCGGAACCTCGAACTGCTGGCGAGGAATCAGCTCACGAAGCTTCGACGTCATGCGTCCGCCGTAAGCGCCGGCGTTGGAACGGTGCACGATCGAGGAGAACGCGTCGACGGCCTCGCCCTGCAGCAGGATGTCGACCTTCACCAGATCGGCCTGCTGCTCACCGGCCTCCTCGTAATCGAGGCTGGCATAACCCTTGGTGCGGGACTTGAGGGCGTCGAAGAAGTCGAACATGATCTCGCCCATGGGCAGTTCGTAGCGCAGTTCGACGCGAGTCTCGGAGAGGTAGTCCATGCCGCCGAGCTCACCGCGACGGGACTGGCACAGCTCCATGATGGCGCCGACGTACTCACTCGGGGCGATGACGGTGCACTTGGCGACGGGCTCGTAGACCTCGCGAACCTTGCCTTCCGGCCAGTACGACGGGTTGGTGACGATGACCTCGGCCCCGTCCTCCATCACGACGCGGTAGACGACGTTGGGCGCGGTGGAAATCAGTTCGAGGCCGAACTCACGCTCGAGGCGGTCGCGGGTGATCTCCATGTGGAGCAGGCCGAGGAAGCCGCAGCGGAAGCCGAATCCGAGGGCAACCGACGTCTCGGGTTCATACGCCAGGGCCGCGTCGTTGAGACGGAGCTTGTCGAGGGCATCGCGCAGCACGGGGTAGTCCGAGCCGTCCATCGGGTAGAGGCCCGAGTAGACCATCGGCTTGGGATCGCGGTAGCCGACCAGCGGTTCGGTCGCGCCGTTGCGGGTGGTGGTGACGGTGTCACCGACGCGCGACTGACGGACGTCCTTCACACCGGTGATGAGGTAGCCCACCTCGCCGACGCCCAGACCGATACTGGCCTTCGGCTCGGGGGAAATGATGCCGACCTCGAGCAGTTCGTGTGTGGTGCCCGTGGACATCATCGTGATCTTCTCGCGGGGACGGATCCGACCGTCGACCACACGCACGTAGGTGACCACGCCGCGGTACGCGTCGTAAACGGAGTCGAAGATCATCGCGCGGGCGGGGCCGTCTGCATCGCCGACAGGCGCAGGTACCTGCTTGATCACCTCGTCGAGCAGTTCCTTGACGCCCATACCGGTCTTACCCGAGACGCGCAGGACATCACCGGGCTCGCAGCCCGTGATGTGCGCGATCTCTTCGGCATAGCGGTCGGGATCCGCGGCCGGGAGGTCGATCTTGTTGAGGACGGGAATGATCTTGAGATCCTTCTCCATCGCCAGGTAGAGGTTCGCCAGCGTCTGAGCTTCGATGCCCTGAGCAGCGTCGACCAGCAGAATTGCGCCCTCGCATGCTTCGAGCGCACGGGAGACCTCGTACGTGAAGTCGACGTGGCCGGGAGTGTCGATGAGGTGGAGGACGAACTCTTCGCCGTCGACGGTCCAGGGCAGACGAACGTTCTGAGCCTTGATGGTGATGCCGCGTTCACGCTCGATGTCCATACGGTCCAGGTACTGCGCACGCATCGCCCGCTCTTCGACCACACCGGTGAGCTGAAGCATGCGATCTGCCAGCGTCGACTTACCGTGGTCGATGTGCGCGATGATGCAGAAGTTCCGGATCTGCGCAGGATCCGTGAACGTCTTGTCGGCGAAGCTGCTGATGGGAGACCCCTTAGTCGGACCGGCACCGGCCCGGATCCGGGCCACTGTCAACCCTCAGGATATCCAAGTCTCGGCGCCGCCGTACCAGGGGTTCCCACGGGCGGGTGATTATGCTCGAACGCTATGGCAAGCATGTGGAAGCAGATCGGCAGAACCCTCGGCGCCCTCGCGGTGGAGAAGGGCCCTGCGTTGCTGCGCCAGCTGCAGTCGTCCACGTCCCAGTCGTCTGCCTCGAAGCCGGGTCCGTCCGGCCGCCCGATCGCCGCGCGGACGTCTCCGACCGCACATCGCGCCCGCAAGGTCGAGTACTCCCCCGACCTCGACGGCAAGGCCGATCCGGGCGAAATCGTCTGGACCTGGGTTGCCTACGAGGAGGATCCGACCCAGGGCAAAGACCGCCCGGTGCTGGTTGTCGGCCGCGACGGCAACACGCTGCTCGGTTTGATGCTGTCCTCGCAGAGCAAACGCGAAGGCGAGCGTGATTGGCTCGCAATCGGTTCGGGTCCATGGGACGGCGAGGGAAGGCCCAGCTGGGTCCGGCTCGACCGGGTGCTCGACGTTCCCGAGAGCGGGATCCGGCGCGAGGGCGCCATCATGGATCACAAGAAGTTCGACGCGGTCGCGGCAAAACTTCGGGCCGACTTCAGCTGGAGCTGAAGCCGACCCGGACGATGGAAACAGTGTCGATCAGCTGTCCATACGGTTGAACCGTCCGAAGAGTGCTCGATAGATGAGTGCACCGAGCGCACCGCCGATGAGCGGGAACACGATGAACAACCACACCTGACCGAGTGCACCGTCCTGGAACGGCGCGACAGCGAGGCTTCGAGCGGGGTTGACGGAGGTGTTGTCGATCGGGATCGAGATCAGGTGAATGACGGCCAGGGTGAAGCCGATGGACACCCCGGCGAGAGGCACGTCGGAGATCTGGTCGGTCGACGCGAGAACGACGAATACCAGCAGTGCTGTCAGCAGGATCTCGATGATCATGGCGGCACCGATGCCGTAGCCGTCGGAAACCACATTTCCGAGAAGATTCTTCTCGGCAGACGGACTGTGTGCGCCCCAACCGTTTGCACCCAAACCGTCAGCAGCACGGTTGTACGCCGGGAGACTGTTGGCCACCGTGTAGATCACGACGCCTGCGACCAAGCCGCCGATCACTTGCGCGACAACGTAAATCGCCGCATTGACGGCTGAGATTCGCCCGATCACGAATTGGCCGAGAGTCACGGCTGGGTTGACGTGGCAACCGGAAATCGGGCCGATCGCATATACGAGGAACAGCAGGGTCAGGCCGAATGCGAAGGCAACTCCGAGGTTGCCGACTTTCGCACCTGCAAAGACGGCAGTTCCGACTGCGGAGAACACGAGCACAAATGTTCCCACCGCTTCGGCCGCATACTTCTTCACATCCGAGATCGGTTCGATCTCAGTCAATTCCTGTGCAGTTGGAGACATATTCCCACCTTCTTCTCATCGAACGGTAGTAATGCTCACGCGCCTAGATTTGCCGGACTTTACGCAAGCCTGGTGATCTCCACAACAACTTCGAGATCTGTGGAACGTCCACCGGAAAAGATTCCCTTCAAAGGCGGCACATCCGAATAGTCCCTTCCTATTCCGACCGAGACATGCTGTTCATTCACAGCTATCGCATTGGTCGGGTCGTATCCCCACCACGCGCCGGTCCACGCCTCGATCCACGCGTGCGATTCGCCGACCACCGTGTCCCCGACTGCCGCATCACGTTTGGGGTGGAGATAGCCGGAAACGTATCGACACGGTATCCCCATCGTTCGAAGCAATACCAAGGTCAGATGCGCATAGTCCTGGCAGACGCCTTTCCGTGCCGACCACGCCTCGACCGCCGACGTATGCACTCCGGTCGTACCGGGAACATATGACATTTCGCCGTAAACCCATTGCGACGCAGCCACTACTGCATCTTCAGGTGATTTATCTTTGCGCAATTCCTTGGCAATTGTCGCCAGCTTACGATCACGCGGAACATATCTCGTGAAACTCAGTTGTTCGTTGAATCGATCTTTAATCGCGTTTCCCGACAATTCATCCCAGTCGACGGTTTCCTCGGGCTGAACGAACGGTTCCGTCTCCACCACCGACAGCCCGGTCACTTCGAGTTCCGTATGCGGGGCGTGCAAGTCGAAGGCGGTCACCGCGGTGCCCCAGTAATCGGTGTATCGGTAGGAACGCGTTGCCGGCTGGGTTTCGACGCGCGTGAGTATCACCGTCTGCCTGGTGTCGCCGCGAGGTGTCAATCGCGCTTCGTTGTACGACGACGTCACCGGGGCGTCGTACGCATATCCCGTGGTGTGCACGACCCTCATCCGCCAGCTCACAGCTCTCCCTCCACCGTCGACTCCGCATACGCGGCGCCGGCATCCGTCCACGCGACCCACGGCGCAGCGTGGAAGTACTGCAATGCAATTGCCTCACCCAGTTCGCGGCAGGTCTCCTGCCAACCGAGCAACCGTCCCTGCAGATCCTCGAGCAACACGCCCTGCGGCAGGAACTCGAGTTCGCTGCGTGCGCGGCCCAGAAGCCGCGGCGCCTCCGCCCGGATTCCGACGCGACTGCCCGGCTGCGGGTCGAGCTCCTGCAGGCACTTCTCGGCCTGCCTGATCGAGTGGAACACCGAGCGCGGAAAGAGCCTGTCCAACAAGATGAACTCGACGACGCGATTGGCGTCGAGCGCTCCGCGATACGTACGCAGATACGTGTCATGTGCGCCCGCCGAGCGAAGAACGCTGACCCATGCCGGCGACGACGGGCGGTCACCGGCGCGCGCCAGAAGCATCCGCACGATCATGTCGACACGTTCGATCGACCTGCCCAGCAGAAGGAACCGATAGCCGTCGTCGCGACTGAGCGTGGAATCCGCCAGGCCCGCGAACATCGCTGCGCGTTCCTCCACATAGCGGAAGAACTCGTGTGGCCCCAGCCTGCGTGAGGCACGTTCACGCTCGGCCAGTCCGTTGTACGTGGTGTTCAGGCACTCCCACATCTCACTCGACGTGACCTCACGCGCCCCGCGAGCATTCTCACGAGCACTTGCCAGCGAGTCCACGATCGAACCAACCTGGTTGCGGCTGAACGCAACCAGATCGGTGAGCGAGCGCACGTCGAGCTTGCCCTCCGGCGCCTCGATGCCGAGGACACGCAGGAGCAGACGCGACGTGCGGTCCGGGTCGACGGTGGCGTCGTCGAGCAATTGATGGACGGCGACGTCGAGGATCCGAGCAGTGTCGTCGGCGCGCTCGACGTAGCGGCCGATCCAGTAGAGGGACTCTGCGTTGCGAGCAAGCATCGGTCACCACGCTCCGTTCACTGATAGTTCTTGGTAGCTGGGCACTTCCGAGGTGTTCACTGTTGCTGCTGCTGTTGTTGCTGCGAGGTGCTCAGTTCGGGACCCTGCACCGGCTCCGCGGATTCCGGGGGCTCGGACACCAGTTCCTCGCCTGACAACTCTGGGTCTTCGTCAGAGGTGCGACTCGCAAGCACCCACGTGTCCTTGCTTCCGCCGCCCTGGCTGGAGTTGACCACCAGCGAACCTTCCGGAAGTGCCACCCGGGTCAGGCCGCCGGGCAACACCCACACGTCCTCACCGTCGTTGACGGCAAAGGGCCGCAAGTCCACGTGGCGCGGCGAGAGAACATCGTCGATCTTGGTCGGCACCGTGGACAACTGCACGAGTGGCTGCGCAATCCACCCGCGCGGGTCTGCCTTGATCTTGCGGGTGATCGCGGCCAGTTCCTTGGGGCTCGCGTCGGGTCCGAAGACGATTCCGTAGCCACCGGACCCTTCCACCGGCTTGATGACCAGTTCGGCGACGCGGTCGAGGACTTGCTCGCACTCCTCGTCCAACCAACAGCGGAACGTGTCGACGTTCTGCAAGAGCGGCTTCTCACCGAGGTAGTAGTCGATGATCTGCGGAACGTAGGTATAGACGAGTTTGTCGTCACCGACTCCGTTGCCGACGGCGCTCGAGATCACCACGTTGCCCGCCCGCGCCGCATTCAGTAGGCCTGCGACGCCGAGAATCGAATCCGGACGGAAGTGCATCGGGTCGAGATACTCGTCGTCGATGCGGCGATAGATGACATCGACCTGGCGCTCGCCTTCCGTCGTGCGCATATACACCATGTTGTCGCGGCAGAACAGGTCGCGACCTTCGACGAGTTCCACACCCATCTGACGAGCGAGCAACGAATGCTCGAAATAGGCGGAATTGGCGATACCCGGTGTGAGAACAACCACTGTCGGGTCCGCTTCGTTGAGTGCAGCACCCGCACGCAGCGCCCTCAGCAGATGTGTTGCGTAATCACCGACCGCCCGCACCTTGTGGGACATGAACAGATCCGGGAACACCCGAGTCATGGTGCGACGGTTTTCCATCACATAGGAGACACCGGACGGAGATCGCAGATTGTCCTCGAGAACTCGGAACTCTCCCGCCTCGTCTCGGACCAGGTCGATACCCGCGACGTGAATTCGCACACCGTTGGGCGGCACGATGCCTGCCGCTTCACGGTGGAAGTGCTCACACGAGGTGACCAGGCGGCGCGGCAACACGTGATCGCGCAGGATTCGCTGCTCTCCGTAAATGTCCGCGAGAAACAACTCGAGCGCCTTCACCCGCTGTTTGATGCCCTTTTCCAGCCGCGACCACTCCTGGGCAGCGATGACGCGTGGCACCAGATCCAACGGGAAGGGTCGCTCCTGCCCGGACAGCGAGAACGTCACGCCCTGGTCGATGAATGCGCGTCCGAGTGCGTCGGCACGCGCGGCAAGGTCGGCGCTGCTCGTCGGCGCCAGGGCTTTGTACACACCCTTGTACGGACCACGCACCGAGCCGTCGGGCTCGAACATCTCGTCGAAAGCCAACTCGTAGCGACCGATGTCTGAATATCCGTCGAACACTGCGGCAGGACGCGCTCGGGTGGTGGTCGAACCTGTTTTACTCGAACTTTTCGAAGGCGGCGGCGTCATAGGGCAACATGCTGCTACAAGTGGGGCTATTCGGCAGCGCGGCGAGAAATCGGGCGCTCGGTGTACCCTTCTCGACAGACGCAACGTGCGACGGTTTGGGTTCTTGGGCCCTCGGCTGGTAATCTTGCCAGTCGGTGCATCAGTGCGCCCACAGCTTTCTCGACCGTAACCAGCTAAAGACGACAAGGATTTTACGCGTGGCCAACATCAAGTCCCAGGTGAAGCGAATCCGTACCAACGAGGCGGCCCGACTCCGTAACCAGTCGGTGAAGTCCTCGCTGCGTACCGCGATCCGTTCATTCCGCGAGGCTGCGGCAGCCGGTGACAAGGACAAGGCCAACGAGCTCCTCGTCTCCACCAGCCGCAAGCTCGACAAGGCAGCCAGCAAGGGCGTCATTCACGCCAACCAGGCTGCCAACAAGAAGTCTGCACTCTCGCAGGCTGCCAACAAGCTCTGACGTTTCCACTGTGACGGTTCGCCGTCACACTGGTTCGTCTCGATAGCCGCCAGGTCGAAAGACCAGGCGGCTATTTTGCGTATTCAATCGGGTCAGTGCGAAGACCCGCCATCCATGTCTTGCAGCGAATATGTGGAGCGGGCTGCAACCGTCTGATGATGGCGATCAACGGGCACGGGAAGCGCCCTCGCAGCTGGTTGTTCCCGACTGTCTTCTGGGCGGTCGTCGCTTTCGGCGTAGTGGCCGCCCTGGGAATCCCTCGTTGGTGGGAATCATTGACGGTTGCAGTCGTGGGAGGTGCCGCAAGCTACGGATGGTGTAGGCGCAGGCAACGTAGCGAATTCCGGATCTTCTTCGGCGTGATGTGTTCACTCGTTGCGATTCTGGCGTTTCTCGCCGTTGGACGAGCGGTACTCACCACCGTGAAGGTGCCGGTGGACACAATCGGCCAAGAAACCATTGCCTGCGGCAGTGTGGTGAATCCGGTGTCGCACGACTCACTACGGGTGACCGACATCAGAACAGGTGAACCAACGACACAGCCTCAGGCCATTCCGCATACTCAGTTGGAGCAAGCCTGCGTGAAACGCCTCGACTACCGGGCGGGTGAGGCCACGGCCGCCACTGTCGTCGGACTACTTCTGGCCGGACGCGCAGTAGGCCACGTTGTACTCAGTTCTTCCGCAACGCGCACACTTTCCGCACTGCCATCTCCAGGGCGAAGGACGAGTCGACTGCGGCACCCTTCACGTCGGCATTGAGGGCGGCGACGATCTGCATCGCAGCGCCGATCGACGTGGGATCCCAGCCGCCGACCTCCTTGATCGCCTTCTTGACCTTCCACGGCGGCATTCCGAGATCCGACGCCAACCGGAACGGGTCACCGCCCCGTGCAAACGGGCCGACCTTCGCGATGGTGTGGACTGCGTCAGCGAGGGCATCCGCGAGCAGAACATGGGCTGTTCCGATCTGATCTGCCCATCGGAGCGCCTCGAGCGCACCCCGGGTATCGCCGACGATGACTTTGTCGGCCACGTCGAATCCGGAAACCTCGGCCTTGCCCGAGTAATACTTGTGGACCGCATCGACGTCGATCTTGCCGCCCGTATCTGCCGCCAATTGCGAGCAGGCCGACGCTAGTTCGCGGAGGTTGGAGCCGACGCTTTCGATCATCGCGGCGATCGCATCTGGCGCAACCCTGACGTCTGCGGTCCGAAACTCACCCCGGACGAAGTCGACAAGCTGACTCTTGTTCAGTTTTCCGCAGTTGTGAACCGTCGCGCCGAGCTTCTCGAGGGCCGGCGCCAACGCTTTCGCGCGACCGCCGCCCGAGTGCACGACGATCAGAACCACACCTTCTGCCGGCTCGCGTGCAGCCTCCAGGACAAGCGCTACGGCATCTTTGCCTGCTTCTGCAGCCGATTCCAAGACGATCACACGGTCTTCGGCAAAAAGAGAAGGGCTGAGCAACTCGGCCAACTCGGGAGCATTGGTGTCGCCCGCGCGCATCTTGGTCACCGGGAGATCCGAAATACCCTGGCCGCGGTCACCGCGGACGGCTCTGATGAGCTGCGATACCGTGCGGTCGATCAGGAACTCGTCGTCCCCGAGAACAAGATGCAGCGGATCGACTCCAGACGGATTACTCACCCGAAGATGGTCCCACGAGGAACCGACACGATCGACACAGACCCGCCGCCCCCGCCGTACACAGCGACGGTGCCGTCGACGTCGGTCCGAACCACCGCCCCGCCCAATGAATCCAGTTCATCGAGAACCTCCGCATTCGGGTGCCCGAAACTGTTGCCGACGCCGACGCTGATCATCGTCAACCTCGGACGCACCGCTTCCAGAAATGCCGACGACGTGGTCCGAGAACCGTGATGGGGCAGCTTCAACACATCGGCCTTCACGTCCGTTCCCGATCGGAGGATGGCCTCCTCCCCCGCAACTTCGGCGTCGCCCGTCAACAGAATTCGACCCGCGCCCGTGTGCGCCATCACCACCAGCGACTGATCGTTGGCTGCATCTGCGGCATCGACGGAATCGCGGGGAGCTGGAACCAACGGACCGAGAACCTCCACGTTCACCGATCCCAGCGTCAACTCCATACCTGCGAGCAACGAGACAACCGGAACGGCCTGCGAGTCGGCGGCATCCTTCACCGCTCGAAAACCTGACTCCGGCAACAACATCGACCCGACTCCGATCGCAGCGACCGAACGCCCACTCAGGACTGCTTCCAATCCACCGATGTGATCGGCATGAAAATGACTGATCATCAGCAACGCGATGTCGTTGACGTCCAACATGTTCAGGCAACGATCCATCGACGTGGGATCAGGACCGACATCGATCACGATTACCCTGCCGTCTCCAGTCGAGAGCACAAGACCGTCCCCCTGACCGACGTCGCACATCACCAGCGCCCACCCCGGAGCAAAACGGCCACCCCCGAACACGTGTTGAAAGATCAGGGCCAGAACAACTCCCAGAACAAGAACGCCGAGCACCCATCTCGAAATCCGATTCCACAGCGTCAGGGCCGCGGCCAGTAGGACTCCCACGACGACGAGGGCACCGATGAGTCCTGACGGCACTACCACCGACGCTCCGGGAAGCGCCGCCGCCCGTTCGGACACGCACAGCAGCCACCCCATCGGCGGCCGCACCAATGGCGCGACGAACACCGCGATCGGTGGACAGATCAGCGCACACAAGGCAATCACCGCACCGAACACCGTGATGATTCCGATCACGGGCGCCACCGCCATGTTCGCGGCAATCGTGACTACGCTGAAGGTTCCCGCCATGGCGCCCACCAACGGTGCAGTCACGACAAACGCAGCACCCGAGACAGCTGTCATCTCCGAAAACCAACGGGGCCAGCCTCTTCGGCGAAGCACGTCCACCCACACCGGCGCAATGATCACCAGCGCGCCCGTCGCAGTAGTCGACAGCGCAAACCCCCAGTCGACGGCCAGCTCGGGCATCACGACAACCAGAACGATGACGGCGGCAGCAAGAGCAGGCAGCGCCTGTTTGCGCCGACCAGTGACCAGACTGAGCAGGCCTACCAAGCCCATCACCGAGGCGCGCAGAACACTCGGCGACGGCCTCGCGACGACAACAAAGGCAACGAGGGCTACCGCCGCCAAAGCGGCGCCGACCCGCGGACTGAGCGCCGCGGCTCTGACCAACAGCAGAACGGCCCCGAGCAGAATGCTGATGTTGGCGCCGGACACCGCGGTGAGATGGGAAAGTCCGGCAACGGTGAAGTTGTCCTTCACCACCGGCGACAGCGCCGACGTGTCTCCGACGACGAGGCCAGGCAGCAGACCCGCCTGATCCGGCGGGAGTGCAGCCGAGCACGCAGCCGCGAAACGAATGCGCACCACACTCGCCCATCGCTGATACCAGGGCACTTCTCCCACCGCGACGGGAGGCCCTTCGGACGTGATCACGGCGAGCGTGGAATCGCTACGCCATGGCTGACTCGCCCGGCCACGAACCGTGAGGCTCTGCCCTGGAACAACTTCGAGCCACGACGAACTGGGCGCCCGGATGGTGACCAAGCCGCCTCCGGAGTACCTGCGGTTCTGGGCAGTCACCGAATTGACGGTTGCCCTGAAGACGACCTGACCTTGACCCACCGCGCCGGAGACCGCGTGCGGATCCTCAGTGGGTTCCACTTCGACACTCACCCAAGCTCCCTCGAGAGAAGCTCGGGTCAGTGGGTGCCTCTCCGCCTCGGACGCCCGCCACCCGCCGACGGCACTACACCCGGCACCGAACAGCAATGCAACCAACATGATTCGTGCCCACCCCGCAGATGTGCGGCGCACAATTACGACAGCCACGATCGCCGCTGGAACCGCACACGCCGCCAGCACCCACGCAGTGGTCGCACCGTACAAGATCCCCACCGCACTGCTCCCCCACACCGCGACGGCAGACGGAAGCAGTCGAGCGTCGAGGACCGGCGAGGCTTCCGGTTCGTTCACACCGACACCAGCACTCGCAATTTGGCCAACCTTGCCGGGCCGATCCCGTCGACTTCCCCCAATTGTTCTATGTCCGTGAATTTTCCGTTGGATGTGCGCCAGGAGATGATCGCCGCAGCCGTTACCGGCCCTACCCCGGGAAGCTCGTCCAGTTCGGCCTCGGTGGCGGTATTGAGGTTCACCAGCCCAGCCCCGCCGGATTCCCCCGTAGCTGCGGGGCTGGTCCCTCCTGCAGTGGTACTCGAAGAAACACCACCGGACTGATCGGCCGCACCAACCACGATCTGATCGCCGTCGACAAGTTTCTGAGCCAGATTCAGGCCCACCGTCTCCGCTCCGTCGAGCACGCCACCTGCCGCAGCAAGCGCGTCGGCGATGCGCGAGCCCGAATGAAGATTGACAAGCCCAGGCGTGCGCACGAGCCCGACGACACTGACCACCACAGCCTCGGGCGGCTGCTCTGCCACGACGCCGGTCGGTACAGGACTGGCTGATTCACCATCGCCGGCAGTCACATTCTTCTCCGTGACATTCTGGGGCGAGGGCAACGTTGGGACCGCCTGCATGCTCGGAGAATCCCACCACACGGCGAACAAGCCGATTCCCGTGGCCAGAACTGCAACGATCGCCAACACCCAGGTCGCCGACCGACTCGGGCGCCAACGTGTACCGCGCCAATGTTCGGGCAATCGGTCGAACCGTGACGAGTCGGGCTGAGCGTCGTAGTCGTCCTCGTCGAAGTCCCGAAGCCACTCGGGGGACCTCTCGAAAGACCCTGAATCCTCGAATTCGTCGACGGCCGGTCGCTGCCGGTAGTTTCCGTCCATCGCCGCGAGGCGATCACGCGCCCGCTCGCGCTCCTCGCTGATCCTCATGACTGGACGCTAACGAGAGACCTCGCCACCGAAGACGATGAATTTCGACCTGTGGAGAACTCGGGGATTGTGGAGAAACGATCAGGTGTTCGCGTCGATCTCCGGCAACGGGCACACCACAACACCGATCGCGCCGACACCGACGTGCGCTCCGATAACCGCGCTGAAGTCGGTAACCACGGATTCCGCTACATCGGGAATGCGCTCGGCCAACTGTTCCGCTATCCCGTCGGCACGCTCTCGTGCTCGCATGTGATGCACGGCTATCGCCACGCGGCCGAGACCGGCGCGCTCGACTGCCGAATCAACCAAGCGTGCAAGCGCTTTGGTGGTGGTGCGCGTTTTTTCGCCGAGCACGAGTTTGCCGTCCACCAGATGCAGGATCGGCTTCATCGCCAATGCAGTACCCAGCAACGCAGCGGCGGTTCCGATTCGTCCGCCCCGACGCAATTGATCAAGTTTGTCGACGACGATGTAGCAGCGCCCACGGCTGGCGACGTCGACCGCCCGGCCGTACGCCTCTTCGAGTGAAGCGCCCTTCTCGGCCAAGCGTGCAGCTTCGAGAGCCGGATAGCCCAAACCCATACCGGCGGACTGTGAATCGACGATCCGGACGGCGCCACCGAATTCCTGGGCTGCGACTCGTCCGGCTTCCCACGTTCCCGACAGTTGACGTGAAATGTGAACGGCGAGAACGCCGTCACCGTCGCTCATGTCCAGGGCGCGTGCATACGCTTCGGACAACTCGGCGGGCGACGCTCCGGCCGTTGTCACTCCCGACAGGTCGCTCGGCATTGCGTCGACGCCCTCTCGCAAGTCGCAGCCGTCACGGAGCACGTGGAGCGGAACAACCTGAATGCCACATGCGTCGGCCGACTCCTGCGGGATGCAGGCGGAGGAATCCGTGACGACGACGACCGGCATTCTGCTACCCGACTTCGCTCGGCGGTGCTACCAGTTCCGGCGAAACCACTTTCTGCGCCTCGACCCCGCGAATCGCAGCGATCATCGCGCGGGCTACGCCGAGGTGACCGTCCCAACCCCAGTGAATGCCGTCAGGATTGCCGTTCTCGGAAAAGACGTTGTCACGCACTGCATCTGCAAGGTCGACTACGGGAACGTCTTTCTCCGTAGCCCACTCGGTGATCGCGGACACCGCGGCAGGTCGTCCGGCATGCACGCTGGCGTAGGCATCACTGCGGTGCACCGACGGCAGGGTCGCGATCATCGGCAGTTCGGGCCGCATGTACTCCAACGCATTTCGCGAGCTTTCCAGATACTCGACGCTCAGCTTGGGCGGAAGTGCGACCGGGCGGCCCAGAGGTGCAAGCCGCGGCTGCAGCCACTGATAACCCTCGCGCACCACGCGTCGAAGCGCGGGTGGCCGAACGTAGCGGATGGTCTCGCGGAGCGCGGTAGGCAATGGGGACGGCAGCGAGTCCATCCCGCCGACCGCGAACACGACGGCGCCTGCCCGCGGCACCGCCGCCCACACACGAGGATCCTGAGTCAGTGCCCACCACGCATCGCGGCACGTCCAGCCGATACGGGCGACCAACTCGACGTCCCAGCCGAGTTCGTCGGCCACGATGTTGGGCCAGATCCGTGGGTGGTCTGCCGCGAGGCCGCCTTTGGGGCCGTAATACGACAGCGAATCCGCGAGTACGAGGAGGACGGGGCGCTGCCCGTCGGCACTTTCAGAGGACGTCATTTGCGACACTCGCAGAAGCATTCCATACGTCGAGTCGCCACTCGATCGACTTGACGTCCCCGTGTCCGCTGAGTTGCACCCAACTGGTGTTTCCCAATCCGCCGAGGACGGCCCAGCGATCGACGGGTAGGTCGAGCAATGCCGCTGTCAGTGCCGCGATCAAGCCTCCGTGCGCCACCAGAACCACGGGCCGTTCGGCCCAGTCCGGGTGCGTCTCGAGCAATTCGTGAACTACGGGGAGGCTGCGATTCGCGACGTCGATTCGGCTTTCGCCGCCGGGCGGCGCCAACGTGGCATCCGCCCGCCAGGCAGATCGCACACCGGGAGTGCGCTCGTCGACGTCGTGATGAGTCAGGCCTTGCCATTCGCCCAGGTGTGTCTCACGCAGACGCGTGTCGGTGAGTACCGGAAGTCCGGCGGCATCACCGACTGCGACGGCCGTGAAGTACGCCCGACGCAGATCCGAGGACACGATCGTCAACGGCCTGCGATCGGCGATCACCGGACCTGCACTCTTGGCCTGCGTGCGTCCCAACTCCGACAGGTCGGTGTCGAGTTGCCCCTGCATCCGAGAGTCGGCGTTGTATTCGGTCTGTCCGTGACGCAGCAGGATGAGCCGGCGGACAGGGTTCGACGCCGCACTGGGCGCCGACGAAGTCACAGCGAGGGATCCTGCGCGTCCGGCTCGGAAACCGTGTCGGTCTCGAACACCGTGTTGGCGTCGGCGGGGCCGGGACGGTTCTGTCCGAGGCCTTCGACCTCGACCGTCGGGCAGTCCTTCCACAGACGATCGAGAGCGTAGAAGTTGCGCTCCTCGTCATGCTGGACGTGGACGACGATGTCGGCGTAGTCGAGCAGTGCCCAGCGGCCCTCGCGGGTGCCTTCACGGCGGACCGGCTTGTGTCCCGCTTCGCGGAGACGGTCTTCGATGTTCTCGACAATCGAGTTGACCTGACGCTCGTTCGTCGCAGATGCGATGACGAAGCAGTCCGTGATGACCAGCTGTTCGGACACATCGAGCACCACCACTTCGGTGGCCAGCTTCTCGTCGGCTGCCAAGGCCGCGATGCGTGCCATGTCGATGGCTTCGGTGTTTGCGCTCACTCGATGTTCTCCAGTTTCGTCTTCAGAAAGTACTTGTTGTTCTCGGCTAGCTCGATTCGGCGCCCGGGACGGCTTCCGACTTCCCCGGTGCGGGCTCCGACATCGTTGTAGCTCCGTCGCGGCGCTCCGCGTCGACAGGTCGATACAGGTTCCGCTTCGAGATGTACTGCACCACTCCGTCCGGCACCAGGTACCAGACGGGGCGGTCTTCACTTGCCCGACGCCGACATTCGGTCGACGAAATGGCAAGTGCCGGAATCTCTATCAACGTGACCGCGTCGGCGGGCATGGTGTCGAGGTGACCGGCCAGGTGCTCTGCATTGAGATCGAAACCCGGTCGCGATACCCCGACGAACTTCGCCAATGCGAACAACTCTTCCCAATCTTGCCAGGAAAGGATGCTGGCCAGCGCATCGGCACCGGTGATGAAGAAGAGTTCGGCGTCAGGGTGGTAGGCCCGGAGGTCTCGCAGCGTGTCCACGGTGTACGTCACTTTTTCACGGTCGACGTCGACCCGAGAGACGGAAAACCGCGGGTTGGAGGCGGTGGCGATGACCGTCATGAGGTACCGGTCCTCGGCAGGACTGACGCCCTTCCCCTGCTTCTGCCAGGGCCGCCCGGTGGGGACGAAGATCACTTCGTCGAGTCCGAACCGGTCGGCGACCTCACTGGCCGCAACGAGGTGGCCATGGTGAATGGGGTCGAAGGTGCCACCCATCACTCCTAGGCGTCGAGCACGTTCCACCGATAGTCCCTTCTGCACGAGTGTCGAGCTTACGGGTCAGACCGGCAGCAGACGGGACACGACGTCGGCAAGCTGCTGGGCCGAGCGGCACTCGTGCATGCTGATGACCTCGTTGTAGACCTTCGCCGCGGAGTCACCCGTTCCCCATTGCCCCTTCGGCTCGGGGTTGAGCCAGTGCGCGTGCTTGGCTACTGCCACCATCTGCGACAGCGACTGAAGGTTGGGATCGCGGTAGTTGTTGCGACCGTCGCCGAGTACCAGTAGCGACGTGCGACTGGTGATCGACTGCGCGAACTTCTCCTGGAACACTCCGAAGGCGTGTCCGTAGTCTGAGTGGCCGTCGTAGGTGATCAGTTCGGCCTCACGCACCATCCGTGACATCGCTGATCCGAGGTCTGCGTTCGAGTCGAAGAACCGCGTGACCTCGTCGGTCGTGTCGATGAACGCGAACACCCGCACGCGCGAGAACTGCTCACGCAAAGCGTTCACGAGCAGCAGAGTGAAATGGCTGAACCCCGCCACCGAGCCGGACACGTCGCACATCACCACAAGTTCGGGCCGCGCCCGCTTCGGCTTGCGCTGCACCAGATCGATCGGCACTCCGCCCGTCGACATGGACTTGCGCAACGTACGACGTAGGTCGATCGAACCCGCGCGAGATCGGCTACGACGCACGGCGAGACGACTGGCCAACAAGCGAGCCAGGGGTGCGACGTTCTTCTTCAGCGTGGTGAGTTCGGCATCGGACGCTCGCAAGAAGTCGACTTCCTCGGCGAGTTTCGGAACGCCGTACGTGGCGACCCGCTCCTTGCCCAAATTCTCGGCTGTGCGTCGACGCGTTTCCTTCTCGACCATCTTGCGGAAGTCCGCGATGCGCTGCGCTGCCGTGCGCTTGGCGACCTCGGACTGGTAGTCGGAGTTGTCCTTGCCCTCTGACCCGGAACCCTCCTGGTTGCCGAGCAGGCCCTGCAGGATCTTGTTGAGCAACGTCTCCGGGGCGACGTCACGCAGCGCCTGATAGGCGGAGAACGACGGGCCGTTGCTCGACTGGTACTGCCCGAGTTCCTCGACCATCGCGGCGGTCAGGAGTTCGGTCATCTCCATCGCCTCGTCACTGCCGTCTGTCAGCAGTTCGGCGATCAGCTCACGCAAGGCCTGCAGGTCGATCGAGCCGTCTGGCTTGCGCGGCAGTGTGACGTCGACGTCGCCGACCGCACGGTCACCGATCGCCTTGGGGAACCACAGGTCGAAGACGGCGTCGAACGTCGCCCGGTGGGTCGGCCTGCGCAGGAGCGAGCATGCCAGCCCTTCACGAAGCGCTTCACGATCGAGCAGGTCGAGAACAGACATGACCTGACCGGCGTCGACTGTCTCGGACGGGCCGACCATGATTCCGCGTCGTCGCAAAGCCTCGACAAAATCGACGAGGTGACCGGGAATCCCGTGCGGCGCTGCCAGGCCGCCAGGTGAGAGCGGCGACGTCGATGCTGCGGGAGCCATGTCAGACCTCAGTTCAGCCGAAGTTCAGCGGCGGCACGCACCTGGTCCGACTGGTGCTTGAGGATCACGCCGAGCGTGGCGCGAACGGCATCGTCGTCGAGAGTGTCCATGCCCAGAGCAAGAAGGGTGCGTCCCCAGTCTATGGTCTCGGATACCGAAGGGACCTTCTTGAGCTGCATTCCGCGAAGAACACGAATGGTGTTGACCAGCTGCTCGGCAATCGCTTCAGGAAGCTCCGGCACGCGGCTTGCGAGGATGCGACGCTCGAGGTCGGCGTCCGGGAAGTCGAGATGCAGGAAGAGGCAACGACGCTTCAGAGCCTCCGAGAGTTCGCGAGTGGCATTCGAGGTCAACACCGTGAACGGCTTGCGGGTGGCGGTAATGGTTCCGAGCTCGGGGATCGTGACCGCGAAGTCGCTGAGCACTTCGAGGAGCAGACCTTCGATCTCGACGTCGGCCTTGTCCGTCTCGTCGATCAACAGCACCGTCGGGTCCTCGCGGCGAATGGCCTTGAGCAGTGGACGAGCGAGCAGGAACTCCTCCGAGAACACATCCGCCTTCGTCGAATCCCAGCTGTGGTCGACCGCGACATCACCCCTCGCTCCGCTCGCCCCGCCCGACTGAATCCGAAGAATCTGCTTCGCGTGGTTCCACTCGTACAGCGCACGAGCCTCGTCGACGCCCTCGTAGCACTGCAGACGCACCAGTTCTGCGCCCGTGGTCTGGGCGACTGCGCGGGCGAGTTCCGTCTTTCCGACACCGGCCGGGCCCTCGATGAGCAGCGGCTTGCCCAGACGATCGGCCAGGAAGACTGCCGTCGCGGTGGCCTTGTCGGACAGATAGCCAGTTTCGGCCAGCCGTTCGATCACGTCGTCGACGGTCGAGAAGAACGGCGTCGTGTCGGGAAGTGCTCGGTCCACGGTTAACTCCTTGAGAGGTGGGGCAAGTCTGGTGAACTTTTCAGGCGGGTCGGGTATGCCCGTCGCCCCAGACGATCCACTTGGTGGACGTCAGTTCCGGTAGCCCCATGGGGCCACGCGCGTGCAGTTTCTGGGTGGAGATGCCGATCTCGGCGCCGAACCCGAACTGCTCACCGTCGGTGAAGGCAGTCGACGCATTGACCATCACTGCCGCAGCGTCGACTCGAGCGGTGAACTCGCGGGCAGCCGAGAGATCGGACGTCACGATGGCTTCGGTGTGGCCGGTCCCGTACTGGTCGATGTGCTCGACGGCAGCGTCCAGGTCCTTGACGACCTTGAGGGCGACGTCGAGGGTGAGGTATTCCTTCGACCAGTCGTCCTCGGTCGCGGGAACCAGTCCCGGCAGATCACCGTGCACGACGACGTCGTGCATCTGGAGCGCTTGGAGCAGCTTCGGCACGGCAGTCTCGGCGATCGCAGCGTCGACCAGGACGGTTTCGGCTGTATTGCAGACACTGGGCCGACGGGTTTTGGAGTTGAGAAGAATCTTCTCGGCCATCAGTAGATCGGCGGCCGAGTGAACATAGACGTGGCAGTTACCGACACCGGTCTCGATGGTGGGCACGGTGGCATCACGCACGACGGCGCTGATCAAGCCGGCACCGCCGCGCGGGATGACGACGTCGACGAGGCCGCGGGCCTGGATGAGGTGCGTGACCGTCGAACGATCCGCACTCGGCAGAAGTTGAACGGAGTCCTCGGGGAGCCCCTGAGCAACCAACGACGCGCGTAGCGCCTCCACCAACGCTTCGTTGGACTTGACTGCCGAGGACGAACCACGAAGCAGCGCAGCATTTCCCGACTTGAGAGTCAGCCCGAAAGCGTCGACGGTAACATTGGGGCGAGCCTCGTAGACCATGCCGACGACACCGAGCGGAACGCGCTGCTGACGTAGTTCCAAACCGTTCGGCAGAGTGGATCCACGAAGCACTTCACCGATCGGATCGGGTAGTCCGGCAACCTGACGCAAACCCGACGCGATGCCCTCGATCCGGTCAGCGGTCAGACGAAGACGGTCGAGCAGCGATTCCTCGGTGCCGCCCGCCTTCGCGGTGTCGATATCGAGAGCGTTGGCCGCGAGAATCCGATCACTTGCCGCGAGTACCGCGTCGGCTGCGGCGTTGAGCGCAGCATCCTTCTGCGCGGTGGTCAGCAGAGCCAGGACGCGCGAAGCCTTACGGGCTCGGCGTGCGGCGTCGTGCACGACGGACTTGGTGTCGGACGCGTTCGAGTCGACGGTTTCTGCGTTGGAAGTCACAGCGGTCATGAATACACATTAACCACCCACCGTGACGGCCTGCTCGGCGGAACGAGGCTGTGACCACCCGGGACCATTCCGGCGGACCGCCTGCGAACATTTCGGCGGACCGCCTGCGGACATTTCGGCGGACCGCCGGGGAACAATTCCGGCGCGCGACACTGTTGCACCCACCGACCTTCTTCTTCGAGTCAGGAGCCATCCGTGAGTGTGTTGTTCGAGCCTTTGACCCTGCGCGGCGTCACCATCCCGAACCGCGTCTGGATGGCACCGATGTGCCAGTACTCCGCTGACGTCATCGGCGACCAGGTCGGAGTGCCCAACGAGTGGCATCGCACGCATCTGGTGAGCCGTGCAATCGGCGGCACCGGCCTGATTCTCACCGAGGCGACGGCCGTCAATCCCGAAGGCCGCATATCGGCAGCTGATCTGGGGATCTGGAACGACACGCAGGCGCAAGCCTTCGCCGAGATCAACGCGCAACTCGCGTACTTCGGCGCAGTGCCCGGAATTCAGCTGGCCCACGCCGGACGCAAAGCGTCGACGCAGGTTCCGTGGCGCGGCGGCAAGAGTCTGCCCGCCGACGACCGACTCTCGTGGCAGACGGTTGCCCCGAGCGCGGTTCCGTTCGGTCACCTTGCCGATCCGGTCGAGCTCACCACGGAGGGCATCGAGAAGGTCGTCGCGGACTTCGCAGCGGCGGCTACCCGCGCATTGAAGGCCGAATTCAAGGTCGTGGAAATTCACGCGGCCCACGGATACCTGATCCATCAGTTCCTCTCCCCCGAGAGCAACAAGCGAACGGACCGCTACGGAGGCAGCTTCGAGAACCGCATCCGATTGCTCCTCGAAATCCTGAGCGCAGTCCGCGAGGTGTGGCCGGCCGAGCTACCGCTCTTCGTCCGGGTCTCGGCGACCGATTGGCTGACGGAAGAGCGTGGGCTCGAGGTCGACAGCTGGACCGCGGATCAGACCGTTGCCCTCGCCAACATCCTCTCCGACTACGGCGTCGATCTCGTCGACGTGTCCACCGGCGGTAATTCACCGGCGGCCAAGATTCCGGTGGAGCCGGGATACCAGGTTCCGTTCGCCCGTCGCCTGCAGAACGAGAGCCTGCTACCGGCCGCCGCCGTCGGCCTCATCACCGAACCCGAACAGGCCGAGAAGATCGTCGAAGACGGAAGCGCAGTGGCGGTGCTCCTCGGCCGCGAACTGTTGCGTGATCCCTACTGGGCGCGCCGGGCGGCCCGTGAACTGAACGCCGAGGTAGGACCGCATATCCCGTCGCAGTACGCCCGCGCCTTCTAGCCCGAAAATCGGCTCCCGCGCACAACTTTGATAGCGTAAGCGTCTTACTTGCCGGTAGTCCGGAGCCCTGTGGGCTCCGGACACTGCCGCGGGCCAGAGCCGTGCGACGGGGGTCGCAACGAGCCACAGGGCACGCGGACGCTCGATTTCCCGACCGGCTCATCGGCGAGTGGGCAACGAAAAGATGCGTGCATCAGGTACGTGCCCCGCTCGGTTCGATGATTGCGCTGGGGAGCGCATGTCATGACTACACCAGAGAACTCGATAAGCGCTCTCGAAGTGGCCGAATCACCCGATGTCTGCGTCACCGACAATGCGTCCGTCAAGCGCGCTGTCAAGGCAACGATGCTCGGAAATGCCATGGAGTGGTTCGATTTCGGCGTTTACGCATATCTAGCTACCACTATAGGAAAAGTGTTCTTCCCGGACGCGAGCGGCAGCGCTCAACTCCTCTCTACCTTTGCAATTTTTGCGGCAGCCTTCATCGTCCGCCCACTCGGCGGATTGTTCTTCGGTCCACTCGGTGACCGCATCGGACGCAAGAAAGTCCTGGCCACCACCATCATTCTGATGGCGGGCAGCACCTTCGCCATCGGCCTCATCCCGAGCTACGAATCCATCGGTATCGCCGCCCCGATCCTGCTGGTACTCCTACGCCTACTGCAGGGCTTTTCCACCGGCGGCGAATACGGCGGAGCCAGTACGTTCGTCGCCGAATACGCACCGGACAAGCGCCGCGGTTTCTTCGCCAGCTTCCTCGAATTCGGGACTCTGGCAGGATATGTGGCGGCAGCGGGCATCGTGACGATCATCCAGACCGTCGTCAGTGCCGAGGACCTACTCCAGTGGGGCTGGCGCATCCCCTTCCTCATTGCCGGACCTCTGGGTCTCATCGGCCTGTACCTCCGTCTGCGTTTGGAGGAAACCCCCGCATTCCAGATGATGGAGCAGGCCGAAGAGCGCTCCCTCGCAGATGAATCCACAGGCAAGAAACTACGCGAAACTCTCGTCGACAACTGGCGTCCGCTTGTTCTGTGCATCGTCCTGGTGGCCACGTACAACATCGCTCACTACGGACTGCTCAGCTACATGCCGACGTATCTGACCAACACGTTGGGTTACGACGAATCCCACGGACTCGTTCTGATGATCATCGTCATGATCGTGATGATGATGGGAATCAGCTACGTCGGAAAGTTCTCGGACCGCGTCGGGCGTAAACCCTTGCTGCTCAGCGGTTTCATCGGATTCTTCGTCCTGTCCCTGCCTGCCTACCTTCTGATCGGCGTCGGCAACTACGTGACGGTCTTCCTGGGACTCGCAATTCTCGGCGGCTTGCTCCTGCTGTTCGTCGGTGTGTTCCCGTCCGTGCTTCCCGCACTCTTTCCGACCGGAATCAGGTACGGCGGCTTGGCAATCGGATACAACCTCGCGGTCTCCATCTTCGGCGGGACCACTCCCCTGGTGCTCACCGCCCTCGAAAGTGCAACGGGCAGCAACTTGGTCGCACCGATGTACATGATGATCGCCGCCGTGATCGGCGGTATCGCAGTCCTGATGATCCCCGAGACCGCACGCAAGCCACTCGACGGCTCTCCGCCCTCCGTCGCCACCGACGAGGAAGCACGTCGGATCATCCGCAAGGTTCGTCGAAAGAGAATGAAGGCCGATAACCTCGAGGTATGAGCACGCCTCGAATCGTCGTCGTCGGCAGTATCAACATGGATCTGACCACGTCAGTATCCAGATTCCCAGCTCCGGGAGAAACGCTGCTCGGCACTGCCTTTGCCACCGCGGCGGGAGGCAAAGGCAGCAACCAGGCCATCGCCGCCGCGAAAGCCGGTGGGGACGTGTCGTTCGTCGGCGCGGTCGGCGACGACGGTTTCGGCACCCAATTGCGCGAGACCCTGCAAGACGCCGGGGTCGACACCGCGTTGCTTCGTAGTGTCGACGGCCCGAGTGGCGTTGCCGCCATCACCGTGAGCGAGGACGCGGAGAACAACATCATCGTCGTCCCGGGCGCCAATTCCTCGGTCACCTCGTTGTCAGAAGCAGACCTCGACGCGATCGCACACGCCGACGTTCTACTGTGCCAACTCGAAATACCCCTCGACACGGTCACCGCAGCGGCCCGGCACGCGCGTGCCAACGGAACAACTGTCATCCTCAATCCTTCGCCGGTACAAGACCTTCCGGGCGCCCTGATCGAGTCTGTCGACATCCTGATCGTCAACCAGACCGAGTCGGAGCAGTTGGCCGCGGTCACCGGTCGCGTCCGATACCTCGTCACGACGCTCGGGGCCGGCGGCGCGGATCTCCGGTCGGGCGAGGAGACAATCCACGCCGACTCCCCGGCCGTGACACCCGTGGATACAACTGGCGCAGGCGATGCTTTCACCGGCGCCTTCGCCGTGGAGTGGGTGCAGGGCCAGGACCGCGCCCTGCAGTTCGCTGCCACGGCGGGAAGTCTGGCGACGACGGTCCGCGGCGCGTCGGTGTCGTCACCCACTCGCGCTGCGATCGAAAAAGTCCTGAACCGACAGCTTGACTCTGACACCGTGTGAGGTCGTCAACCTGTAGGTATCGGGTTTGTGAGAGAGAAACGGGGCGAGCAAGGATGTTGAGCATCGGAGACTTCGCGAGAGCAGGTCGTGTGTCGGTGCGCATGCTCCGCCACTACGACGCCATCGGTCTGCTCAGACCCGCGAGGGTCGACGCATCCACCGGGTATCGCTCGTACACCGCGGGCCAGTTGGCGCTGCTCAACCGCATCGTCGCTCTCAAGGAGTTGGGCCTGACTCTGGCCCAGGTCCAGCAAGTGGTGGAGTCGGCGGTCACCGTCGACGAGATCCGCGGGATGCTCACGCTTCGCCGAGCAGAACTCGAAACCCGAATCCAGGAAGACACCGCGCGACTGGCGCATGTACAGGCGCGCCTACGGATCATCGAAAGTGAGGGACAGATGTCCGCATACGAGGTTGTGATCAAGTCAGTTCCGGCGCTGCGGGTCGCGGAGTTGACCGGTACCGCCAAGACGATGGATCCGTCGTCGATCGGCCCGGTGGTTCGCGGGTTGTACGAGCGCCTTTGTACCGGTTTGGATCGTGCCGGTATCGCCGCGATCGGACCCGCTGTCGCTTACTACGAGGATGCCGGTGACGACGAGAACGTCGTCGTCCATGCGGCGCTACCGGTAGACGCGAATCCCGATGGCGACTACGAGTTCGCTGTGGTGGACCTGCGGGCCGAAGAGCACGTGGCCTCGCTGCTGCACAAGGGTTCGATGGACAACTGCCTGCCCGCTTATCAGGCGTTGGCCCAATGGATCGACGCAGCGGGATACCGCAATGCCGGCCCCAGCCGTGAGGTGACGCTGGCGTGCCCGGAGGATGTCGACTTCTGGGTCACCGAACTGCAGGAACCTGTTGCCAAGGCCTGAAGCCCGCACGTGTCGGCAGGGTCGTGCACCATGGGGTCCATGACCACCGCCACTGCCCCAGCCATGCGCGACGAAGCCGAGCGGCTGCTCCGCGAACTCGCGGGGCCGGATGCCCGCCTACGCGAGGACCAGTGGACGGCCATCGAGGCGCTGGTGGTGCAGCGCAAACGCGCGCTCGTCGTACAGCGGACCGGCTGGGGCAAATCTGCGGTCTACTTCATCTCGGCGAAGCTGCTCCGGGCAACGGGCCACGGCCCCACCGTCATCGTCTCTCCGTTGTTGGCCCTGATGCGAAACCAGGTCAGTTCTGCCGAACGTGCCGGAGTGCGCGCCGCAACCATCAATTCGGGCAACGTCACCGAATGGGACGACATCCATGCCCGCGTCGCAGCCAATGATCTCGACGTCCTTCTGGTCAGCCCCGAGCGCCTGAACAACCCTGACTTCCGCGATCAGGTGCTCCCGGCCCTGGCAGCTGATGCCGGCCTGGTCGTAGTCGACGAGGCTCACTGCGTTTCCGACTGGGGCCACGACTTCCGTCCCGACTACCGCCGCATCAGGACCTTGATCGCCGAACTCGGCGAGGGCATTCCCGTCCTCGCAACCACGGCGACGGCCAACAACCGCGTCGTCGAGGACGTGTCCGCCCAACTCGGCGTCGGCGGTGAGGAAACCCTCGTCCTTCGCGGCGGGCTCGAACGCGAATCGCTTCACCTCTCTGTAGTCCACATTCCGGAGGCGACGGCGCGCGCTGCCTGGCTTGCCGACATGCTCGAGACGCTGCCGGGTTCGGGCATCATCTACACGCTGACGGTTTCGGCCGCGCGCGACCTCGCAAGCCTGCTCTCCGAGCGCGGCCATACCGTCGCCGCCTACACGGGCCAGACCGATCCCACTGAACGTGAATCTCTCGAGCAGGACTTGTTGGGTAATCGCGTCAAGGCTCTGGTGGCCACCTCGGCACTCGGGATGGGCTTCGACAAGCCTGATCTCGGGTTCGTCGTCCACCTCGGCGCACCGTCGTCGCCGATCTCGTACTACCAGCAGGTGGGCCGCGCCGGTCGTTCCACCGACAGGGCAGACGTGATCCTCCTGCCTGGCGCCGAGGACAAGCAGATCTGGAGTTACTTCGCCTCGGTCGCCTTCCCCCGCGAGCACCTGGTCCGCAGCGTCATCGAACACCTCGATACCGAAAAGGCCACGTCGACACCGGCACTCGAACCTCTGGTGGAGCTCAATCGCACGCGTCTCGAGATGGTCCTCAAAGTCCTCGACGTCGACGGCGCGGTCAAACGCGTCAAGGGCGGGTGGATCAGCACCGGCGAACCCTGGGTGTACGACGCCGAGCGCTACGGCCGACTCGACGACGCTCGCCAGGCCGAGCAGGCCGCAATGGTCGAGTACCAGAGCATCACGACGTGTCGAATGACCTTCCTGCGTGAACAACTCGACGATCCTGGTCTGACCTCGGAGAACTCACAGTGCGGTCGCTGTGACAACTGCACAGGCAATCGCTACGACACCACTGTCGACACCGCCGCCCTCGACGAGACTCGGGCGCGCTTGCAGCGCCCCGGATTCGACCTGGAGCCGCGCAAGATGTGGCCGACCGGCCTGAGCAAGCTGGGCGTCAAGCTGTCCGGGAAGATCACCGAGGGGCCCGAAACCGGGCGCATTCTCGGACGGATGTCGGACCTGGGCTGGGGTCAACGTCTCCGCGCGCTTTTCGACGGTCCCGACGCCGAGGTACCCGATGCGGTGGTCAGCGCGTGTATCAGCGTTCTGGCCGCCTGGAATTGGGCCGAGCGACCCACCGGCGTCATGGCCCTCGAATCCACGACGCATCCTTTGTTGGTGTCGAGCCTGGCTGCCAAGTTGGCCGAGGTCGGGCGATTGACCGACCTGGGCACCCTTCGCTTGCGACCCGACCACCCTCCGGTGTCGGCAGCGAACTCCGCCTACCGCGTGTCCGGACTGGTCGATGTTTGGGAAGTCCCGGACATGAGTATCCATCAGGGACCAATACTTCTTGTCGACGCAATCGCCGATACCGGTTGGACTTTCACGATGGCCGCGCGCGCACTTCGACAGGCTGGTGCTCACTCTGTACTTCCGTTGGCGCTCGCAAGCCCGAAATAGCGAGTTTTTGCCCGAAATAGTCGCTCCGACAACGGCAAAAGTTACATAATGTGAGCACCATCACATTCATGTCCTCACCTGGGGCGCAACGGGTTCCACACGGCCCGAAACGGACATCTGCATGACTTCGACAGCAATGATTGTTACGTTCAGATGACCGATGAAGCCTGTTGATACGAGAGCTATCCCGACCACCGCGCCGGACGCGGTGTTGTTCAGAAGCCCACAGATCGATGACGGAGTCCGGCTCTGGGAGATCGCACGTGATTCGAAGGTGCTCGACCTCAATTCGAGTTATGCATACCTGTTGTGGTGCAGGGATTTCAGCGCGACGTCCATCGTCGCGGAGGTAGACGGCCGCGTAGTCGGATTCGTTTCCGGTTATACCCGTCCCAGCGCGCAGGAAACCCTGTTCGTGTGGCAAGTTGCGGTCGACGAAGACCAGCGCGGCAAGGCAATTGCTGCCCGCATGCTGTCCGACTTGATGGATCGCACTGCCCCACTGGGTGTTACACATCTGGAGACCACGATCAGCCCCGACAACGAGGCTTCGATCGCACTCTTCACCGCGCTCGCACGTCGGCGCGAAGTACCGATAACCAGGCAGACCTTGTTCTCGCCCAACGATTTTCCCGATGGACACGAAGCCGAAGATCTTTACACGATCGGCGCCTAGCGCACTTCGCGCTCGGCATACAGCATGCCCCGGAGGAACAAAGAAGATATGAATATCAACGAAGCAAGCATTTTTGAAACCCTCGAGTCCGAGGTTCGCAGCTACTGCCGTGACTGGCCCGCAGTGTTCACCAGCGCATCCGGATCCTGGATTCGTGACGAGAACGGGCGCGACTACCTCGATTTCTTCGCCGGTGCCGGCGCCCTCAACTACGGCCACAACAACCCGGTGCTCAAGTCCGCACTGGTCGACTACATCATGAGCGACGGCATCACGCACGGTCTCGACATGTCGACAGTCGCCAAGCGTGAGTTCCTCGAGACCTTTCAGCGCAACATCCTCGAGCCGCGCGGCCTGGACTACAAGGTCCAGTTCCCCGGCCCGACCGGATCGAACACCGTCGAGGCTGCACTGAAGCTGGCCCGCAAGGTCACCGGACGTTCGGCAGTCATCAACTTCACCAACGCATTTCACGGGATGACACTTGGTGCACTCTCCGTGACCGGCAACTCGATGAAGCGCGCGGGCGCCGGTGTCCCCCTCGTGCACACGACACCGATGCCCTTCGACAACTACTTCGACGGCGTCACCGAAGACTTCCAGTGGTTCTCCCGCGTTCTCGATGATTCCGGCAGTGGAATCAACCGCCCCGCGGCAGTGATCGTCGAAACCGTGCAGGGTGAAGGTGGCGTCAATGTCGCTCGCCCCGAATGGCTTCGGGCGCTGGCAACACTGTGCTCGGATCGCGGAATCCTGTTGATCGTCGACGACGTCCAGATGGGTTGCGGCCGTACCGGCCCGTTCTTCTCCTTCGAAGAGGCCGGAATCGTTCCCGACATCGTCACGTTGTCCAAGTCGATCAGCGGCTACGGAATGCCGATGGCGCTCACGCTGTTCAAGCGTGAACTCGACGTCTGGGGACCGGGCGAGCACAACGGCACCTTCCGCGGCAACAACCCGGCGTTCGTCACCTCCAAGGTGGCACTCGACCACTACTGGTCCGACGACGCACTCACCAAGACGACGTTGAAGAAGGGCGCACGCATCAGCGAATGCTTCGCCAACCTCTCCGATCAGTTCCCCGGCGAGGTCTCGCACCGCGGGCGTGGCTTGGTTCAGGGCCTCGTGTTCGAACAGCCCGAGCGCGCCGGCAAGGTCTGCCAGTTGGCATTCGACGAGGGATTGCTCGCCGAGACCTCCGGACCCTCCGACCAGGTTGTGAAACTGCTTCCCGCACTGACGATTACCGACGACGAGCTCGAGCACGGCCTCTCCATCCTGGCCGAGGCGACACTCAAGGTCTGCAGCTAGAGGAAGGACTCTCCCATGATCGTTCGCACCACCACCGAGATCACCGACACCGACCGCGACATCACGAGTGAGGACGGAAACTGGCGCAGCAAGCGCATCGTCCTCGGCGGCGACCGCGTCGGGTTCTCGTTCCACGAGACCACCATCAAGGCGGGTTCGGTCAACGAGTTCCATTACGCCAACCACGTCGAGGCTGTCTGGCTCGTCGAGGGCACCGGCAAGCTGATCGACCTCGACAACAACAAGGAATACGATCTCGCACCGGGGTCGATGTACCTGCTCAACGGCCACGAGCGTCACCGCGTCGAGCCGGACACGCAGATGCGCATGCTGTGCGTGTTCAATCCGCCGGTCACCGGGCGTGAGGTGCACGACGAGAACGGTGTCTACCCACTGGTGGAGGTCCCCGCGTAGCGTCTAGTCATGGCGACTGACACCTCTCCACGCGTAGCGATCGGCCCCGTCCCCGATGCACTGCTCGACAGCGCGGTGCTTCGGGGCGGTGGTCTGATCAGTCCGATCGACACTGCGGACGCCCTGATCTGGGCGGGCTCACCCGAGACCTTTCCGTCGGAGTTACCGGCGTCGGTCAGGTGGGTGCAGCTTCCGTCGGCGGGAATCGAGGATTGGTTCGACTCCGGTGTGATTCCGAGGGACACAGAAATCACGTGGACCTCGGCGGCCGGTGCGTTTTCGGCGTCGGTGGCCGAGCATGCACTCATGCTTCTCTTGGCCGGAGTTCGCCACTTGCCTGCACACATCGAGGCTCGAACGTGGCGTCAGTTCGAGTTCTTTCCCAAGATCGGCACCCTTCGTGGCTCGACGGTTGCGATCATCGGCGCAGGCGGTATCGGCCGCGCGCTGATTCCGATGCTGGCCGCGCAGGGGGCGGACAGCATCGCAGTCAATCGTTCCGGTAGCCCGGTCCCCGGGGCGATCTCGACGCACCCCGCATCCAGGATGGATGAAATCTATTCTCGCGCAGATCACTTCGTGATTGCTGCGCCCGCCACCCCGGCCACCCGTCACCTCGTGGGCCGTGCGCAGTTGGCGGCGATGCAACCCCATTCCTGGGTGATCAATGTCGCGCGCGGATCACTGGTCGACACCGACGCACTGGTCGAGGCCATCGAGTCGGAACAGATCGGCGGCGCCGGTCTCGACGTCACCGATCCCGAACCCCTCCCGGACGGTCACCCACTGTGGGATCTGACGAATGCGATCATCACACCCCACGATTCCAATCCGCCAGGCGTTCGCCCCGCCGCGTTCGCGGATCACGTCTCCAAGAACGTGACCCGCTTCGCGAAGGGTGAGGCGCTGGCTGCCCTCGTGGACCCCGTAGCCGGATACTGAGCACGCCGCCGAAGCTCGAATGCTCGGACGACGGTTGCCACAAATTACTGTGACGACTGCGTCTCCGGAAAGAAAAGCGCCCGCGCCCGGCGAGCGACCTCTTCGGCAGGTACATCCTCGACCTTCGTGCATACTGCCCACCTGTGGCCGAACGGATCGAGAAACACTCCATGCCGGTCGCCCGAAAATGTATCGGCCACAGCCGTGACCAGCGTGCCTCCCTCGGCGACTGCCCGAGCGACAAACTCGTCCGTGTCCTCGGTGTAGACGACGATCGACGAATGCACCCAGCCGTCCTGCGGTGATTTGAGACCGAAGTCCGGCATCTCCTGCGAAAGCTGCAGCATCGAATCGCCGATCCGGATCTCCGCATGCATGAGGGAGCCGTCAGGTGCGTTCATCGCATCGACTATCTCAGCTCCAAGTGCTCGTTTGTAGTAGTCGAGTGCGGCATGGCCGTCCGGCACCGCAAGGTAGGGAGTGATCGTGCGGTAACCAGCAGGGATCGGGTTCACTGTGTTCATGTGTACGAGTATTGGCGATCGCACACGTGTTCTATTGAACATTTCGGACTTCCTCCGCGCCTCCGTCTCGCACACGCGCCTATCCTGGAACGGTGCCTACCGACAACAGCCGCCTCGACGCCCTCCCCGAGCTCCTGGCCGGCCGTCGCCTGGCAGTTCTGACAGGCGCCGGCATCTCGACAGACTCCGGAATCCCGGACTACCGCGGCCCTGATTCGCCACCGCGCAATCCGATGACGTTCCAGCAGTTCATCGGCGATCCGGCGTTTCGGCGGCACTACTGGGCGCGCAACCACATCGGCTGGCGATACATGGACAGCTCCCGCCCCAACCAGGGCCACCGGGCCGTCGCGGCACTGGAACGAACAGGGCGAGCCGTCGGCGTGATCACCCAGAACGTCGACCTCCTGCACACCAAGGCCGGCGCGCGAAACGTCATCGACCTCCACGGCACCTACGCGCAGGTTCGATGCCTGAGCTGCCAGCGGCTGATCTCCCGTACCACTCTCGCGGAGAGACTGGAAGAAGCCAATCCTGGATTCGCCGAAACAGTCGCTGCTGCAACAGGAGTCGAAATCGCACCCGACGCAGATGCCGTGATCGAATCCACCGCACACTTTCGCGTCGTGGATTGCGCCGTGTGCGGTGGCTTACTCAAACCGGACATCGTCTACTTCGGCGAATCCGTCCCCAAGGAACGCGTCGCCCGTGCGTACAGCCTCGTCGACCAATCCGACGCACTGTTGGTAGCCGGGTCGTCGTTGACCGTGATGTCCGGCCTACGTTTCGTCCGGCATGCCGCCAAGACCGGGAAGCCGATCGCCATCGTCAATCGAGGCACGACTCGCGGCGACGAATTCGCCGACCTCAAGCTCGAAGTCGGTTGCGCTGAAGCACTTTCCGCCCTCGTCGAGCACGAAAGCTACAGCGCCACCAAGTCGTCCGCGTGAACCACAGGACGCTGCATGTCGGCCGGTAGATCGGTGGTGGAGCGCCCCAGGATCTCCTCGATCTCCGCAGCGTCGAACGCAACGACACCCCGGGCGACGGGCTTCTCCCCCGGCCCCATCAGGGACACGACGTCGCCGGCGTGGAAGTCACCGGATACACCGACGATGCCAGCGGACAGCAGGCTTCGACGCTTGGACACGACCGCGCGGACGGCGCCTTCGTCGAGGTGGAGGTCACCCGATGTGTCAGCGGCGTGACGAACCCAGAATCGGCGGGCCGACAATCGCGTCGGCCGGGGCGCAAATGCCGTTCCGACATCGGCACCACTGAGTGCCTGCGCAGCGTCCGATGCTGCCGCGAGCAGAACCGGCACGCCGGAATCAGCGGCCAGGCGTGCTGCTGAGAGCTTCGACGCCATGCCTCCGGTACCGAGGGCGCCACCCGAACCGGCAACCACACCGTCGAGATCCTCGGGACTGTTGACCTCGGGAATCAGTGTGGCATCGCCCTTTCGGGGATCCCCGTCGTACAGTCCGTCCACATCCGACAACAGGATCAACGCGTCGGCGCCGACCAGATGAGCAACCAGTGCAGCCAGCCGATCGTTGTCACCGAATCGAAGTTCGGTGGTGGCAACGGTGTCGTTCTCGTTCACGATCGCCACCGCGTGCAATGCCCGTAGACGATCGAGTGTCCGTTGGGCGTTGCGGTGCTGCGTCCGTCGAGCGATGTCGTCAGCCGTGAGTAGAACCTGCCCGACGGTACGGCCGTAACGGGCGAACGACGTACCCCAGGCGTGAGCCAGAGCCAACTGACCGACGCTGGCCGCAGCCTGCTTGGTCGCGAGATCCCGCGGTCGCTTGGTCAGTCCCAGCGGCGCCAGTCCGGCGCCGACGGCACCGGACGAGACAACGACGACATCGGAACCCGCACGCATGCGAGCCTCGATGGCATCGGCCAACAGATCGAGTCGGTGAGTATCGAGTCCCGCCACCAGACTGGTGAGCGCAGACGACCCGATCTTCACGACGATACTGTGAGCCGACGCTATCGACTCCCTGGTGGACCCGAGCACAGTCCCGTTCCCTCTCTTCGGTTTTCGTCCTGAAATCGCGTGGGTCAGGCGTCTTCGTCGAGCAAGCCGCGGCGGACACGACGCGCGTGCTTGCGCTCGTCGGCGCCGATGCGCTCCACCTGATCGAGACGCGGGTCGGTTCCACGGCCCGTGCGGGTCAGATCGATACCGGCCGGCGTCATCGGCTCCCACTCGAAGCTGACGTCACCGATGGTGACGGAAGCTCCTGGCTGAGCGCCCTTCTTGACCAATGCGTCCTCGACGCCCAATCGAGCAAGACGGTCGGCGAGGTAACCAACGGCCTCGTCGTTGTCGAAGGCGGTCTGACGAATCCACCGCTCCGGGCGGGTGCCTCGGACGACGAACCCACCGGGAATATCGGGATCCTTCTCGATGGTGAAGCTGGAATCCTTGACCTTGACCGGGCGAATGACCTGGCGCTTCGGCTCGGGCTTCGGATGAGCTTCGCGGTAGTCGCGGACCATCTTCGCCAGCGCGAATGTCAACGGTCGCAATCCTTCTCGGCTCACCGCTGAGATGGTAAAGACCGGCCATCCGCGAGCTTCGATCTCAGGCGTGACCATTTCGGCCAATTCGGCGGCCTCGGGAACGTCGGTCTTGTTGAGGATGACGACGCGCGGGCGCTTGTCGAGGTCACCGAGTCCCGAGTCGCCGGAGAGCGCGGGCGTGTACGCGGCCAGCTCTGCTTCCAGGGCGTCGATGTCGGATATCGGGTCACGTCCCGGATCGAGGGTGGCGCAGTCGATCACGTGCGCCAATACGGCGCAGCGTTCGATGTGGCGCAGGAAGTCCAGGCCCAAACCGCGGCCTTCGCTTGCACCGGGGATCAGCCCGGGCACGTCGGCGACGGTGAAGGTGGTGTCACCGCTCGAGACGACGCCGAGGTTGGGGACCAGAGTGGTGAAGGGGTAGTCGGCGATCTTCGGCTTGGCCGCAGAGAGAACGGACACCAGCGAAGACTTACCGGCAGAGGGAAATCCGAGCAGACCGACGTCGGCTACCGACTTGAGTTCGAGAACCAGGTCACGCTCGACACCGTCCTCACCGAGGAGTGCGAAACCGGGAGCCTTGCGGGCTTTCGACGCCAGCGCTGCGTTGCCGAGTCCGCCGCGGCCGCCCTGAGCGGCGTCGAAGCGCGAACCGACTCCCACGAGGTCGGCAAGCACGTTGCCGTCGGTATCGAGAACCACAGTTCCATCCGGAACCTTGAGGATGAGGTCTTCACCGTTTGCACCCTCGCGGTTGCTGCCGGCGCCCTGCTTGCCGTTGGTCGCCTTCGCGTTGGGATGGAAGTGAAAGTCGAGGAGGGTGTGGATGTTCTCGTCGACCACGAGGATGACGTCGCCACCGCGACCTCCGTTGGCACCGTCCGGACCGCCGAGCGGTTTGAACTTCTCGCGGTGTACGGAGGCGCAACCATTGCCGCCTTTTCCAGCGCTGACGTGCAGCACAACACGGTCAATGAATCGGGACATGACTGCCGGATCCTTCCTCAGTCAATTGCGGGTCTCACGCGATGAGCTGAACTTCTGGTGAGCAGGGTTGCTCGGGGCAAAACGGGTACTGCTAAACAAACGATAGGGGCGGACCGGGTTATTTCAACCCTGGTCCGCCCCTATCGGGAGCTTGGAACGCGTCACTCTCTTACCGAAAGCAGAACCGGCTTACCGAAGTAGAACCGATGACGCACAACTAGCGAGAAAGACTAGACCTCAGCCGCAACGACGGCCGGAACGATGTTCACGGTCTTGCGTCCACGCTTCTGGCCGAACTCGACTGCACCGGCAGCGAGAGCGAACAGGGTGTCGTCGCCGCCACGGCCGACGTTGACGCCGGGGTGGAAGTGCGTGCCGCGCTGGCGAACCAGGATTTCGCCTGCGCTGACCGACTGGCCGCCGAAGCGCTTCACGCCGAGGCGCTGGGCGTTTGAATCGCGACCGTTACGGGAGCTGGATGCACCCTTCTTATGTGCCATGCTATTGACCCTCCTCGGGTGAAATTAGCTAGAAAGAACTGGTTACTTGATGCCCGTGACCTTGAGCACCGTGATCGGCTGCCTGTGGCCCTGACGCTTGTGGTAACCGGTCTTGTTCTTGAACTTGTGGATGCGGATCTTCGGGCCCTTGGTGTGCTCGACGATCTCACTGGTGACTGCGACCTTGGCCAGCTTGGCCGCGTCGGTGGTCAGGTCAGATCCGTCGACCACGAGAACGGGAGCAAGCGAGACAGCAGTGCCGGGCTCACCCTCGATCTTCTCGACCTTGACGAGGTCACCAACAGCGACCTTGTACTGCTTTCCGCCGGTCTTGACGATCGCGTACGTTGCCATCGGAGGGCTACCCCTTGCTTCTTCGAACTTGCTCGCGCTGCTGCCTGAGGCTTCAAATGCATCGCGACTGGTCTGGTTTATGTCACCTCGGCTCGGCACTGACGTACCGGGACATTCACGCGCACTCTAGGCACACGGAATCTCTACCGCCGGGTGGCGACCCTCCAAGGTTACGGGAAAGCAACCGTCAGGGTCAAACCGCCCCGCCGAGGGGTGGTGCTTACTACTCTGTACTGCTTCTACCAGCTGAAACTTCGGATAGCGGTTGGATGTCCTCGCTCATCGCGAAGTCATCCAACCGACCGAAAGCCAGTAGTTCTTACTCTCCGTCTACCGGAGGACCTGCGGGACGTGCTGCTGCACGCCTGCGACGGGGTCTCTTGACGACGACAACTTCTTCCTCGGCCGGAACTTCGGTGGCCGGAGCCGGAACGTTTTCCGCGACCGCGTCCACCACGGGTTCCGGAGTCGGAATCACGAAGACCGTGCCCACCTCGGGAGCTGCCTCGGCAACCGGTGCCGACGCTGCCCGCGACGCCCGGCGACTACGCCGACGACCGCGCGGAGCTGCTTCGGTCGAAGCTGCGGCCGACTCGTTGTCCACTGCGGATACTTCTTCCGCAGCAGAGTCCACAACAGGAACGTCATGGTGCTCAGCAGCAGCAGGAGTATCGATCGGCCGATCTTGTTGCCGATCGGCACTTTTGGATGCATCGTCCCCCGAAGACACACCGGCGGAATCAGACTCGGTCGAGTCGGCCGCGACGGTCTCGTCGTCGTCGTGGTGATGCGAGGCCATCGCCAATGCCACCGGATGAGCCCGCTTGACCGTCGCGTCGACGGCCGGAACCTCCGGCGCCGGAGCTTCCTGTCCGTTGGACTCGGTCGAAGCCGACTTGTCTCCGCGGCCACGCTTGTTCTTGCGCGAGGTACCGGAATCACTGCGCTGCGAGCCCGAACGCGATCCTCCGTCGTCCGAGGACTTCACCTCGACGGGCTCGGAATGGACGATGATGCCGCGGCCGTGGCAGTGCTCACAGGTGGTCGAGAAGGCCTCGACCAATCCGGTGCCCAACTTCTTGCGCGTCATCTGCACGAGCCCGAGTGACGTGACCTCCGACACCTGATGGCGCGTGCGATCGCGACCCAGGCATTCGGTGAGCCGACGCAGGACCAGGTCCCGGTTCGATTCGAGAACCATGTCGATGAAGTCGACGACGATCATTCCGCCGATGTCCCGCAGGCGCATCTGGCGAACGATCTCCTCGGCCGCTTCGAGGTTGTTACGGGTGACGGTCTCTTCGAGGTTTCCGCCGGCTCCGGTGAACTTGCCGGTGTTGACGTCGACGACGGTCATGGCCTCGGTGCGGTCGATCACCAGGGTGCCGCCGGACGGCAGCCACACCTTGCGATCGAGTGCCTTGGCCAACTGCTCGTCGATACGGCGAGCCGCGAAGACGTCGATACCGTTGTTCGGCGTGTACTTCTCGAGCCGCGGAAGCAGGTCGGGCGCAACGGAGTTGATGTAGTTCTCGACCGTCGTGTGCGCCTTCTCGCCCTCGATGACCAGCTTGGAGAAGTCCTCGTTGAACAGATCACGAATGACCTTGACCAGCATGTCAGGCTCTTCGTACAACGCCTGCGGGTTGCCGGACTTGCCGGTGTCCGCAGCCGCGGCCTGCTCCTCGATGCCGGCCCACTGAGCCTGCAGACGAGTCACGTCGCGCGCCAACTCTTCTTCGCTGACCCCCTCGGACGCCGTGCGAATGATCACGCCCGCGTCGGCGGGCACGATGTCGCGCAAGATTTCCTTGAGACGCTTGCGCTCGGTGTCCGGAAGCTTGCGGCTGATACCCGTGGACGTACCACCAGGCACGTAGACGAGGAAACGACCGGCAAGCGAAATCTGTGTCGTCAGTCGAGCACCCTTGTGGCCGACCGGATCCTTGCTGACCTGAACGAGCACCTGATCGCCAGGCTTGAGAGCCTGCTCGATCTTGCGCGAGTTGCCACCGAGACCGGCAGCCTCCCAGTTGACCTCACCGGCGTAGAGAACACCGTTGCGGCCACGTCCGATGTCGATGAACGCAGCTTCCATGCTGGGGAGCACGTTCTGGACACGTCCGAGGTACACGTTGCCGACCATCGACGCGGACGCCGAGTTGGTGACGAAGTGCTCGACCAGCACTCCGTCTTCGAGGACTGCTACCTGTGTAGTCGCATGCGGCTGACCGCTGTCTGCCCGATCGCGCACGACCATGACGCGATCGACGGCCTCACGACGCGCGAGGAACTCCGACTCGGTCAGAATCGGCGGACGACGACGACCGGCGTCACGACCGTCGCGGCGACGCTGACGCTTCGCTTCCAGACGTGTCGAACCACTGATGCCCTGGACCTCGTCCTTGACGCGGGTCTTGTTGCGCGGCTCGCGCTCGTGAACGACGGTGTTCGGCGGATCGTCCTCGGACGTCGCAGTCGCGTCGGTGGCGCCGTCGGTGCCGGTCTTGCGACGACGACGACGACGGCGACGGCGGCTCGATCCGTCGGCATCGAGATCGGAATCGTCGGCATTCTCGGAATCCGCATCAGCGGTGGACTCGGACTTATCACCGGATTCTTCGCCGGCAGCGTCGTCGGTTTGCTTCTCGACTGCCGCAGGGGCAGATTCCTGCTCCGATTCGGTAGCGGTATCCGACTCTTCGTCCGAACCCTGCTCGCCACCCTGTTCACCGCGACCACGTCCACGTCCACGGCGTCCACGACGACGGCGACGCGGCTGATCGTCGTCCTCGTCCTCGGACTCGGCGCTCTCGCCCTCGGTTTGCGGTGCGGTCACAGCCGGCTCTTCGACGGCAGGAACTGCAACCGGCGCTGCCTCGGGAACGACGGTTTCGGCTTCCGCGGTTGTCTGCTTCTCTTCGACGACCGCCGGTGCAGCAGGCTCGCGGCGTGCGCGACGGCGACGCGGAGCTACCTCGGCGGCTTCGAGATCCGGCTGCAGGAACAGCGGGACCTGCGGCGCGGCGGGAGCCACCTCGGGCTGATGGGTCTGCGGCGCCTCGAAGGAAGTGAACAGATCGGACTGCTCGGCTTCCTTGCTCTGCAGCGCAGCTGCGGCGTCGAGTCCAGCGCTGATCTCGGCGACAGCCGGATCCACTGTTTCTTCTGCTGCAGGTTCTTCGACGACGACCTTTTTGCGAGTGCGACGAGCCCTGACAGGCTTCTCGGCCGGAGCCTCTGCAACAGGAGCAGCCTCCACGGGAGCTTCTGCAGCAGGCTCCTCGGCAACCGGCGCCTCGACAACCGGGTCGATGAGGGTGTCGAGCTCGGCGACGACGGGCTCGATGGCCTCGGCCGCGGAAGTCAACGAGGCATGAATCCGCTGAGCGACGTCACGGTGGAGACTCGACTGCGCGCTGCGCAATTCGGTACCGAGCGCTGCGGCTTCGGCAAGGACCTGCTTGCTGGTGACGCCGAGCAACTTCGCCAGCGCGTGTACGCGCATCTTGTCGGGAAATTCCGGGGTGGTGCTGGAATCTGATTCGGTTGGGGATTGATCGGCCACGTAAGTCTCCTCAGCCCCCGGGCGCGTCCAACCCAGAAGTCGAGTTGTCACGCGGCCACGCGGGAGCGTGCTGTGTGTACTCGCACTCAGAAGTGAGTACGAGATTGTAAGGTCTCGCTCCGCATGGTCCGCAATGCCCGTTATTCACTGCGAGCACATGAAGTGCCTGGCTGGATGGCCGTTGTCCTGTGCGCGAGCGCCTGATCATCCAGCGTGCAGAGGTCCAGGGATTTCCTGTTGACCTGGAGCAGCGATGAAAGGGCATCGAACCTAGGTGTCATCCGGTTGAACGTGCGTAAAACAAATTGCGGTTCAACTGAAAGCAGTATCCCACACCAACGCGCCTGCAACTGCAAAGGGCGCACCGATGTGGGATACGTGCCGAGAATTCGCTGTGGAGATGTGGGCCGAAGGCCCGTTCATGTGGGCCAGAGGCCCGATCGGAGATTCAGATGGACGACAGCGCGGGGAACCACAGAGCGATTTCACGCTCTGCCGACTCCACGGAGTCGCTGCCGTGAACGAGATTCTGCTGCGCTTCGAGTCCGAAGTCGCCGCGGATCGTACCCGGAAGAGCCTTGTCGACCGGGTCGGTTCCGCCGGCCAACTGACGGAAAGCAGCGATGGCTCGGGGGCCTTCGAGCACTGCGGCCACCAGCGGACCGGAGGTGATGAACTCCAACAAGCTCGGGTAGAACGGACGCTCGGCGTGTTCTGCGTAGTGGCTACCAGCCACCTCTTCGGAAGCTACGCGGAGGTCGAGTGCTGCAATTGTCAGGCCTTTGCGCTCGATACGGCTGAGGATTTCTCCTACGTATCCACGGGCAACGGCGTCGGGCTTGATCAGTACGAGGGTGCGCTCAGTCACAGCGGACAGCCTAAATGGTCAGTCCCGCTGACCGGGAAGCAGGCCCTTGTCCATCCGGCGCTTGATGTCTCTCTGCAGGTAGACGAGGTATCCCCAGACGATCCCGAAGGTGATCGCCACACCGGCGATCGACGGGTGGACGAAGAAACCGAACAGAAGGATCACCTGCAGCGCGACGTTGAACCCCATCGCCCACGGCTTGCCCTGGATGCCCGCACCCAGAATCATCAGTACCGCCAACCCGATGATGAATCCCGCGGAGGCCGCGGTGAGGCCTCCGCCGACGACCGCGACAACCGGCAAAGCCAGCAGCACGACGATCGCCTCGAGGATCAGGGTTCCGGCCATCACTCCGCGGAAGCTTTTCCACGGGTCCTTGGTCGGCGGCCCGAACTCGCCGGCAGTGTCTCCGGGCTCGTGGTCTCCGGACTCGGGATTGGCATCTGACGGGGTACTCACGCGGGGTCCTTTCCGAACAACGTGCGGGCGGCGCCTGCGGTCACGACGGATCCCGTCACCACCACACCCGCCCCTGATACGGCCTCACCGGGTTCGGCGACCTGCTCGGCGATTTCGATCGCGACTTCCAAGGCGTCGGCAAGCACCGGCGCAACGACGACGCGCTCGTCGCCGAACTTCGCGACGGCGATGTTCGCCAGTTCTTCGACGTCCATCGCCCGGGGTGACCCGTTGTGGGTGACGACGATCTCGTCGAAGACGGATTCGAATGCAGTCAAGATGGCGTCGACGTCCTTGTCCGCCATGACGCTGACCACTCCCACGAGCTTGCGGAAGTCGAACTCGGCGGCCAGTGCGGCCGCGAGAGCGCGGGCACCGTCTGGATTGTGGGCGGCGTCGAGAAAGACCGTCGGCGCACTCCGAACACGTTCGAGGCGACCAGGATTGACGATCGAGGCGAACCCGTTGCGGATTGCATCCTGATCCAGTTGTCGATCCGGACCGGCACCGAAGAACGCTTCTACGGCAGCGAGCGCGAGCGCGGCGTTGCGCGCCTGATGCTCACCGTGAAGGGGGAGGAAGATGTCGGTGTACACACCGCTCAAGCCTTGAAGTTCGAGCTGCTGTCCGCCCACCGCGATCTGGCGAGCAAGCACCTTGAACTCCGAGCCTTCACGAGCGACCGCGGCCTCCACCTCGACAGCACGCCGCAGCAATACCTCCATGACTTCGGGAGTCTGCTCGGCGATGATCGCGACGGTGTCCACCGGAACCAGGTCCTCGCGGCCCTTCTTGATGATCCCGGCCTTCTCCTCCGCGATCCCGGCCAGGTCGGTGCCCAGGTACTCGGCGTGATCGAGGCTGATCGGCGTGATCACCGCAACCTGCCCGTCGATCACGTTGGTGGCGTCCCAGCGTCCGCCGAGGCCGACCTCGACCACGGCGACGTCGACCGGCGCCTCCGCGAAGGCCGCATAGGCCATGGCGGTGAGCACTTCGAACTTGCTCATCGCCGGTCCCCCGGCTTCCTCCGACTGTGCGTCGATCATCTGCACGTACGGCTCGATCTCGCGGAACGTGTCCACGTAGAGCCGCGGCGAGATCGGATGACCGTCGATGCTGATCCGCTCGGTCGCGATCTGCAGATGAGGGCTGGTGGTTCGCCCGGTGCGACGATGCAGAGCCGTCATCAACGAATCGATCATGCGCGTCACCGACGTCTTACCGTTGGTTCCCGTGACGTGCACCGACGGATAGTTGTGCTGAGGCGAGCCCAGGACATCCATGAGCGCCTCGATACGAGTCAGTGACGGCTCGATCTTGGTCTCGGGCCAACGCTTGTCGAGTTCTGCTTCCACCAGCGCCAGTTCGGCGATGTCGACCGGAGTCGGAACCGAACTCTGAGCGTCGAATTGGGACGGTTCGTACGAACTCACTTGTCGGCCAACTCCTTCAGACGTCCCGTGATGCGCTCGATCTCTTCGACGGCGATCTGGCGACGTGTCTTGATCTTGTCCACGACGGCGTCGGGCGCCTTCGCCAGGAAGGCCTCGTTCGCCAGCTTGTTGTCAGCGGTGACGAGCTCCTTCTGCGCTGCCGCGAGGTCCTTTTCGAGCCGCTTCTTCTCGGCGCCGAGGTCGATGGTGCCCGAGGTGTCGATGTCGACAGTGACGGTGCCCTGGCTCAGGCGCACCTCGACGGAGATCGACGCGGTGAATCCCTCTTCGGGTTCGGTCAGCTTGGCCAGCGCCGCCACGTAGGCGAACTGGCCGTCCATGCCGGCCTCCGAGAGCCCGGACGCACGAGCCGGGACCTTCTGGGAAGGCTTGAGTCCCTGATCGTTTCGGAATCGTCGCACCTCGGTGATCAGCTTCTGCGTGTCTTCGATCCTGGTTGCGGCCTGGGCGTCGACTGCCTCACCGGACAACACGGGCCATTCGGCGACGACGACGGACTCGCCGCCGGTGAGCACCTTCCACAGGGTTTCGGTCACGAACGGAATGACCGGGTGCAGGAGGCGGAGCAGTGCATCGAGAACGTTGCCGAGCACGGCGCGGGTGTTCGCGGCGACGGCCTCGTCGGCGGCGAACTGCACCTTGGCGAGTTCGAGGTACCAGTCACAGACCTCGTCCCACGCGAAGTGGAACAGGCCTTCGCACGCCTTGCTGAACTCGTAGCGATCGAATGCGGCGTCCGCCTCGGCCTGGACCGTGTCGAGACGGTCGAGGATCCAACGATCGGCGTCGGTCAGTTCGCTTCGAGCGGGCAGCGGCGCGGGGGCAGCGCCGTTCATCAGAGCGAACTTGGTCGCGTTGAACAACTTGGTCGCGAAGTTGCGCGAGGACTGCGCCGAGTCCTCACCGACGGACAGGTCGCTGCCCGGGTTGGCGCCGCGTGCAAGTGTGAATCGCAGGGCGTCGGCGCCGAAACGATCGACCCAGTCGAGTGGGTCGATACCGTTGCCGCGAGACTTCGACATCTTCTTGCCGTACTGATCGCGGACCAGTCCGTGCAGGAACACGTCCTTGAACGGCATCTGCGCGCCGGACTTACCCGAACCGGCGGTGATCGACTCGTCCTCGGACACGTAGGTGCCGAACATCATCATGCGGGCGACCCAGAAGAACAGGATGTCGTAGCCGGTGACGAGAACGCTGGTGGGATAGAACTTTTCGAGTTCGGGCGTGTTGTCCGGCCAGCCCATCGTCGAGAAGGGCCACAGTCCGGAGGAGAACCAGGTATCGAGGACGTCGGGATCCTGGACCCAGCCTTCCGGCGCCGTTTCGTCAGGACCGAAGCACGCAACTTCACCCTCGGGGCCGTACCAGACCGGAATGCGGTGACCCCACCAGAGCTGACGGGAAATGCACCAGTCATGCATGTTGTCGACCCAGTCGAACCAGCGTGGCTCCTGGCTCGCCGGGTGAATGACGGTGTCCCCGTTGCGAACCGCGTCACCCGCAGCCTTGGCAAGCGTCTCGACCTTGACCCACCACTGCAACGAGAGACGAGGCTCGATGGCCTCGCCACTGCGCTCGGAGTGCCCGACGCTGTGCAGGTACGGGCGCTTCTCGGCGACGACGCGTCCCTGCTCGGCGAGAGCTTCGCGAACCTTGACGCGAGCCTCGAAGCGGTCCATTCCGTCGAATTCGGTTCCGGTGTCGGCAATCTTGCCGGTCTTGTCCATGATGGTGGGCATCGGCAGGTTGTGCCGCAGGCCCATCTCGAAGTCGTTGGGATCGTGAGCCGGCGTGATCTTCACCGCGCCGGTTCCGAACTCGGGGTCGACGTAGTCGTCGGCGATGATCGGGATCTGACGCCCGGTGAACGGATGATCGAGAGTGGTGCCGATGAGGTGCTTGTAGCGCTCGTCCTCGGGATGGACCGCTACTGCGGTGTCACCGAGCATCGTCTCGACGCGAGTGGTCGCGACGATGACGTGCGGCTCGTTGTCGTCGAGCGAGCCGTAGCGCAGGGAAACCAGCTCACCCTCGACGTCCTCGAACTTCACCTCGATGTCGGAGATCGCGGTCTGCAGCACCGGCGACCAGTTCACGAGACGCTCGGCGCGGTAGATCAGGCCCTCGTCGAACATGCGCTTGAAGACGGTCTGGACGGCGCGGGAGAGGCCCTCGTCCATCGTGAAACGATCACGACTCCAGTCGACGCCGTCACCGATGCGCCGCATCTGGCCACCGATGGTTCCACCGGATTCGCGCTTCCAGTCCCAGACCTTGTCGATGAACAGCTCGCGGCCGAAATCTTCCTTGGTCTTTCCGTCGGCAGCGAGTTGCTTCTCGACGACGGACTGCGTGGCGATACCGGCGTGGTCCATGCCTGGCAGCCACAGCACCTCGTAGCCCTGCATCCGCTTGCGACGGCTGAGCACGTCCATGAGGGTGTGATCCAGGGCATGGCCCATGTGCAGGCTGCCGGTGACGTTCGGGGGCGGCAGCACGATGGAGTAGCCGGGCTTGTCGCTGGTCGCGTCGGCCTGGAAGTACCCGGCGTCTACCCAGCCTTGATACAGATCGGCCTCTACCGCGCTGGGGTCCCAGCTCTTGGGTAGGGCGTCGGCGGGGGTCTGGGGGTTCTCTGGAGCTGCACTGGTCACCACTTGATCCTAGTGACTCCCCCGTCGTGAACGAATTCGCCCGTCGGCCGCCGCAGCGCACACGAACGACTGCCCCGCAGTCCGGGGTCAGCCGAACAAACGATATTCACCGATCCGCTCCGCTGACAGGATCGCTCTGAAGGACGACCGACCAACGACCCGTGGAGCAAATATGTTGAACAACTGGAGTTCTCGCCGTCCCGGCGTTCGAACCTTGGCGGCGGCCGCGACGATCGGAGCGGCGGTTGCCCTCGTGCTTCCGGCGACTGCGTCTGCTGCCCCCGGCATCGAAGAAAGTGTGCAAGGAAGCATCGACAGTGGCAGCGCCACGATCAACGGAAGCGTCGGCGATATCGGGAACGACATCGCAAACGGCATCGCCAGCGGCAGCGTGGGTGACATCGTCGGCGGGATCGCCACTGGGAACCTCAACGACGTCCTCGGCGGCCTGAACGCCGGCTCGACCAGCGCGATGGACATCGTCAACGGCCTGGCCAGTGGCAACGTCAGGGACATTCTCAGTGGCCTGGCCAGCGGCAGCGGCGGCGGCGGATCATTTGCGCCCACGCAGCGCTGCGACGCCTCGACCGTCTCGGGCGGCGCAGGAATCACCAGCACCAAGCACGAACTCGGCCGCGGTGGCCCGACCTCGTTCGTGCTCGGCTACGAGACCGAAAACGTCCCGGACCTGATCGAGGTGTACTACGAAGGTCGGTTGATCCACAGCACCGGATACATCGGCGACAACATCAACGAGGGAACTGGTTCAGCTGTCGTCAACGTGCCCGCCGGTGGGGCGTCGTCCGTTCTGGTTCGCGTCACGGGCCCTGACCACACCGAGTGGTCGTACACCGTTCGTTGCCCCGGCGCCTGATTCCGGTCCGGATCCACGCGAAGACGCTCGTGCCTCGTTCGGTGTTTCATCCGAACGAGGCACGCGCGGGTTCAGCCCAGAATCTCCGGTAGCGCGACATCTTCGCCGAGAACGTGCTCGGAGAGGAACGCGGTGACCACCTCGTACCAGATCTTGGTGTGCTGCGGCTTGAGCACCCAATGATTCTCGTCGGGGAAGTAGAGGAAGCGATGGTCCGTTTTCCCGTCGTCGTCGGCGGGCAGACCTGACTCGGCAAGCAGTTCGTACCAGAGTCGCAAGCCCTCACCGATCGGAACCCGGTAGTCCTTGTCGCCATGGATGACCAGCATCGGAGTCGTGATGTCCGCGACGTACAGATGCGGCGAATTCTCGACGGCCATCTCAGGCGACATCTCGCGCTGCCAGTACCAGGCAGCGTCCGTCGTCGGGCCGAATTGATCGAGTGCCCACAGACTCGCGTGGGTGACGATGGCGTCGAAACGGTTGGTATGTCCGGCAATCCAGTTGGCCATGTAACCACCGAACGAACCACCCATCGCGCCGGTTCGCTTGGGGTCGATCTCGGGCTGGGCGACAGCAGCATCGGTGATCGCCATCAGATCGGTGAAGGGCGCCTTGCCCCACTGACCCCACCCCCGCTGGACGAAGTCCTGGCCGTATCCGGTCGAGAGCGCGGGATCTGGTAGCAGTACTGCATAGCCCTTGGCGACGAGCAGCCACGGATTCCACCGCCAGGACCAGGTGTTCCACGAACCGAGTGGGCCGCCGTGGACCCAGAGAAGCAATGGCACCGGTGCATGCGGCGCGGCGCCCGTCGGCAGCGCCAACCAGCTACGCACCGTCGAACCGTCCTCGGCACGCGCGGTGATCTCGGTCAGTGTTCCCGGCAGCTCCGGCAAAGTGTCGGGCCCACGAAGTGCGGTGATCTCACCTGATCGCAGATCGACCCGCACCACGTGCGGGGGCGCTTCGTACGAGGCTCGCAACGCGTAGATCGACTCACCGTCCGGCGCCACTCGAAGGTCGGTGTACGCCGCGTCGTCGGCTGTCAGGCGCACTGGTTGGCCCCACAGGTCGATGGTGAAGATCGGACCGCGGCCGCCGTCGTCAGCGGTGACGACCAGCCCGGATCCGTCGGGTAGCCAGGCAAGTGAGGTAGGCCAGCGATCCCAGCCGTCGGCGACGCCGGTCACGGCACCGGATCCGAAGTCGTAGAGCTGCAGAGTCATTCGTGGTGCGGACTCCGGTGTGGTGAGTGTCTCCCGGATGAACGCGAGCTTGGTTCCGTCCGGCGAGAGCACCGGGTTGTAGACGTCCGCGTCGGCCTCGTCGACAAGCGTGACTCGGTCACCGGTCACCGTGTCGATCCGAACCAACGTCGATCGGCGGGCGGCACTCGCATCGCCGACAGTCCACGTGGTCACGACGAAGAGACCGTCGTCGGAAATCGTGGTCGACGTCTCCCGCAGCGCTGCGCCTGCCGTCGGTGTGATGTCCCGCAACTCGACGGATTCCTTCGAATCCGTCTCGGCCACAACCAGATGCGGATGATCGGGGCCCAGGTCGTGGTCCCAGTGGCGCACCGGATAACCGGTGTGCAGCATCGCCGTGACTTTCTTGTCCTTGCGCGCCGATCGCACCTGATCGTCCTGGTCGAGGCTGATCGCCGAAGCCATGACCGACGTCTGGGCCACGAACGTCGGCGCCGCCTTCGCCGCTGATACCGACGAGACACCACCGGGACGCGAGATCAGCAGCTGAGCTTCTCCGCCCGCCGCTGGTAGGCGCCAGAGTGCTGGTTGCGGATCACTCTCGCCCGGCACGGCTCGCGTGGCAGTGAAGAGCACGTCGCCGTCGAACGCGAAGGCAGCACCGGACTCGCTGGTCGAACCCCAGGTCAACCGACGCGCAGGACGCCGGCCTTCCGGGTCGATCTCCCACAACGAGGACACGTATTCGGCGCTCTTGTCGTCGAGAACGGCGCGCGCGCAGATCAGCAGCGAGCCGTCAGGTGACAACACCAGGCCGGACAACCTGGCCAGAGCGATGTAGTCGTCGAGTTCGTCGAACGGTGTGCCTGCGTGGAGCTCGGGAATCTGGGTCACCACTAGTTCGTATCACGCGCCCCGCGGTTGACGCATCATTGCGTAGATCGTCGGCCCGCCGCCTGGCATGACGATGTCACGGGTCACTTCGAAACCGAAGCGGTTGTAGTACGGGATGTTCGATTCCTTGCTGCTCTCGAGGTAAGCGTCGACATGTTCACGGTCACAACGCTCCAACCGAGAGTTCAGCAGCGCTTTGCCGTATCCCCCACCGCGCGCCGCGCTGCCGGTCCCGACGGTCGCGAGATACCAGTGCGGCGAATTCGGGTGTGCTCCTTCGAGAACGGAGCTGACCTCGGCCGCGTGTCGTAGCCCCCTGCCGAAGACACGCACCATTGCGGGCAGGCTCACGAGCCCGGAAATCCACGACTGCTTCCACCGCCCCGGCGGATCCCACAGAGTTGCCCCGCCGATCAGGCCGTTGTCGTCGGTGGCCACCTCGACGCCGCCCCCGGCGAGGTGGTGGTAACGAGCTTCTGCGGCAAACAGTTTCGTCAGGCGATCAGCCCTGGTGGCCTCGTCCGGCAACATCCACGCCATCAAGGGATCATCTTCGAACGCCTCGGCCAACACTGCCGACAGTGCCGGAATATCGGATCGGACAGCCGGCCGTACGTGTACACCCATGAGGCGAGAGTACCGCCGACTGTCCGAATCACTGGACTTTGAACAGCGCTGTCCTTGAACCGATCAGACGAGCAAGCCCGCAATCCGCGGCGGAATCTGTTCGAGCGCGTACGGCAAGCTCAGTACGGTGCTCCACGTCATGGCTTCGGCAGCAGCGTCTTCCAGAATGATCGCGCGGCCGTCCTTCACGACGTCGAGTTCCTGGTAGATCGGGGTCTTGTCCAGCTCCGCGCGAAGCTTGTCGCCGTAGCCGCCACCGGCGTACCAGACGAGTACGTCGACGTCCGCGAGCGAGAGTTGCTCGGTGCTGATCTCGGCGAAGTTACCCGTGATCTGATCGGTGACAGGCGGATTCACGAATCCGAGTTCGGTGAAGAACCGCACCTTCGGGTCTTCCGGTCCGTAGACCCCGAACTGCCCCGGCCCCTTCAACGCGCCGACCAGAACGGTCTTGCCGGCAAACGCCGGATTGGCCGTCTTCACGTCGGCGAACTTCTGGTCGACGCCGGCGATCAGCTCGGTGGCCTTACCCTGCTGCCCCAACGCTTCGCCGATGATGGTCGTCTGGTTCTGCCAGGGGATTCCGTAATCCGCGAACTCCTTGGGCTGCGCCACCGTCGGCGCAATGGCACTGAGTTTGTCGTATTGCGCCTGAGTGAGCCCGGAGTAGGTGCCGACAATGAGGTCGGGTGTCGTGGCAGCGACCTTCTCCATCTGAATGGTGGTGCCCGCAGTTCCGATGATCTCGGGAGTCGCCCCGTTCAGCAGCGGCTGCGCCCAGGGCCACACTCCGTAGGGGTAATCGCCGTACCAGTCGAAGGTTCCGACCAAGGTCCCACCGAGCGCCAGGATCGCATCTTGATCGTTGTATCCGACACTGACGATCCGCTGCGGATCCTTGGGCAACTCCGTAGCCCCGAACTTGTGGGTGATCGATTCCGCAGAGTCACCGCTGGGAGGTGTGTCCTCGTCGTTCGAACTGGAGCAGGCTGCGGCGAATGCCAGCAACGCTCCCGACGTGCCGATCAGAAATCCGCGCCGGGTCAGCCGACCTGCGTCCGTTCGATCCATGTTCCTACCCCTTAAAGTCTGCTGGTTCGGTAGGTAAGGCTAGCCGATGAAAGCTTCATTCCGGCTAGTTCGACCGGCCCATTCGATGGCAGTACCGCGCCGTTCGGGCCACTATGGAGACATGACGCGCCAGGGCCCCTCGAAGGACATCGACGAATCGGATCTCGAAGTCACGCACCCCAAGGACTACGCCGCCGGAGTTCCGGCCGTTCTGGTGTCGCTGCAACGAGGAATCGAGCAGATGGGAGCCTTGCGGACCGCCCGAACGCTCACCAGACTCAACCAGCGACACGGCTTCGACTGCCCGGGGTGTGCGTGGCCGGAGACTCCCGGACATCGCAAGCCCGCCGAATTCTGCGAGAACGGAGCGAAGGCTGTTGCCGAGGAAGCAACGCTTCGCACCGTCACACCCGAATTCTTCGCGGAGCACTCGATCGCCGATCTCGAAGGCAAGACCGACTACTGGCTCGGACAGCAGGGGCGACTGACGCACCCGATGGTCCTGACGCCGGGAGCAACCCATTACCGGCCGATCGACTGGGACGGCGCGTACGCACTGATCGCCGAACATCTGAACGGCCTCGCATCGCCGGACGAAGCGGTGTTCTACACCTCCGGTCGCACGTCCAACGAAGCCGCGTTTCTCTACCAGTTGATGATTCGCAGCTACGGCACCAACAACATGCCCGACTGTTCCAACATGTGTCACGAGTCGTCCGGAAGCGCACTGACCGAATCCATCGGCATCGGCAAAGGCTCGGTGACGGTTCCCGACCTCGAGAACGCCGATCTCATCCTCATCGCCGGACAGAACCCCGGCACCAACCACCCTCGAATGCTCTCGACGCTGGAGAAGGCAAAGAGCAACGGCGCCAAGATCATTGCCATCAATCCTCTGCCCGAGGCGGGATTGCGCAGGTTCAAGGATCCACAGAAGGTGTCCGGCGTGATCGGGCACGGAGTCGACATCGCGGACGAGTTCCTGCAGATCCGGCTGGGCGGCGACATGGCGCTGTTCCAAGGCCTGGGGAAGCTGCTGCTCGAGCAGGAAGATCGCGCTCCCGAGACGGTCGTCGACCGTGCCTTCGTCGACCGGTACTGCGCCGGTTGGGACGAATACGAGAAGCACATCCGCGCGGTCGATCTCGACACGGTACTCGAGGCAACGGGTCTGTCGATGGCACAGCTCGAGGAAACGGCGGCCGCACTTGCCCGATCCGAGCGAACCGTCACCTGCTGGGCCATGGGGATCACTCAGCACACACACGGAGTCGCCACCATCGAAGAAGCAGTCAACCTGCTGCTCATGCGTGGAATGATGGGCAAACCCGGTGCCGGCGTTTGTCCGGTGCGAGGACACTCCAATGTCCAGGGTGACCGCACGATGGGCATCTGGGAAAAGATGCCGGAAGAGTTCCTGGCCGCGCTCGACACCGAGTTCTCGATCTCGAGTCCCCGCAAGCACGGATGGGACACCGTCGACGCAATCCGCGCCATGAACGCAGGCAAGGCAAGCTTCTTCATGGCGATGGGCGGCAACTTCATCCAGGCAAGCCCGGACACCGCAGCGACCGAAACAGCGTTGCGTCAATGCGAACTCACCGTGCAGGTGTCCACCAAGCTGAACCGCAGTCACGTGGTCCACGGGCAGACCGCGATCATCCTCCCCACCCTCGGACGCACCGACCTCGACGTCCAAGCCGGCGGAAAGCAGCTTGTCTCCGTGGAGGATTCGATGTCCATGGTGCACCTGTCGCGCGGACGCCTCACACCGGTCAGCCCCTACCTGCGTAGCGAAGTCGCCATCATCTGCCAACTCGCCCGCGAACTACTCGGCAACGATCACTCCGTCCGCTGGTCGGCCTTCGAGGGCAACTACGACCTGATCCGCGATTCCATCTCACGGGTAGTGCCAGGCTGCGAAAACTACAACTCCCGCGTTCGAGAGCCAGACGGATTCCAACTCCCCCACCCGCCGCGTGACTCGCGTGAGTTCCGCACGCACACCGGCAAAGCCAACTTCGGCGTGAACGACCTGCACTGGATACCCACTCCGAGTGGGCGCCTGATTCTGCAGACGATGCGCAGCCACGACCAGTACAACACCACGATCTACGGCCTCGACGACAGATACCGCGGCATCAAGGGCGGACGCAAAGTCATCCTCGTCAACGCCGAAGACATCACCGCGCTCGGATTCCGTGACGGCGATCTCGTCGACATCGTGTCCGAGTGGACAACACCCGACGGCACACTCGAAGAGCGTCGGGTCACGGAATTCCGCATCGTCTCCTACGACACCCCGCGCGGCAATGCTGCGGCGTACTACCCGGAGACAAATCCGCTCGTTCCCCTCGAACACGTTGCGGCCAAGTCGAACACGCCGGTGTCGAAGGCCGTCACCGTTCGACTCGAAGCATCGGGCGCCTGAGATGGGACGAGTCACCGCACGAACACCGGTCGTTCGAATCTCGGGTGATCGGGTCGTCACGCGCCCCGACACGCTGGCCGTCGAGGAACCACTCGAAATGAGAGTGGGCGGTCAGGTGCTGGCAGTGACGATGCGGACCCCCGGCAACGACGTCGACCTCGTGCACGGATTCCTTCTCAGCGAAGGTGTCATCGCCACCCGCGACGACGTGAGCGTCGTCCGCTACTGCGACGGCGTCGACGAATCCGGTGCGAACACGTACAACGTCCTCGACATCGCTCTCGCTCCCGGAGTGCCGTTGCCCGACCACACCACCGATCGGAACACCGTCGTCAGTTCCGCGTGCGGCGTGTGCGGCAAGACCTCGCTCGACGCCGTCCGAACCACGACGCGACATCCGCTGGTCGGTGACACGACTTCCGTCACCTCGACCATCCTGTCGGCCATGCCGGTCACACTGCGGGAGAGCCAACGGATCTTCGAGCGCACCGGTGGCCTGCACGCGGCCGGATTGTTCACCGCCACCGGCGAACTCCTGGCACTGCGCGAGGATGTCGGCCGTCACAACGCCGTCGACAAGGTGATCGGTTGGGCCATCACCGACGGCCGAGTGCCCCTCTACGACACGATCTTGATCGTCAGCGGTCGGGCGTCGTTCGAACTCGTCCAGAAGGCCGTCATGGCCGGCATTCCGATCCTCGGTGCTGTCTCCGCGCCGTCGTCGCTGGCCGTGGAACTAGCGCAGGAGTCCGGGCTGACTCTCGCCGGTTTCATCCGCGGCGATTCGATGAATATCTACTCGCACCCGCACCGAGTCGAGGTCACGTCTGATTCGCGCGCAACTGAGCCGACAGTCGCACAGCGGAGTTAACTTCCCCGTAGCCCTCGTATCCACCCACCCGCTGCACGACCTCGAAGAACAGGTCTCCCCCGACGGTCGGGGTGAACAGGTGGAAGAACTCGCCGTGAGCGTCCGCGTCGTAAAGGATTCCGGCGTTGCGCATCCGGTCGAGCAGTTCTGAATTCAGACCGAAACGTGCGTCCAGATCGTCGTAGTAGTTCGGGGAAATGGGTAGCGGAGCAAAGCCCCAGTCCTGCATGGACGCAGCGGCACCGAAGATGTTCTCACACGCGAAAGCGACGTGGCTGACGCCGCCGCGGCGGACCGTCGGCAGCCCGCTTCGACTGCCCTCCACCATGTTCAGTGAGATCCGCAGGGTATGTCCGTCACCGTCCTGAACGAGCGTGAGTGCCTGGCTCCGCATGAGTCCGACCGAATCGGTGACGTCCTGCCCCTCGTGCGGTTGCATCTCGAACACGGACCGCAGGAGCAGCATGATGCCGTCCCAACTCTCCGCCGGAACTGCCAGTGCCACGTGGTCGATCCCGGTGAACACTGCGCCCTGTTCACGATTGCGCTCGGCGGGCAGCGGGTAGATCTCGAATGCCGATTCCCACGCTGCAGCGCTGCCAGGGCCACGAAGGTCGATCGATGTCGCATCGGTGACCTTCAAGCGTACGACGTCCGGTACCTCGGAGTTCTCGTCGCTCGACCCCGGCAACTGCACGCGCGTCGCCGGTACTTCGAGAGCCAGAGCGCGCTCTCCCCACACTTCGGGTTCGGTTGCCCTGATGCCGATCTGAGTGAGAACCGGCAGATCCGCGGGCAGCCCGGGCGCCGTCCACACCGTGCCCGCTGTCGCGTCGACGGCAACGGTGAGCGGTCCGTGCCGCCACAACTGCAAGTCGTGATCGTGGTGCCGTCCGACCAGATGAAAACCGACGCGAGAGAGCATCGAGTGCACCTGGTCCTGTTTAGCCGGACCCGCAGCGATTCGCAGAGACACGATCCCTTCGAGCGGGGTGCGCTCCGGGGCGGTGAACAGCGTGGGTCCACCGGCGGCAGGGTTCGCGGCGGCGACCTGTTCTTCCAGATGGAGGAGCGACCGATGAGCGTCGATTGCCGTCCGCTGGGTGTCCGCGCGTCGGAATACGTCGTTGAAGATCTCGAGCGACCACGGTCCGTCGTAACCGGTGGCGTAGACATGCTGAGCGAACGCACTGAGATCGAAGCTGCCCTGCCCCGGGAAGTTTCGGTGATGCCGGCTCCACTGGAGGATGTCCATCGCCAAGAACGGAGCGTCCGCCAACTGGAGGAAGAAGATCTTCTCGCCGGGAATCTCGCGAATTCCGGCGGGATCGTCACCGCGCGAGAGGATGTGAAAGCTGTCCAGACAGGTACCGAGCGAAGGATGGTCGACGCCCTCGACGATCTGCCACGCATGGCCGTACGTGTTGACGTGGGCACCCCACGCGAGCGCCTCGTATGCAACCTTCTTGCCGTGCTCGGACGCCAGTTCGGCGAGAGCTCCGAATTGCTCTGTCAACTGACCGTCATCGTGACTTGCGGTCGGCAGGGGCGAGGAGCACACCAGGAGCGTCTCGCACCCCAGTTGATCCATGAGCTCGAATTTGCGTTGCACTCGAACAAGATTCCGAGCAAATTGGGCCTCGTCCACCGTGTCGAAGTCACGGAACGGCTGATACAGATCGAGGGTCAAGCCCAGATCCGCAGCCCTCGTTCGTAATTCCTTCGGGGACCACGGCGAAGCAACAAAATCCGGCTCGAACACCTCGAAGCCGTCGAAGCCGGCAGCAGCGATGGCGTCGAGCTTCTCCTCGAGAGTGCCACTGAGCGATACCGTCGCGATCGACGTCCGGACCGGGGCACTCACAGCGCTGCCGCAGTCTGTTCGCCGTGTACAAGTTCCGTCATGTGCGTGAGCATCCGCTTACTGTCGGGCTCGATGCCCGTGAAGATCCGGAACGCGTCGACGGCCTGGAAGACAGTCATTCCGCCTCCGCTGAGCGTCGGGGCTCCGATCAACCTTGCCTGACGCAACAGTTCGGTTTCGAGTGGACGGTAGACGATTTCGGCCACCCACAGATCAGGGCGAAGCAGATCCGGCGAGAATGCCATTCCGGGATGAGCCGCCATTCCCATCGGCGTCGCGTGGATCAATCCGTTTGCCTTGCCGAGCACTTCGGCGAGGTCGCTCGTGTGCCGCGCCTCGACAACCTGCGCCGGAAACTGCTGCGCGAAGGTTTGTGCAAGTTCCTGCGCGCGAGGCAGGCTCGAATCGACCAACGTCAGTGTCCCGACGCCACGGGTGAGCGCGGCATAGGCAACCGCCGCACCGGCTCCGCCGGCACCGAGCTGCACGACGCGATCGAGCTGTGCTCCGGGAAGTCCGTCGTCGAAATTTCGGCCGAAGCCCGACCAATCGGTGTTGTGTCCGATCGCCTTGCCGGAGTCGAAGAGGACCGTGTTCACCGCTCCGAGCCGGCTCGCATCCGGCGAGAGCTCGTCGAGGTGCTCGATCACCAACTGCTTGCACGGGTGAGTGATGTTGAGGCCGCGAAACCCGAAACGTCGTGCATAGGTGAGAAGTTCACCGATGTCCGACGGCGCCATCCCCATCGCATCGAGATCGAGGATGCGGTAGACGTACGGCAGGCCCTGTCTGCGCCCTTCCTCCTCGTGCATGATCGGAGTCAAGGAGGCTCCGATGCCGGTGCCGATCAGACCGCAGAGGATCGAATCACTCATCAGTTCTTCCCTTCTCGGACGCAGACGAATTCGACTGCGGCGCTGTAACCGTCGATTCCCAATCCGCAGATGACAGCGTCGGCGATCCCGGAGACATACGAGTGGTGACGGAATTCTTCGCGACTGTGGATGTTGCTGATGTGCACCTCCACGACGGGGGCATCGAGTGTGACCAGAGCGTCACGCAACGCAACGGAGGTATGCGAGTACCCACCGGGATTGATGACGATGCCCGCAACGTTTCCCCTGGCCTCGTGGATCCAATCGATCAGTTGGCCCTCGTGGTTCGACTGCCTTGCCTCGACCACCGCTCCGAACTTCGCGGCCGCCGCTTCACAGCGGGAAACTACGTCGTCCAGCGTGTCTCTCCCGTAGAACTCCGGTTGGCGCTGGCCCAACAAATTCAAGTTGGGCCCGTTGAGGACCAGAATCGGTAGAGATGAAGTCATCAGGGGCACCTCGGGGTTGACGCTCGAAACTAATGTACGAACTAGTGAGTTAGTTCACTGGACGTTACTCCCCCGACGCGGACTCGACAAGCAAAGTCGACAAACTGCTGACAGATAGAGTGAGCACATGGTTTCCGAGCAGTCAGTGAACTCCGTGGTGTCGAAGCCGGAGAAACGACGCCGAAACAGCGATCTGACCAGGGTGAACATCATCGCCGTCGCCACCGAGGAGTTTGCCGACAAAGGCTTTGCCGGCGCCCGAGTGGACGAGATCGCAACCAAGACTCACACCACCAAGCGCATGATCTACTACTACTTCACCGACAAGGAAGGGCTGTACAAGTCCGTCCTCGAACACGCGTACAGCGTCATTCGTGCGCAGGAACGTGAACTCGACCTCGAGGGATTGAAACCCACGGCAGCAGTCCGCGCCTTGGCCGAACTCACCTTCGACCACCACGAACAACACCCGAACTTCATTCGGCTGGTAGCCAACGAGAACATGCTCCGCGGTGAGCACATCGAGAAATCCGAGCTACTCAGCGGTCTCGGCGCCCCCGCCGCCGACCTGGTCTCGCAGATCCTCCACGACGGACAGCAGTCGGGAGCATTCCGCTCCGACGTAGATGCTCTCGATATTCACATGTTGATCAGCAGTTACTGCGTCTTTCGTATCGCCAATCGTTACACCTTCAAAGCGCTCTTCGACCGCGACCTGACCGACTCGACGCATCGTGAGCATCTTCGAACAATGCTCGGCGACATGGTTGTTGCGTTCTTGACCTCGAAGGCGCCGTCCTGACCCACCCCGAAGTCCGAAAAATCCCCCTACGGTGGTGAGTGGAACTCACAGCTGCCACCGGGAGGAATGACGTGACCGAGAATTACGTAGACGGGCTTTCACTCGAGGAGAAGGCGTCGTTGACGTCGGGCTCGGATTTCTGGCACAGCCAGTCCGTTCCCGGAATCGAATCAATACTCCTGACCGACGGTCCGCACGGAGTCCGGAAACAACCCGAGGGCGGCGACGCACTCGGACTCGGCCACAGCATTCCAGCGACATGTTTCCCACCGGAGGTCGGGTTGGGCTCGTCGTGGAACCTCGACCTCATCCGCCAGGTCGGTGAGGCTCTGGGCGACGAGGCCAAAGCCGAACAGGTCTCGGTCCTCCTCGGCCCAGGCATCAACATCAAACGATCACCCTTGTGTGGCAGGAATTTCGAATACGTCTCCGAGGACCCATTCCTCTCCGGCCGCGTCGCGGCAGCGCTGATCACCGGCATCCAGTCTCGCGGCGTCGGAACCTCGCTCAAGCACTTCGCTGCCAACAACCAAGAACACGACCGGATGAGAGTCAGTGCCGACGTCGACGAACGGACGCTGCGCGAGATCTATCTGGCCGGCTTCGAATACGCCGTCAAGACCGCGGCCCCGACGACGGTCATGTGCTCGTACAACAAGATCAACGGTGTGTACTCGAGCCAGAACCATTGGCTGCTCACCGAGGTACTCCGCGAACAGTGGGGCTTCGACGGCCTCGTCGTTTCGGACTGGGGAGCGGTCAACGACCGCGTGGCGGCACTCGCCGCGGGCCTCGACCTGGAAATGCCGCCGACCGGAACCGATACCCAGATCGTCGACGCCGTGCGCGGCGGCGACCTGGACGAATCAGTGCTCACCACTGCCGCCGAGCGCCTGGCGACGCTGGTGGCACGCACCGCCGCCGCGCGCACCGAAGGCCACACGTACGACGTCGAGCGTCACCACGAACTGGCGCGGACCGCTGCAGCGGAGTCCGCTGTATTGCTGGCGAACGACGGAGAACTGCTGCCGCTGACCCCCGGCGGGCAAACCGTCGCGGTGATCGGCGAATTCGCGTGCAGCCCGCGGTACCAGGGGGCCGGCAGTTCGCAGGTGGTTCCAACCAAGCTCGACAATGCCTTGGACGCGATACTCGACCTCGAAGGCGCCGACCGCGTCACTTTCGCACCGGGCTTCACCTTCGACGGCACTCCGGACGACGACATGGTCACCGAGGCTGTCGACGCCGCACGCCGCGCTGACGTCGCGGTGCTGTTCCTCGGACTACCGTCCGCCACGGAATCCGAAGGATTCGACCGAACCGACATCGAACTGCCGGCTGACCAGATCGCCCTGTTGGAAGCGGTCCACGGCGCGAACCCGAACACGGTCGTCGTGCTCGCCAACGGCGGCGTGGTTGCGATCGAGCCTTGGAAGGATCATGCCGCCGCAATCCTCGAGGGCTGGCTACTCGGCCAGGCGGGCGGCTCGGCGATTGCCGATCTTCTGTTCGGCATCACGAATCCGTCCGGCCGCCTGACGGAGACCATTCCGCTTCGCCTCCAAGACAATCCGTCGTATCTGCATTTCCCGGGATCACAGCAGCACGTCCGCTACGGCGAAGGCCTGTACGTGGGATACCGCTACTACGACTCCGCGCTGCGCGAAGTGGCGTACCCGTTCGGGTTCGGGCTGAGCTACACCACCTTCGACATCACCGATACCTCCGTCGAGGCCGGTGAGAACTCCGCCGAAGTGACCGTCACCGTGCGCAACAGCGGCGACCGATCGGGCAGCACCGTCGTTCAGGTCTACGTTCACGACGCCTCGGCAAGCATCGATCGACCCGCGCAGGAATTGAAGGGCTTCGCCAAGGTCCACCTCGACCCCGACGAATCCGCGACTGTGACCATCACGCTCGACACCAGGGCATTTGCCTATTGGTCCGTCGCGGCGCAGGACTGGGCGATCGAACCTGGCGACTACGAGATCCGCGTCGGCTTCTCGTCTCGGGACATCGCAACCACCGACACGATCACCCTGGCCGGGAACGTCGGCGTCGGCACGCTCGACGCCATGTCGACCATCGGCGAATGGCTCGCCCATCCCGTCGGCAGCACAGTTCTCGGCGCCGCCATGGCTGCCGCAGCGGGCGACGGTGCACAGGCGGTCAGCCCCGAGATGATGGCACTCGCAGGCTCGATGCCGCTCGGAAAACTCGCCACCTTCGGCCTCGGGATCACCGAGGAACAGGTGGAGCAGTTGGTGGCGGCCGCAGCACAGCCGGCCTCCTAACTCCCTGAACTGCGGTTTCGACGAGCGGCGTGACCGCCAGTAGATTTTTATGAACTATTTGGTTAATAATCTTGTGTAGTTGCTGTGGCGTCGGTTACATTCCTTGTATCGCTCTCCGCACAGACGTTCTTTATACGAACACAATCGGCGGATGTAGAGCCTCCACGACGCTTCCACCCAGGAGATGAGCATGTCAGCTAGCACGGTTACACCGTCCGGGCCCGAGGCGGGGTCCTTGGCAAGGCCGGATACGACCAAGGTCAAGCGCGCCGCAACATCGTCGTTTCTCGGCAGCATGCTCGAGTACTACGACTTCTACATCTACGCCTCCGCCGCTGCGCTCATCTTCCCCACGGTGTTCTTCCCGGACAGCGGACATGCGGCTCTGCTTTCGCTGGCCACCTTCGGTGTCGCGTACGTCGCGCGTCCCCTCGGCGCTGTAGTCCTCGGCCATTTCGGTGACCGCGTCGGCCGCAAGAAGATCATGCTGCTCACGCTCATTCTGATGGGCGCAGCCACCTTCCTCATCGGATGTATTCCCAGCGCCGATTCGATCGGAGTTCTTGCACCGATCCTTCTTGTCCTGATGAGAATCGCCCAGGGCATCTCCGCCGCGGGTGAACAGAGCGGTGCCAGCTCACTGACGCTCGAACACGCCCCCGAAGGCCGACGCGCGTTCTTCTGCAGTTGGACCCTCAACGGCACCCAGGCCGGCTTCATCCTCGCCAGCCTCGTATTCCTGCCCATCGCCGCGCTCCCCGACGACATCCTTTACACGTGGGGTTGGCGAATCCCGTTCTGGGGCAGCCTGATCGTTCTGGTCGCGGCATACATCATGCGTCTCAAGCTCGAAGAGCCCGAAGAGTTCACCGAGCAGCAGGAATCCAAGACCGTCGCCAAATTGCCTGTTGCCGATCTTCTTCGCACCCACAGCGCAAATCTGATTCGCGTGATCTGCTGCGCTTTCATCGCCGTCGTCTCGACCATCTTCTCCGTCTTCGGTCTCGCTTTCGCCACCACCGAAGAAGTGGGGATTCCGAAGTCGACCATGCTCTGGGTTGCCATCGCAGCCAACGCCGTAGCCCTGCTCAGTCAGCCCGCCTGGGCGATGCTCTCCGACCGGATCGGTCGCAGGCCGTTGTTCATCGGTGGCGCCCTCGGTAGCGCGGTGTTCATCTACGTGTACTTCGGCGCAATCGCCAGCGGCAACGTTCCCCTGATCTTCCTCGCCGCAATCGGATTGATGTCCGTCTTCTACGCTGCCCCGAATGCCATCTGGCCGTCGTTCTACTCCGAGATGTTCAACACCAAGGTCCGCTACTCGGGCATTGCGATCGGCACCCAGGTCGGCTTCGCCCTCGCAGGCTTTGCCCCCGCCATCGGCAACGCCCTCATGGGCGGCGACAAGACACACTGGATGCCCGTTGCCATTCTGACTTCGGTGGCCTGCGTCATCTGCGCGGTCTCGGCGTTCACCGCTAAGGAGACGTTCCGCACCCCCCTCAAGGAGCTCGGCAACCCGATCTAGCCGACCACCCCACAGACACCCTGCACGAACCACTGTGTTGCGCGAACGACTGTGGCCCGGCATCTCGCGAGAGATACCGGGCCACAGTCGTTTTGAAGTTCTACGCCGTCTTGTCGCGACGCTCGCCACGTTCCGGCTTACGCGGAACGATGGTCGGAAGTACGTTGTCGTTGACGGTCTCCGCGGTGACGACCACCTTTTCGACGTCGTCACGGCTGGGAATGTCGTACATCACGGGAAGAAGAACCTCTTCCATGATGGCGCGCAGGCCACGAGCGCCGGTTCCACGCAAGATCGCCTGATCGGCAATAGCGTCGAGCGCTTCTTCGGTGAACTCGAGTTCGACGCCGTCCATGTCGAACAGGCGACGATACTGCTTGACGAGAGCGTTCTTGGGCTCCGACAGGATCTGAACGAGCGATTCCTTGTCGAGGTTGGTCACCGACGCGATCATCGGCAGTCGGCCGATGAACTCCGGAATCAGACCGAACTTGATCAAATCCTCCGGCATGACCTCGGCGAAACGATCGACCGTATCCAGTTCGGCCTTCGACCGAACCTCGGCACCGAATCCGATACCGCGCTTGCCGACACGATCGGAGACGATCCGCTCGAGACCTGCGAAAGCGCCCGCGACGATGAACAGCACGTTCGTGGTGTCGATCTGAATGAATTCCTGGTGCGGATGCTTACGGCCACCCTGCGGCGGGACGCTTGCCTGCGTACCTTCGAGGATCTTCAGCAACGCCTGCTGAACGCCTTCGCCGGAGACGTCACGCGTGATCGACGGGTTCTCGCTCTTACGGGCGATCTTGTCGACCTCGTCGATGTAGATGATTCCGGTCTCGGCGCGCTTGACGTCGTAGTCGGCAGCCTGAATCAGCTTGAGCAGAATGTTCTCGACGTCCTCACCGACGTAACCGGCCTCGGTCAACGCCGTCGCGTCAGCGATGGCGAACGGGACGTTGAGCATCTTCGCGAGAGTCTGAGCGAGATACGTCTTGCCACAGCCGGTGGGGCCGAGCATCAAGATGTTGGATTTCGCGAGCTCAACCGTCTCACCCCGCGCGTCACGGCCCTTGTCGCCGGCCTGAATGCGCTTGTAGTGGTTGTAGACGGCCACGGCCAACGTCCGCTTGGCGGAGTCCTGACCGATGACGTAGTTCTCGAGGAATTCTCGGATCTCCGCAGGCTTGGGAAGCTCGTCGAGCTTGACCTCGCTCGATTCGGCCAATTCCTCTTCGATGATCTCGTTGCAGAGGTCGATGCACTCGTCGCAGATGTACACCCCGGGTCCTGCAATGAGCTTTTTGACCTGCTTCTGACTCTTACCGCAGAAAGAGCACTTGAGCAGATCCCCGCCGTCGCCGATGCGTGCCATCTCGTGAGGTCCCTACTTTCCATCATGTACGTGCACTCGCCGCCACTCGATCGGTCGAGACGCTCCGCAGTACTTCGGTAGTTGTCAGATCAGACAAACTGATCGAACAAATCTGGTCGAACAATCGCAGAACGCCGGTCGAGAACCAGCCCGTGAAGTGACGGTACCCGCAGATCCCGAACGGGGTCGACCTGTTCTCGGCGTTTCGTCTGCGGATAAAAAAGAAAAGAGTCGAGATTTCAGCCTGGCAAGCGCTCCACCAGGCACTTCTCGACGTGTCCGCCTCGTGTCGGGAATCGGGATACAGATCCTCGACACGAGGCGGAAATCGACTACTTCTGTGCGCTGAGCTTCCGGTAAGCCAGCACGTCGTCGATGATGCCGTACTCCTTGGCCTGCTCGGCCGTGAGGATCTTGTCGCGATCGGTGTCGACGCGGATGGTCTCCGGATCCTTACCCGTGTGCAGCGACAGCGTGCTCTCCATGAGCCGACGCATACGCTCGATCTCCGCAGCCTGGATCTCCAGATCGGAAACCTGACCCTGGATGCCGCCCGTAGCCGGCTGGTGGATCAGAATGCGCGAGTTGGGGAGCGCGAAGCGCTTGCCCGGCGTACCGCCGGCCAGAAGCACGGCAGCTGCCGAAGCAGCCTGACCGAGGCAGACGGTGGAAATGTCGGCACGGACGTACTGCATCGTGTCGTAGATCGCCATCAGCGCGGTGAAAGAACCACCGGGCGAGTTGATGTACATGGTGATGTCGCGGTCCGGATCCTGCGATTCGAGAACCAGCAACTGCGCCATGAGGTCGTTGGCGGACACGTCGTCGACCTGCGAGCCGAGGAAGATGATGCGCTCCTCGAAAAGCTTGTTGTACGGGTCGGACGTCTTGACGCCGTAGCTGGTCTGCTCCGTGAACTGGGGCAGGATGTAACGCGATTGGGGGCCCGACGGCGCCTGGCCGCCCAGCGAGTTAGCTCCGAAAAGATTGGTCATCAGTTCTCCAAAGTATGAATTGGGCAGCGAAAGGATGGGCGTACCGGCTCAGTTGCCGGTGCCGCCGGCCTGATTCGCACGGGAGACGACGTGGTCGACGAAGCCGTACTCGAGAGCTTCCTTCGCCGTGAACCAACGGTCACGATCGGAGTCCGCGGTGATCTGCTCGACCGTCTGGCCGGTGTGCTGAGCAATCAGCTCGGCCATTTCGCGCTTGGTGTGCTTGAACTGCTCGGCCATGATCGCGATGTCACTTGCGGAACCACCGATGCCGGCGGACGGCTGGTGCATCATGATGCGGGCGTGAGGCAGCGCGTAGCGCTTGCCCTTGGTGCCTGCCGAGAGCAGGAACTGACCCATCGACGCCGCAAGGCCCATGCCGAAGGTGGCGATGTCGCACTCGGCGAACTGCATGGTGTCGAAGATCGCCATACCTGCGGTCACGGATCCACCGGGCGAGTTGATGTAGAGCGAGATGTCTCGCGTCGGGTCCTCGGCCGAGAGCAGCAGGATCTGTGCGCACAGCTTGTTGGCGATGTCGTCGTCGACCTGGGTACCGAGGAAAATGATGCGCTCTCGCAGCAAGCGCTCGTACACCGAGTCGCTGAGGTTCAACCCAGCGGTCGCTGAAGTCATGGCGGGACTCTGCAAAGTCTCCAGGTGATTGGAAGTCACGGTACCTGCCTTCTATGTGGATCTACTTGTGCGGTGGATCGTCTATGCGAAACACTTCTACTGACACAGACAGTAACGAAGTAGGGCGGCACCGGAGTCCCGGTGCCGCCCTACTTCGCTCAAAGCGGAAAACTCAGTGCAGTCGATCGTGGTGAAAACACCCGTCCGCCTGCGTTTTTACTTGTCTTCGCTCTCGGCGGAATCAGACTCGTCCGCTTCGGTTTCGGCCTCACTGCTGCCGAACAGCTCTGCGGTGTCGACAACTGCGCCGGAGGTGTCCTTGACACCGGCCGACTCGACGACGGACGCGAGAGCCTTGCCACGACGGACGTCTGCGAAGACGGCGCCGAGCTGGTTGGCCTGCTGGATCTGCTGGATGAACTGCTCAGGAGCCATGCCGTAACGCTGCGCCTGGAACAGGATGCGCTCGGTGAGCTCGTCCTGACCGACGGTGACGTTGCCCGCATCGGCAATCGAGTCGAGCAAGAGCTGCGTCTTGACGGAGCGCTCAGCGGCTTCCTGTGCATCCTTGTCGAACTCTTCGCGGCTGCTGCCCTGCTCTTCGAGGAGCTTGTTCAGTGCCTCTTCGTCGTGATCGAGACCGTGAACGGCGTCGTGCAGTGCAGCGTCGACCTCAGCCTTGACGACAGCCTCCGGCAACGGAACCTCGACGGTCTCGAGCAGCTGCTCGAGAACCTTGTCGCGGATCTGACCGGCCTGCTCGACCTTGCGGACGCGTGCGACGCGCTCACGGAGGTCAGCCTTCAGTTCTTCCAGGGTGTCGAACTCGCTGGCGAGCTGAGCGAACTCGTCGTCCTCAGCCGGAAGCTCGCGCTCCTTGACCGTCTGCACGGTCACGGTGACAACAGCTTCCTTGCCTGCGTACTCGCCGGCGACCAGCGTCGACGTGAAGTCCTTGGACTCCCCCGCCTTGAGGCCGATGATGGCTTCGTCGAGGCCCTCGATGAGCTGGCCCGAACCGACCTCGTGCGACAGTCCGCTCGCGGTTGCCTCGGCAACGTTCTCGCCGTCGACGGTGGCCGACAGATCGATGGAGACGAAGTCGCCGTCCTCGACTGCGCGGTCGACGCCGGTGAGGGTACCGAAACGCTGACGCAGCGAAAGCAGCTGCTCTTCGATAGCTTCGTCGGTGATCTCGATCGGATCGACCTCGACGTTGATGGAGCTGAAGTCAGGGAGCTCGATCTCGGGGCGCACGTCGACCTCGGCGGTGAACTCGAGGAGCTCGCCGTCTTCGATCTTGGTGACCTCGATCTCGGGCTGGCCGATGGCCTTCACGCCGGCGCTGGTGACAGCCTCGGAGTAACGCGACGGCAGAGCGTCGTTGACGACCTGCTCGAGCACAGCGCCGCGACCGACACGCGCTTCGAGGAGGCGGGCCGGAGCCTTGCCGGGACGGAAGCCGGGGAGACGAATCTGCTGCGCGAGGGCCTTGTAGGCCTTGTCGAAATCAGACTTGAGTTCCGCGAAGGGCACCTCAACGTTGATACGGACTCGCGTCGGGCTGAGCTGCTCGACGGTGCTCTTCACGAAACTTCGCTCCTTCGTCTGGTCTTGCTCACAACTTGTGTTGAATCGGTACTGCTGTCTGGCGCGGCACTTCACTCCCGGACTTACTGGAGGTGAAGTGCCATGTACGTACTTGTCGGGATGACAGGATTTGAACCTGCGACCCTCCGCTCCCAAAGCGGATGCGCTACCAAGCTGCGCTACATCCCGTTTCCGATCACATGAAACACACGATACGGCCATCCGAGGCCGCTAAGACAGCGGGCCACAAAGGCAGCCACCATCGGTGACCGCGCACAACCCTATCGCGCTCACTACTCTCTCACGAACCCGACCGCCATTTGTACACGGCCCGGCTGTCGACCCCGTCAGTATGTCATCCGACGGCAGCCACATACGGCAGCCACATACAGCCTTGCCTCAACTGCCATTCAGAGCCGGAATCAGAAGCCGCGCCTGCGGCCGAGACACCCCGACTCGCCGAGCAATTCGCCAATTCCCCAGGTGAACGACGGTCTCGAACTTCTCCGACCCCCCGATTATGAAATCCGGTGGGGCATTGGGTACAGTTTCGTATCGCAGACGACGAACACGGCGATCCCGAGTTGTCGTATGCACGGGGATGTAGCTCAATGGTAGAGCCTCAGTCTTCCAAACTGATCACGCGGGTTCGATTCCCGTCATCCCCTCCATCAGGAGGGAAACTCCACAAAAGATCCGCATCGGCCCAGCCGGTGCGGATTTTTTGTATTCCGACTTTGTCCACTCAGACCACTCCCCTGCGGTCCGTATCCTGGAGTTGTCCGGATCGATTCTGCTCGGGAGGCCACTCGTGACCACGATTCTTCTCATACTCGTCATTCTGGCCGTAGTCGTATTTCTGGTCATGAAAAGCCAGCAACGCGGTTCCGGCCACAGCGCAACACAACTCGACGATGCGAAAGCCGATGCCCGGCAGGCGATCGAACGCCTCGGCGGTCAGGTCTACAACCTGACCGGCAGTGACGACGCGTCGCGCCAAGCCCTCGCCGACGCGGCCGAACGGTACAACGCCGCAGGCTCGCAGATCGATCAGGCCGCAACGCCGGTCCAAGCACGTCTCGCGAAACAGACTGCACTGGAAGGGCTTTACTACATCCGCGCGGCACGGGTGGCGATGGGCATGGATCCGGGACCGGAAGTTCCTTCCATCGACGGACAGAAGGCTGCCGGTTCGGTCACCGAAGACCGTGAGGTCGAATTCGAGGGCCGCAAGGTCGCCGCATCACCCAATCCGTCGTCGCACACACCCAACTACTACCCCGGTGGCCGAGTCGCCGGACGCCCGGTCCCGGCCGGCTGGTACTCCGAACCCTGGTGGAAGCCTGCACTCGTCGCCGGCGCCTGGGGTCTGGGTTCGATGATGCTGTTCTCGACCATGTTCTCCGGCATGGCCGGGGTTCCTTACGGCGCAGAGGCTTTCGCCCAGGGTGGCGATCCCGGCGCCGACACAGGCTCCGGTGACTCGGGAGATCAGGGTATGGACGCCGGTGATCCCGGCGCCGACCAAGGAAGTATCGACAACACGGACTACACCGCTGACGGCGGAAGCGACTGGTCTGGTGGCGACGGAGGCGGAATGGATTTCGGGGGCGGCGGGGACTTCGGCGGCTTCGACTTCTAAGCCGACTGACACACCGGGCACCAGAACAGGTTTCGTGCCTTCATGACGGAATGCAGGATCGGTGTGCCGCACACGCGGCACGGCGATCCTGCTCTTCTGTAGACATAGGTACGCGGACGATCCTTCGCGTACGCCGGATCTCCGTTGTCGTGCTCGGCGCGAACGACGTGCATCTTCCCCCGTCTGACGCCGACTTTCATCAATTCGACTAGGTCTGCCCACATGGCGGTCCACTCGCCGTGAGAGACGAGATTCCCCGGTCGTTCAGGGTTGATTCCGTGACGAAAGAGAAGTTCGGCGCGATAGACGTTGCCGACACCCGCCAGGACCGCCTGGTCCATCAGCAGGGCGCCGATTGCCGTCTTGGACTTGGAGATTCGCAACCAGGCCTTCTCTGGATCCGCGTCGCGGCGCAGTGGGTCCGGCCCGAGTCTGGCCTCGATCGCGGCGACCTGAGGAGGTAGCAGGACTTCGCAGGCGGTGGGACCACGAAGGTCGGTGCCGAAGTCGGCACCGACCATTCGCATCCGGACCTGGCCTACCGGTTCTTCCATCGGCAGGGTGGCGTCGGTGAACTTTCCGTACAACCCGAGGTGTACGTGAACTGTCAGACCGTTGTCGTACGTGTGCCAGAGGTGCTTTCCCCAGGCATCCGAGGACGTGAGTACGTGTCCGTCCACCAGGCGCGCGTCCTCGGCGAATCTGCCTTGCGGACTGAGGACGCGGACCGGTGAACCGACGAACTTGCGGGCATGCAACCGTGCCAGCCGGTGCAGGGTATGACCTTCAGGCACGGAACAACTTTCGGATCAGGCTTGCGGCAGAGCCGGTGCGACGCCGGTCTTCTCGTACTCGGACAGGATGTCGATACGACGCTGGTGGCGCTCTTCACCCGACCATGCGGTGGCGAGGAAAGCGTCGACGATGGCAAGCGATTCCTCGAGGGAATGCATACGTCCGCCGATGCCGATCAGCTGAGCGTTGTTGTGCTCACGTGCCAGCTTCGCCGTTTCGACGCTCCAAGCGAGGGCGCACCGTGCGCCGGGAACTTTGTTCGCTGCGATCTGCTCGCCGTTGCCACTGCCACCCAGGACGATTCCCAGGCTGCCCTCGTCGGCGACGACGCGCTTTGCGGCTTCGATGCAGAAAGCCGGGTAGTCGTCCACGGCGTCGTACTCGTGAGCACCACAGTCGATGGCCTCGTGGCCGTTCGCTTTCAGGTGTTCGATGATCTCGTTCTTACGTTCGAATCCGGCATGGTCGGCACCCAGGTATACGCGCATGGCGACAATTCTCTCAGGCCCGACCAGCCGGGCGCACCCGGGTCGACGTCACACTTTCAGGAACACGCATCGCCGCGCGAGCACACCTATCGTGGTGCCCATGTACCCCGTCAACGGCCAGGCCGCTGCACCCGCCCTTCGTATGTCACCGGGCAGTGACGCCGTTCGCCACCCGTGGGAAATCCCGCTACTCGTGCTCGCGGTGCTGACGACGGTCGTCACTTATGTGGTGGCGATCGTTCTGATCGCTGCGGGTGATCTGTCGACGTGGATCCTCGTGGTGCTCGCGGCTCCGATCCTGCTGTTCCTCGCGCGAGGTCAGCTGTACGGATCGCAACAGGTCAACGGAATCAAGATGACGCCTTCACAGTTTCCGGAGGGGTATCAGCTGGTTGCCGAGGCTGCGGCACGGTTCGGCATGAAAACTCCGCCGGATGCCTACGTCGTGCTGGGGAACGGACGGATCAACGCGTTTGCGTCGGGGCACGGATTTCGCCGTTTCGTCGTCGTCTACAGCGACCTGTTCGAAGTCGGTGGGCAGGCACGCGAGCCCGATGCGCTCGCATTCATCATCGGCCACGAGGTCGGCCACATCGCTGCCGGGCATGCGTCGTACTGGCGCCAGTGGGGACAGTTCGCGTCGAACTACATTCCGGTGATCGGGTCTTCGCTGTCGCGTTCCATGGAGTACACGGCGGACAACTTCGGCTTTCACATGCGTCCGCAGGGTGCACCGGGCGCGATGGGCGTCCTCGGCGCGGGAAAGTATCTGGTGGGTCTGGTCGGGTTCGACGAACTGGCCGATCGGGCGACACTCGAATCCGGGTTTTTCCCGTGGTTCGTCAACATCTTGTCGTCGCATCCGGTGCTGACCTGGCGTGCGGCTGCACTTCGCAACCGCACGCACTCAGGGCATCTGTTCTTCCGGCCGGGCCAGCTCTACCGAAATCCGGCGCTCACTGCCGCTCAGTCGAACTGAGGATCCTCGTTGCGGGTCCGCTTGAGCTCGAAGAAGTGGGGGTAGCCGGCCAGCGCGACTGCGCCGTCCCACACCTTGCCTGCGTCCTCGCCGCGCGGGATGCGTGAGAGCACGGGGCCGAAGAACGCCACGCCGTTGACATGGATCGTCGGGGTTCCGACGTCGGGTCCGACGGCGTCCATGCCCTTGTGGTGGCTCTCGCGCAGAGCCTCGTCGTACTTGTCGGTGTCGGCGGCCTCGGCCAGTTCAGGTGGCAGGCCGACCTCGGCGAGGGACGACTTGATGACGTCGGCGAAGTCCTTGTTGCCCTCGTTGTGAATCTTCGTCCCCATAGCCGTGTACAGCGGCAGCAGGATCTCGTCACCCTTCAGCTGCGCTGCAGCGATGGCGACACGGACCGGGCCCCAGGCCTTGGTCATCATCTCCCGGTACTCGTCGGGAAGGTCACGGCCCTCGTTGAGAACCGCAAGGCTCATCACGTGGAACTTGGCCTCGATGTCGCGTACCTGCTGGGCCTCGAGAATCCAGCGTGAGGTGATCCAGCACCACGGGCAGAGCGGATCGAACCAGAAGTCAGCAGTGTCCGTGGTCTTGCTCGAGGTTGCGCTCACGAAGAAACTCCCTATCAGTTCATGTCGGTCAGGTCATATCAGTTCGGGGACATACTCCCGTTCTGCCAACAATCATGAACCCGCAATCCTTCCCGCGCTTTCCCCCGAACCACCTCCCGATCGCAGTAGTGTCGAAAAGAAACGAGTACGAAGGAGTGGTTCAGTAATGAGCACCAACCGGAGATTCGTGATCGTCGGCGGCGGGCTCGCGGGCGCAAAGATCGCAGAAGCCCTGCGTGACAGAGATTTCGACGGTGAGATCACCGTACTGAGTGAAGAAGACCACCTCCCGTACGAGCGTCCGCCGCTGTCGAAAGAGTTCTTCGCCGGCAAGAAGACGCTCCCCGAATTCACCGTCCACGACGGCGAGTGGTTCCGCGACCATCATGTCGATCTTCGCCCGGGAACGACGGCAACGGCCATCGACCCCGCTGCGCACACCGTGTCACTTCCGGACGGTTCCACGATCAGCTACGACAAGCTCGCCTTGGCCACCGGTTCGCGGTCGCGGCGCCTCGACATCCCGGGATCCGACGCCGAGGGCGTTCACTACGTGCGAACAGTCGATCAGGCCGCCGCGCTGCTGCGCACCCTGGCCGCCGACAAGAAGCTCGTCGTGGTCGGTGCCGGCTGGATCGGCCTCGAAATTGCCGCGTCGGCTCGCGGTTTCGACGTCGAGGTCACCGTGCTCGAACATGCCGGCCTTCCGCTCGAATCGACCCTCGGCCCGGAAATGGGTGAGGTCTTCGCCGCGCTGCACCGCCAGAACGGGGTGGACTTACGCACCGGCACGGACGTCACTGCAATCTCTGTCGACGGCGGTCACGCCTCGGGCGTCACTTTGAGCGATGGAACCGTGATTCCGGCCGACGCCGTGTTGATCGCTGTCGGCGCATTGCCGAACACCGAGTTGGCATCGGAGGCGGGTATCGACGTCGAGAACGGGGTTCTCGTCGACGCCGGTCTGCAGAGCAGCGACCCCGACGTGGTCGCAGTGGGTGACATCGCGGCCGCACAGCATCCGATTCTGAATGCACGAATTCGGGTGGAGCACTGGGCAAACGCACTCAACCAACCCGAGACGGCCGCAGAGACCATGTTGGGACGGCCCGCCGAGTACGTCCGCATGCCGTATTTCTTCACCGATCAGTACGACCTCGGAATGGAATACGTAGGTCACGCACCGCACGGCGGCTACTCGAGTGTCGTCACTCGCGGCGACGTCGACAAGCGCGAGTTCCTGGCATTCTGGCTCGATTCCGCGAACAAGGTGCTCGCCGGCATGAACGTGAACATCTGGGATGCCGGTGACGCCATCAAGGAATTGGTCGCGTCTTCGCGTCCCGTCGATCCGGAGCGGTTGGCCGATCCGGAGATTCCGCTGGCAGAAGTGTCCGCTTGAGTGAAGTCGTTCTCTTCGTGATGGGATGGACGTAATAGATCCGCACCATCTACGAGGAGATCTTTGTGGTCGCACCGAACCTGACACGCGAAACCGCAGCGCAACGGTCAGCAATCCTGACCGTCGAGAACTACCTGATCGAACTCGATCTCACCGACGGCAAAGACGCACCCGGCGAGGAGACGTTCTCCTCGAAGACCACCGTCACGTTCACCGCCACGGCCGGAGCAAGCAGCTTCATCGACATCGTCGCGGCCAGAGTCCATTCCGCGGTCCTGAACGGCACCGCGCTCGACGTCTCCGGCTACGACGAGTCGACTGGCATCAGCCTGCCTGACCTCGCTGCCGACAACGAGTTGGTCATCGAGGCCGATTGCATCTACTCCCACACCGGCGAGGGGCTGCACCGATTCGTCGACCCGACCGATGACGCCGTCTACCTTTACTCACAGTTCGAGACGGCTGACGCCAAGCGCATGTTCGCGTGCTTCGATCAGCCTGATCTCAAGGCCACGTTCGACGTCCGCGTCACCGCTCCCACGTCGTGGAAGGTCATCTCCAACTCCGCGGTCGTCGAGACCCTAGCCGCCGATCCCGGCAAGCACGTCTTCAGGACCACCCCGAAGATGAGCACGTACCTGGTGGCGCTCATCGCCGGTCCCTACGCGCAGTGGACCGACAACTACTCCGACGAGCACGGCGACATCCCGCTCGGAATCTTCTGCCGCGCTTCGCTGGCCGAGTTCATGGACGAGGAGCGACTGTTCACCGAGACCAAGCAGGGATTCGACTTCTATCACCGCAACTTCGGTGTTCCCTATGCTTTCGGCAAGTACGACCAGCTCTTCGTCCCCGAATTCAATGCCGGCGCGATGGAGAATGCCGGCGCCGTGACATTCCTCGAGGACTACGTCTTCCGCTCCAAGGTGACCCGCTACTCGTACGAACGTCGTGCCGAAACGGTCCTGCACGAAATGGCGCACATGTGGTTCGGCGACCTCGTCACGATGGCGTGGTGGGACGACCTGTGGCTCAACGAGTCGTTCGCGACCTTCGCTTCGGTCCTGTGCCAGACCGAGGCCACGGAGTACACGAACGCCTGGACGACGTTCGCCAACGTCGAGAAGTCGTGGGCGTACCGCCAGGACCAGTTGCCGTCGACGCACCCGATTGCCGCGGACATTCCGGACCTGGCCGCCGTCGAGGTGAACTTCGACGGCATCACGTACGCGAAGGGCGCCAGCGTCCTCAAGCAGTTGGTGGCATACGTCGGACTCGAGCCGTTCCTCGCCGGACTGCGTGAGTACTTCCGTGAGCACGCATTCGGAAACGCAACCTTCGACGATCTGCTGGGCTCACTCGAAAAGTCCTCGGGCCGTGACCTTTCCGACTGGGGTCGGCAGTGGCTCAAGACCACCGGTTTGAACATCCTGCGCCCCGACTTCGATGTCGACGCAGACGGAAAGTTCACCCGCTTCGCCGTCCTGCAGGACGGTGCTGCACCAGGCGCCGGCGAGCGGCGAATCCACCGGATCGCAATCGGCATCTACGACGACGTCGACGGCAAGTTGGTACGAAGCCATCGCGTCGAACTCGACCTCGATGCTGTGGAAAGCACGGATGTCCCCGAACTTGTCGGCGTCGCCCGCGGTGCACTCGTGTTGGTCAACGACGACGATCTCACCTACGGCTCCGTGCGACTCGATCCCGAATCGTTGGCGACGGCGATCGAGCGGGTCGGCGACATCACCGATTCACTCCCCCGCACCCTGGTCTGGTCGGCGGCGTGGGAAATGACCCGTCAAGCCGAACTGAAGGCACGCGACTTCGTCGCGCTGGTCGAGCGCGGCATCAGTTCGGAGACCGAAGTCGGTGTGGTGCAACGTCTCTTGCTCCAAGCCCAAACCGCCATCGGCTCCTACGCAGATCCGGCCTGGGCCGAGGCCGAAGGCGCGGCGAGCTTCGCCAATCGGTTGCTCGAACTCGCACGTGAGGCAGAGGCCGGGTCCGACCACCAGCTGGCATTCGTCAACGCACTCACCGGCGCAGCACTCTCCCCGTGGCACACCGAGGTACTGCGCGAATTGCTCGACGCCGATCCCTCCACCGTTGGGCTCGACGGCCTGATCGTCGACACGGACCTGCGCTGGCGCATCGTCGGGGCACTCGCGGCCGCCGGTGAGATCGACGCCGAAGGAACCGCAACTCCATTCATCGACGCCGAAGCTCAGCGTGACCCGACCGCTGCGGGCGCTCGTCAAGCCGCGGCGGCCGCGGCCGGACGTCCGCAGGTCGCTGTCAAGGAAGAGGTCTGGGCAAAGGTCGTCGGCGACGACTCCGTGCCCAACATCACCGCGCGATCGATCATCGGCGGGTTCGCTCGCGAAGGCCAGGACGAATTGCTCGAGCCCTTCGTCTCCCGCTACTTCGCCGATATCGCGGCGGTGTGGGAACGACGCTCGAGCGAAGTGGCACAGACCGTCGTCATCGGGCTGTACCCGTCGTGGTCGATCTCGGACGAATCCGTAGCGGCAGCAGACCGGTTCCTCGAAGGCGACATCCCTCCCGCGTTGCGTCGCCTGGTCGTCGAAGGCCAGGCCGGCGTGGTTCGTTCACTCGCAGCACGAAAGTTCGACGCGAGCTGACATGCAAAAGGCCGGTGCCCGCGTCGATTCTCACGAATCGACGCGGGCACCGGCCTGTGTCTGACAAACAGTTACGGCGCTGAAATTGCGGCTGCCATAACGCGGATGGCACTGATCAGTCCGTCGATCAGGTTGCCTTCACTGAAGGATGCAACAGCTGCCGTTGCTCCGAGCTGGGTAACACGATCGGTGACCCGATCGGCGATTGCCCGACCGCTGCGAACCTCGACGGTGCGCTGGTTGGGCGAAACGGCGATCAGGACGGAACGCTCGGCTTCGGGCGTGGTCGGGAACAATGCGTCGGCACCCGCTGCCGGATCAGAACCGAGATCACCGACGTACGCGTTGAACCGCACCTTGGTGGCCCGCGTCGCTTCGGTCATCGCGACGTCGAGCGCGACCAGATCCATGGTCTCGAACGGAAGATCGTCGGTGAACGGCTCGCCGATGCGATGCACACCGGATACGCGTCCACTGGACGTGACGACGCTGCCGACGGGCAGGTCCTCGGGCGCTACTGCGAGCGCGGTCGAATGATCACCACTTGCCACTTGCGGACCCTCCGATCAGATCAGCCGAACCGGCTTCGATTGCGTGTGCACTGCCGTGATGGCCACCGCGAACGGTGACCTCGTCGACAGCACTCCACAGCACGGGAGCGTGATCCCACGACTCACCGAGATGGAACGCCGGCGGAACCGGTCCCGGCGTCTTCTTCCCGAGGAAGGACGCAGCCGCGAAGAACGCGGTGATCAAGGCCGGAATCCCAACGTATATCAGTACTACCTCGAGAATGCTCACACCAGATAACGTAGCCCAGAACGCCAGGAAGGAAAGCGTCAGGGCCACAAATTCTCGGGCAATTTCGTTTCGGTGACGCTAGAACTCAATTCAGGCTGCGCCCACGCCGACACATTGCTCAGGCTGCGCCCACGCCGAGATACGGCATCCACGCCGGATGCAATTCCTTGGTCGCCGCGAGCAGACGCCAGTGAGGTCCGGACGGCGGGACCAATTCCGCACGGAGGGTCCATCCGAGTTCGCTGAGCATCTTGTCGGCCTTGCGGTGGTTGCAGGGGGCACAGCACGCGACGCAGTTCTCCCACGAATGCCCGCCACCTCTGCTGCGAGGAACGACGTGGTCGATGGTTTCGGCTTTGGCTCCGCAGTACGCACATCGGAAGTGGTCACGATGCATCAGCGCGGCACGAGTCATGGGGATGCGGGCGCGATACGGAACGCGCACGTAGGTGCGCAATCGAATGACCGAGGGAACCTGCACCGACCAGTCCGCGGAATGGACTACCGGGCCCTGTTCGTCCTCGTGGACGGTATCGGCCTTGCCGCAGGCCATCAGTACGACCGCGCGCCTGGCAGGAAGGGCGGTCAGCGGTTCGTACGTGACGTTGAGCAGTAGCACCCGACGTTTCACCCACTCGGGGACTACGCGATCGGGAGGGAACATCTCGAGGTGAGAATGCTCGTCGGAAAAGAGTGGGTCGGCAGTGTGCGCGAACCCGTCAGGAACAACTTCCAGAACAGCCCCTAACGCGTGGTCGTTCCGCGCGCTAGTGGGCTGGAGTTGTCGGTGATTGCGTGCAGCATGTCGGTTCTTCATACGACCTCCGGGAGACTGCCCCCAAGTTGACCACGGATGATCGCGTTACGCACTCCCATTTCGAACAAAATTGCCAGGACGGCCGGTGAATTTCCGGTGAATGGGTACGCACTCCGACTCGATACAACCGTCGTCGACCCGGAAACCGACCACTACGGCCGTCAGGCACAATGGAACTTGCCATGAATGACGTACAGCACGACGTGCAGCAGACCTTCTACGACGCCGTCGGCGGAGCCGAGACGTTTCACAAGCTCACCGCGCGATTTTACGAAGAAGTCGCGAAGGACGAGGTTGTGCGCCCGCTCTACCCCGAGGCCGATCTCGGACCGGCCGAGCGGCGGATGAGGATGTTCCTCGAGCAGTACTGGGGCGGACCGCACACGTACTCGGAGGAGCGTGGACACCCGCGTCTGCGGATGCGCCACAATCCATTCGTGATCGGCCCGATCGAGCGTGATGCGTGGCTGCGGTGCATGCACGTCGCCATCGCGTCCATCGACGAGAAGACTCTGAGCCCGGTGCACCGCAAGCAGTTGATCGACTACATGGAGATGGCTGCCGCGTCCATGGTGAACTCCGCTATCTGACCGTCTACTTAGCCTTCGGCCTGAACACGCGCGCGACTCGGCGGGCAGCGCGTACCCCGAACGACACCGTGGGATGCAGGGGTGAACTCAAGATTGCATGCTTGCGCACGTACTCTTCGACCTCCCACTCCGACCAACTGCCCGCACGGAAGAGTGCGGCGTCGCCGACACTCAGGGTTCGCTCGGCGATTCCGTCGGCCTGAACGGTGACCGACCCTTCGATGATGTGCACGATTTCGTCCGCGTGGAAGTACCAGCGGAAGCGCCCCTTCGTGCAATCCCAGACGTGTGTAGTCGTGGTCCCGTCTTTACTCGCCGACCATTGCGCCGACCGTGCAACCGGTGTGCCGAAGATTATCCAGTCGCGGTTGATCGGATCATCTTCGAGCAGTACATGATCCAAACTGACCGCTTCGATTGCCGACAAAGTCAAGGCCAAGCCCCCTTGGTTGAATTCCCGAATACTTCTCCCCCGGCAGTAACACCAAAGTTGCCACATGGTGTCACCGCGTGAATGCAAAGTACACCAAGGCTAGGTAAAGAGTCACGCTTTTGCCGTGTCCAAGTCGTGAGAGTGCCAGACGTTTGGCACTATGAACTGCTGTGAGCACCCCCGCGGATTCGTCCTCTGTAAGCCGGCCCGAAGCCCCGTGGTGGAACGAGGCGGTCTTCTATCAGATCTATCCGCGTTCTTTTGCCGATTCGGGCAGCGACGGTATCGGCGACCTCGGCGGAGTCGAGGAGAAACTCGGCTACCTCGAACTGCTCGGCATCGATGCAATCTGGTTGAGCCCGGTGATGAAGTCACCGATGGCAGACCACGGCTACGACGTCTCGGATCCTCGCGACATCGATCCCCTGTTCGGCGATCTGGCGACGATGGATTCGCTGATCACGTCAGCCCACGAACGCGGAATCAAGGTCACGATGGACCTGGTCCCGAACCACACGAGTGATCAGCACGAGTGGTTCAAGGCAGCCCTGGCGTCGGCGCCCGATTCGGCGGAGCGATCCCGTTACATCTTCCGAGACGGCAAAGGTGAGAACGGCAACGAACCGCCGAACAACTGGCCGAGCATCTTCGGCGGCCCGGCGTGGACCCGTGTCACCGAAGCCGACGGAACACCCGGCCAGTGGTACCTGCACATCTTCGCCAAGGAACAGCCCGACCTGAACTGGGACAACCCCGAGGTCTTCGACGACCTCGCCAAGACTCTGCGCTTCTGGCTCGAGCGCGGAATCGACGGATTCCGCATCGACGTGGCCCACGGAATGGCCAAGCCCGACGGTTTGCCGGACCACGACTGGGAGCTCAACGAGCTCATGCGCAATTCCGACGACGACCCGCGGTTCAACAACCCGGCAGTTCACGAAATCCACCGCGGCATCCGCAAGGTCATGGACGAGTTCCCGGAGGCGATGACCGTCGGCGAGATCTGGGTGAAGGACAACCAGAAGTTCGGCGAATACATCCGTCCAGACGAACTGCATCTCGGATTCAACTTCCGACTTGCAGAAACCGAATTCTCCGCCGAGTCCGTCCGGGAGGCCGTGGAGAACTCTCTTGCGGCCGTCGCCGAGGTCGGGGGTGTGCCCACGTGGACGCTGTCGAATCACGACGTCGAACGTGAAGTCACGCGCTACGGCGGGGGTGAGATCGGAACCCAACGCGCACGGGCGATGATCCTCGTCGAACTGGCGCTTCCGGGCGCGAGCTTCATCTACAACGGGGCCGAACTCGGCCTGCCGAACGTCGACCTGCCCGACGAGGCACTACAGGACCCGGTCTGGGAACGATCCGGACATGCCGAGCGAGGACGCGACGGCTGCCGAGTGCCCCTTCCGTGGGAAGGAAGCGAACCCCCGTTCGGATTCACCACCGGTGCGAGCACCTGGTTGCCGATGCCACGCGAGTGGTCGACACTTACGGTGGAGGCGCAGATCGAGGACGTCGACTCGATGCTCTCGCTTTATCGCGCCGCCCTCGAACTTCGTAGCGCCAGGCCGGAGTTCTCCGGCGCCGACATCGATTGGTACGGCAGTCCCCCCGGCTGCCTCGCTTTCCGTCGACGCGGTGGTCTGATCTGTGCTCTCAACACCACGGAGGTGCCGATCGCACTGCCGAGCGGGCAGCTGCTGTTGAGCAGCGCACCACTCGTCGACGGTCAACTACCCGTCAACGCTGCGGCGTGGCTGATCTGAGAGAACACCGCACCCGCCACCTGAACTCCTATCGTGCGACCATCAGCGGTATCGAACCACCGCGGTGACGGTAGATCGAACCGAACCGTGCATCGAGCCGCACCCAGGATTTGCTCGCCCGCACCCGAACCAGTTCCGAGGCGTCGATCTGCTCGAGGTCGATGTCGGCGGTCATCGCCTCGGACCCGGCGTGCGGAACGAATCCCATTGCGGTCAAGGCAAAAATAACCCGCATCGAGATCCCGACCGTGCCGGACGGACCACTGACCTCGAGCACGTCCTGATCGAGCAACGACGCCGGCGGACCGTGACTACTTCCATGCTCGAGCGCCAAGGCGTTGCCCCGCTGCGCCAGTTCGATCAGCACCCGGGCGGGTACGTCGTCCAGGTGCTCGAAGCCGTCCATCGGCGGCAACGCCCCACGCCACGCCGAATCCATGGCGAACCCCGGATCGATCAGCTCACTTGTCGCCTGCTCCACCGCCGAGAGCAACTGATCGCCGGCAGCCGAGGTGTCGTCAGGGTTGATGGTGCCCGCCACGGTTCGCGTAGCGAGAGCGTCGAAACCCGTTGACGCCCAAACGCTCAGGTGAGCATCTCCGCGTCGACGCATCCGGATGACCGTGGACTCGTCCAAACGCAAGGCATGACCGATGAAGCCGGCCAAGTTCTTTCGCTCGGCCTCCTCGGGCACGGTCAGTACACGTTCATGCACGTTGCCAGCTCTCCAAGTACTCGCGCTCGGGCCCGCTGAGGCGACGCAAACGTTGAGTGTCGATATCGAAGGCCGCGATCTGAGTCGACGCCACGATGGACGGCGGGACACTGAGATCCGCACCGCGGGGGCGAACCTCGTACGCGATGGTGAAGTCCACCGCGCGCACCTTTTCCACCCACATGAAGACGTCGAGCGGCGAATCGTCGTGCCGCAGTTGGCCGCGGTACCGCACATGGAGATCGGCAATCACGGCCCCGTCACGCAGGGTGACCGTCGGGCGCGAGTCTTCGAACAACCAAGGAATCCGCGCCTCTTCGAGCAACGTCACCATCCGTGCGTGGTTGATGTGCTGGAAGGCATCCATGTCGGACCACCGAACCACAACTTCGGCGTGGAATCCTTCGCTCAACGTCCTACCTCCGATCGGGTGCCCATGCTGCGCACCATGCTACGAACCTGACGCGCCGCCACCGAGAGCGTCGCGAGGTCAAGCGTCCCAGACTCGAAGATCTCGACGAGAGCTGCCCTCGCCCGGCTCAGACGCGAGGCGTTGGTCGACTCCCATTCGTCGATCTTCTCCTGCGGCGACTCCCCCGGCTCGCCGCCGGCCAGAACCTCCATCGTCAGCTGCCGAAGCGAACTGTAGAGGTCGTCTCGCAACGCGAGCCTCGCGAGCGAGTGCCATCGATCGCCGCGCTCGAGTCCCGAGACCGCGCTCAGCAACCAGTCGATTCCCAGATGCGCGTCCAAGGCGTAGTACAGCTCCGCGACTTCGGTGATGTCGTGATCTGCGATGTCGGCGATATCCGCGATGTCGAGCAGGCAGTAGACATCCAGCAGTCGGAACACGTCCAGCGCCAACGCTTCCGGAGCCCCGCGATCGATCACCGATTGAGCCCGCACCAGCAGATCGTCGAGTTGATGGCCCGCAAGCAGCCCCGGGACCAGAGGTGCCGTAGCCCGATACGCCGCCGAGTAACGCGCAACCTCGGCGCCGACGGCGATCGGCTGGGGCCGATTGGCCAGGAACCACCGCGACGCGCGGTCGAGCAAGCGGCACGACTCAACGATCAACTCGTTTTCGATCTCTGCACTGACGCCCGCCGAGCGGATTCGCGACCACACCTCGTCGAGCGCAAACACCTCTCGCACAGCGGCGTAGGCACGGATCGAGTCCGTACTGCTCGCTCCGGTCTCCTCGGCCAAGCGGTAGGCGTACGTGATTCCGCCGTTGTCGATCACTTCGTTCACGAGCATCGTCGCGACGATCTGCCGCCGCAACGGGTGTGCCTTGATCTCCGTTTCGAACCGATCGCGAACAGCGGTCGGGAAGTACTGCGGGATCTGCTGGGCGAAGAAATCGTTGTCCGGCAACTCGGTTGCGAGCAGATCGTCCTTGAGTGAAAGCTTCACGTGCGCCGTCAGCGTCGCCAATTCCGGCGACGTCAGACCCACACCGGCCTCGAGTCGACGCTCGATCTCCTTGTCGGTCGGCAACGCCTCGAGTTTGCGGTCAAGGCCACGTGCCTTGGTCAGATCCGTCAACTGACGGCGGTGAACACCGAGCATCTGAGAAGCGGTCACGCGGGAGATTCCGAGCAGCGCGTTCTGAGCAATGTTGTCCGCCAACACCAGCGCCGCCACGTCGTCGGTCATCGACGCCAGCAACGGATTCCGTTCCTGCGTGGGCAGTAACTGCGAACGCACGAGCGAATCGAGAAGAATCTTGATGTTCACTTCGTGATCGGAGCAGTCGACGCCGGCCGAGTTGTCGATGGCGTCGGTGTTGATGTGACCGCCGCTGGCGCTGAACTCGATTCTTCCCAGAGCAGTGACGCCGAGGTTGCCGCCCTCCCCGATCACCTTGACCCGCAGATCTTGACCGTCGACACGCACGGCGTCGTTGCTCTTGTCGCCAACCTGCGCATTGGTCTCGGTCGACGCTTTGACGTATGTACCGATTCCGCCGTTCCACAGCAGATCCACCGGTGCCGACAGAATCGCCTGCATCAATTCCGGCGGCGAGAGCTTCGTGACCCCCTCGGCCAGACCCAGTGCGATCCGGACGCTTTCGGCGATCGGAACCGACTTGACCGTGCGGTCCCATACGCCGCCACCTTCACTGATCAGGCTCTTGTCGTAGTCGGCCCATGACGACCGTGGCAACTCGAAAAGTCGTTGACGTTCGACGAACGAGCTCGCTGCATCCGGGTTCGGATCGAGGAAGATGTGTCGATGATCGAACGCGCCCACCAGACGGATGTGCCGACTGAGGAGCATTCCGTTGCCGAACACGTCTCCGCTCATGTCGCCGACGCCTACCGTCGTGAAATCCTGCGTCTGCGTGTCGACCCCGAGTTCGCGGAAGTGCCGCTTGACGCTTTCCCAGGCGCCGCGAGCGGTGATACCCATGCCCTTGTGGTCGTATCCCACGGAGCCACCGGAGGCAAACGCGTCGCCGAGCCAGAAGTCGTACTTGGCGGCAACCGAATTGGCGAGATCCGAGAACGTCGCCGTGCCCTTGTCCGCGGCGACCACCAGGTAGCGATCCTGATCGTCCTTGCGCACCACTCGATCCGGCGTCACAACTTCGCCGGTAGCCGCGTGCACGTTGTCGGTGATGTCGAGCAATCCGGAGATGAACGTGGTGTAGCAGGCCTTGCCGGTTTCCAGCGTCACCATTCGATCAACGGCCGGATCACCCGTCGGCAGAGGCGGATTCTTCACGACGAAGCCGCCCTTGGCGCCGACCGGCACGATCACCGCGTTCTTGACGGCCTGAGCCTTCACCAAGCCGAGCACCTCGGTGCGGAAATCCTCGCGCCGGTCGGACCAGCGGAGCCCGCCGCGCGCGACTGCGCCGAATCGCAGGTGGACGCCTTCGACCTCGGGTGAGTACACGTAGATCTCGAAAGCCGGCCGCGGCTTGGGCAACTCGCTGATCCGTGAGGGATCGAGCTTGACCGACAGGTAGTCGCGAGAGCGGCCATCGGCGTCGACGACGTAGAAATTGGTACGCAAGGTCGCCTTCACCAAGGAGAACATTCCACGCAGAATGCGATCGGCATCCAAGCTGAGTACCTCGTCGATGGACGCACGCAACTGCTCGTCCAATTCGGCGACGCGAATGTCGTCCTGCTTCTCGGGGTCGAACATCGCCTCGAACAACTGCACCAATGCAAACGCGGTCTGCGGGTGTGTAAGCGCGATTCCTTCGATGTGGAACTGACTGTATGGAAATGTGGCCTGGCGCAGATACTTTGCGTAAGCACGCAGCACCACGGCTTGCCGCCAGGACATTCCGGCCCGCAGCACCAACTCGTTGAATCGGTCAGCTTCGGCCCGGCCGAACCAGACTGCACCGAATGCAGCCGTGAATCGCTTCTGGACCTCGGTCAGCGGGGCGGTACTGGTCTCGAGCGGCACCTGCGCATCGAGGTCGATCTCGACCGACGCCCGAAGATCCGCCGGTACCGACAATCCGAAATCGTAGATCCAGCACTGAACGCCGTCGAGTCGCTGCACGACGTGCGGCCGCTCGTCGAGAACTTCGACGCCGAGTGACTGCAGCACCGGTAGCACCTGGCTCAACGAGATACCGTCGCCGCCGACGAAGAGCGTGAAGCGCCAGGCACCGGGCGCGGAGTCCACAACACGATAGAGCAGTACGTCGATCGCGCCTGGCGCCAACGCCTCGAGTCTGGCGATGTCGGCCAACGCGCGTGACGGTTCGAAGTCCTCCTTGTATCCATCGGGAAGCACCCGCGAATACCGCTGCACCAGTTCCGGATCCACACCCGGACTTTCACGAACAAGGTCGTTGATGCGGTCGTCCCAGCTACGACTGACTTCGGTCAACAGAGCCTGAACTCGCTCGCGGTTGGCCTCGGAGACATCCAGATGAACCGGCTCACTGTCCGGATCGCGCCGGATCGTCACGTGCAACAGCGCAAGATCGTTCTCGGTAACCCGGGCGGTGTAATCGACTGTTCCTGGTCCGAATTCGCGCCACAACAGGTTTTGCATCGCCAGTCGCACCCGCGTCGTGTACCGGTCGCGGGGTAGGTACACCAAGCAGGACACGAAGCGTCCGAACGTGTCCTCGCGGACAAAGAGTCGCACCTGTCGACGCAGCCCGATGCTGTGCACGGCGTGGACGGTCTCGAACAAGGTCTCGGCGTCGCTCGAGAACAACTCGGTGCGTGGGAACGACTGGATGACCTCGAGCATCGCCTGACCGGAGTACGAATGCAGGTCGACACCGGCACGCGCGATGACTTCGCGAACGCGGCGCTCGATCAGAGGAATCGCGAGGACGTTCTCGTGGAGTGCGACCACGGTGAACACACCCAGGAATCTGTGCTCCCCCACGATGTTTCCCTCGTCGTCGAGGATCGAGACACCCACGAAGTACGGGTAGACAGCGCGGTGCACCGTGGCGGGGAACGATCCCTGCGTCAGGACCAGAAGCGGTCGATCCGGGAGATCTGCGACGGGAGGCAAACTCATCGGGCCTTCGGTGACCGCGTCGGAGCGCAGCACGCCGAGCCCGCTGCCGGCGACCGTGCGTGAACCGTCCTTCGTACCCTCGAATCGCCGGTATCCGAGCACGGCATAGTTTCCGTCCGCCATCCACCGCAGCAGCCGAGCGGTATCGGAGAATTCTTCGGGGGTGATCCTCCCGGAGGCAGTTTCTGCAGCACTCTCCAACTCGTCGGCAACGCGCAGTTGCAATGCCTTCATGTCCGGGGTGTCACCAACCACCTGGCGGACGTCCGCGAGCACCTTGCCGAGGTGTGCTTCGATCGCGTCGAGAGCGGAATCCTCGACTTCGGAGTCCAACTGGACGTGCATCCAGGATTCTTGGATACCGCTGTCGCCCAAGGACATCAGATTGCCCGAGTCATCGCGTTCAACCGTCAGGATCGGATGGGCGAATTGACTGATTCCCACACCTTGTCGGTTGAGCATCGCGGTAACGGACTCGACGAGCAACGACATGTCGTCGGTGACGATCTGGACGGCAGCGCCGAGACCCTCGGATCCTGACGGGCGGTACACACGCCATACTGCCGTGCCCGGGGTCCGCTGCCTCCCGAGCGCAAGATGCGCGAGCAGGACTCGATCCGATCGACCGTTGATGACGTCGTCGCTGTCACCCTCGTCGATATGCGTGAAAAAGGCCTCGCGAAGACGCGTCAACAACGTCGCTTCGTCGAGGCCTGTGCCCTGCTGCCGTACACGGTCTGTCATTCCTGGCTCACATCCTTGTGGGTTCTGATCGCCGCGACCAATCTCTGACTCGAGACTAGCCGCGGCAACCAGTACCTAGGGTGAACTGAGAAACGAAATCTACGATGTCGTCATCTGAACAAGCGATGCTTCGAGCACCGCGCGTTCGCTGTCCGCCAGCGGTCTGGACTTTTCGGACACCGTGTCGAATCCGACCATCAACGCGTCGCCGAAAGCGCATTCGACACCCGCGTTGTCACGGATGACGTGCCGAACCGTGAACGAGGAAGTCCCGACGTGAGTCGTGAAGATCTCCACGTTCAAGGGACCGGACCGATCGGTGACCGGCTTGAGGAACTCGACGGTCATCTTTCGAACCACGAGGTATCCCGGCCGGCCGCCGAGCGGCGCCAGTTTCGCTTCCAGGAAGTGGATGCGCGCTTCCTGCATGTACTCGACGTAACGCGTGTTGTTGACGTGACCCAACCGGTCGGAATCGCCCCACCGGACCTGGATCTGCGCTGTGTATACGTCGGACACCGGATCAGTCCCTGGTGAGCTTGCGGTGAGTCACGCGGTGCGGGCGTGCGGCGTCGGGGCCGAGTCGCTCGACCTTGTTCGCCTCGTAGCCCTCGAAGTTGCCCTCGTACCAGTACCAAGCTGCCTCGTTGTCGCCGAAGCCACCTTCCCACGCGAGGATGTGGGTACAGGTCCGGTCCAGGAACCAGCGATCGTGCGAGATCACGACGGCGCAGCCGGGGAACTCTTCGAGAGCGTTCTCCAGCGAGCCGAGGGTTTCGACGTCGAGGTCGTTGGTGGGCTCATCGAGCAGGATCAGGTTGCCGCCCTGCTTGAGCGTCATCGCCAGGTTCAGGCGGTTGCGCTCACCACCGGAGAGGACGCCGGCCGGCTTCTGCTGATCGTGGCCCTTGAAACCGAACGAGCTGATGTACGCGCGCGAGGGGAACTCGGTCTGGCCGACGACGATGAAATCGAGCCCGTCGGACACGGTCTCCCAGACCGTCTTCTTGGGGTCGATTCCGGAACGGTTCTGGTCGACGTAGCTCAGCTTGACCGTCTGACCGATCTTGACCTCACCGGCGTCAGGCTCCTCGAGACCGACGATGGTCTTGAACAGCGTCGTCTTACCGACGCCGTTGGGGCCGATGACGCCGACAATTCCGTTGCGCGGCAACGTGAACGAGAGATCCTTGATCAGAACGCGACCGTCGAAGCCCTTGTCGAGGTTCGAGACCTCCACGACCACGTCACCCAGGCGCGGCGGTGCCGGGATCTGGATCTCGTCGAAGTCGAGCTTGCGCGTCTTCTCTGCTTCGTTCGCCATTTCCTCGTAGCGATCGAGACGAGCCTTGTTCTTGGCCTGGCGGGCCTTGGCGCCGGAACGAACCCATGCGAGCTCGTCCTTGAGGCGCTTCTGCAGCTTCTGATCCTTCTTGCCGGCAACTTCGAGGCGTGCAGCCTTCTGCTCCAGGTAGGTGGAGTAGTTGCCCTCGTACGGGTACAGGCGTCCGCGGTCGACTTCACAGATCCACTGCGCGACGTGATCGAGGAAGTAACGATCGTGGGTCACGGCGAGGATTGCGCCGGGGTAAGCAGCGAGGTGCTGCTCGAGCCACAGAACCGATTCGGCGTCGAGGTGGTTGGTGGGCTCATCGAGGAGCAGGAGATCGGGCTTGCTCAGCAGCAGCTTGCAGAGTGCAACGCGTCGCTTCTCACCACCGGAGAGGTGGGTGACCATCTCTTCCGGCGGGGGGCAGCGCAGGGCGTCCATAGCCTGCTCGAGCTGCGAGTCGATCTCCCACGCATCTGCGTGATCGAGCTTCTCCTGCAGTTCGCCCATCTCTTCCATGAGCTCGTCGGAGTAATCCGTGGCCATCAGCTCGGCGATCTCGTTGTACCGCTTGAGCTGGACCATCGTCTCACCGAGGCCGTCCTCGACGTTCTCGCGAACGGTCTTGGTCTCGTCGAGCTCCGGCTCCTGCATGAGGATGCCGACGGTCGCGCCCGGAGCCAGGAAGGCCTCGCCGTTGCCCGGCTGGTCCAGTCCGGCCATGATCTTGAGGATGCTGGATTTACCAGCGCCGTTCGGTCCGACGACACCGATCTTCGCGCCGGGGTAAAAGCTCATCGTGACGTCATCGAGGATGACCTTGTCACCGTGCGCCTTGCGCACCTTCTTCATCGTGTAAATGAACTCAGCCATGACCGCCAGCCTATCGGTGTTTGCCCTATAACCCACATTGCGCGTTGGCCGTCACTCCGATGCGGGTTCTGCGGACAGTCCGAGGTCATCGACCAGATTCACCGACATGCTCATCGACCCCCACGAAAACCGCGATGGGGACACCTCCGGGTGTCCCCAGGACGGCTCAGATCATTGCCCTGTGGATGCCCTTCGGCTCGCCACCGAGCTGCGAGAGCGTCGACGCATGGAAAATGGAACCGGGTACATGGATCGCGTGCGCCAAACCGGCATGAGCATCACGCCAGAACCGCTGCATCGGCGTGCTCAACTGCAAAGCCCCACCACCGGAACGAGCAAAGATCTCGTCCACCGCACGCACCGCCCGCCACGCAGCAGCAGTCTGCGTACGCCGACCGATCGCACGAAGCTCGAACGAAACTTCCTGCCCCTTCTCCGTCATGTCCCAGAAACGATCCACCGTCTCCAAGATCGCAGCCCGAGAAGCAGCGATCTCGGCCGCAGCCTCACCGATCGCGAACAGCACGTACGGATCTTCCTTGATCGGAACACCACTGACCGTCACACGCTCACGCTGCGCCGCCATGTTGCACGCCAACGCACCCTCGGCGATACCGATCAACGACGAAGTGATCCCCAACGGGAAAATGCACGAGAACGGGAACTTGTACAACGTCTCCGTACGAGCCGCTTCCTTCCACGCCGTCCCGTCGAAAACCTTTCCGGCGTCGATCGTGCGGTACGTCGGCAAGAACGCATCCTTGACGATCAGATCCTTCGACCCCGTACCGCGCAGACCCACGACATTCCAGCTGTCCTGGTCGATGTCGTAATCCGAACGCGGCAACAACACGTGCAGAATCTTCGGCGGCATCAACGGCTTACCGGACTCGTCACCGACCATCGCGCCGATCATGATCCAGTCACAATGATCGGTACCGGACGAGAACGACCAACGACCGTTGAGGATGTACCCACCCTCGACCGGCCTCGCCACACCCATCGGCGCATACGGCGACGCCATCCACGTATCAGGATCGGTTCCCCACACCTCTTCCTGAGCCTTGCGGTCGAAGAACGCAAGCTCCCACGGATGCACACCGACGATGCCGCTGACCCAGCCCGTGGCACCATCCATCGCGCCGATAGCCATTGCCGTCTCGGCGAATTCACGCGGATGCGCCTCGAGGCCACCGAACTCCTTCGGCTGCAACATCCGGATGACGCCGGAGTCGCGCAAACGCTTCGCGCTGCCGTCCGTCAAGCGCATCAGCTTGTCACCCTCGACCCCGTCGGCGCGGATCTCGTCGGCGAACTGTGAGATGTTGTCCAGAACCTGACCCATGATCTTCCGCCTCCATTGATAGCCCGCCAACCTTCAATAAAGTAGAACACGTTCTAGAAAAATGCGGAAGTAGAACGGCCAGTTCATTCAGCGCCGATCAATACGAATGCGACAAGGCCAGTGGCGTTCAGGTCGACACGTGCCCCAGTCCCGCGGTCAGAATGCGAATACACCTCATCGCAACTTCCGCAGGCGAGCCGTCGCCATACGCCGGGGAGTCGCCGTCAACCCACGCGACAACGGCCATCCGCTGGGCCGTGTTCGCTGCAATTGCAAGCAAACGCACTTCCAGTGGGTCTGCGCCGGGTCCCATCAAATCACGCAGTACGAGCACCAATGCAGTCTCGGTGTCGTTGACCAAGCTCACCACGCGTTCCGAAGCGCCGGATCGCCAGGAACAATCCTTTGAAGTCGGCGAATCAACGCAATCGCATCGGGTGTTGCAGCAGGTGAATTCAGTGCGACGCGGGCGGCGGATGCCAGCACCTGAACAACAGGCGTACCCGGCGAACTGGACGCGATATACCCGAGCCATTCGTCGATCCCGTTGGCGAGTATCGGCCTCACCGCATCTTCCTTCGTCCGAAGCATCGATAGAACGTGCGAAGTCCGATTCCAGCTGCGCGTGCAATGCCCTCGGCAGTCACCGGATTCTCGCCGCGAACGACAAAAAGCTCTGCAGCACAACGTGATATCTCCAACTTTGCCTGCTCCTTCCGCCGTTGGGTGAGCGACGGGGAGTTAGACACTGAACCATGCTCATGCCAGTATCGCACGGTGCGCCACCGTGCTTCGGAGTCGAACAGGAAGAACCCTGGCATCGGCTGCGGAAGCCATGAACCGTCCACTTCGCCTTCGATCAGTTCCGCCACCGGCTGGACATCGAGACGCCAGGCCAGCCTCGTCTCACCCCCATCGCCATTTGACGCGATTCGAGGCGGCAGCGCAGGACCAAGTCTACGGATCATCGACGTTCACGAACGCATACGCCTGGGTCCCGCCGACGGCAACGCTCGCAGTTCACGCATGGTGCGTTGAACATCGAAATGTGTCGCAGTTTGGCCAACCGCCCCCCAAATCGATGACGCTACAAGGCGGACAGGTACCGCACTTCGGTAGTCGAGTTTGAGCATCGCGGACGGACCGGAAACAGCAACGGCAGCAATCGCGTTTCCTTGCGGCCCAACCGGTGCAGCAACGCAATTGAGGCCGGGACTCAACAGCCCCGCGCCGTACGCTACGCCGGTATCACGTATTCGACTGAGTTCCTGCCTTAGAGTCATCGGCGCTTCAGCGCCCACAGGGGAGCCTCCGAACGCAAGGAGCGCACGTCCAAGAGCCGACCTGTCGGCCGAAGAACGTTCGCCGACACGAGTAGGAACTACACCGGACAGCATTCCGCCGATCTTGTCGAGGTAAACGACATCCGGCGCGTCCAGCACTCCGAACTGCACTACCAGTCCGGTCACTCGATGCAACTCGCGGAGGAAGGGCAAAGCGACCGAATACAATCGATCCTGTTGTATTGCAAGGCTTCCCAGCTCCATCAATCTGATTCCAAGGCAGTAATCAGTGCCATCCCGCCGGAGCCACTTCTTGGCGACGAGCTGCTCGAGCATGCGATGCACCGACGAACGAGGCAAGCCGGTAATTCGCGAAACTTGACTGAGAGTGAGCTGTCCGGACACTTCGAAAGCATCCATGACCGACGCCAGTCGATCCAGGAACCCCGCCGGGGTCGTAGCGTCTGCACGAGCGGAAGCTTGCATGCGAATTCCTTGAAGTCATTCCCACAATTTATGGTGCATGTGGGGCACGTGGAGCCGAAAAGCGCTACCGGGCTTACTGGTTACGGCCCGCTGCAACAGCACCGCGACACCAGGCCGTCCGTCACCGTCGGATGTTCGAACGATCTCAGTGTGACAAATTGTGCCATGTTGACATCGGGTGTGAAGAGAAAAACCTCAGGAGCATTCACAGAAGGATCACGGTGGACGTTAACGCCGCAACATGAACAGAGAAGGGCGAAATACGTTGCCCCGGAGGCATATTCCACTAGACCAGAAAGTCGCACGGAAGATTTCCGTCAAATCCGTTGGGCCATTCGCCACGCTTGTGCCGCAAGCCTGTCCGCCTGGGCGCCGAACGATTCCGCCGACCGCTCGATTTCGCCCATCGCGCCACGTAGCGTGCGGCTGTACACACCCTCGACAATGCATGCGATCTTCCACCAGTTGAACGCAATGTAGAAGTCGATATTGAAGTCCGCATCTTGTTGGGCCGCAGAGATATAGACGTCCAACAGCTCATCGCGCGACGGGAACCCTTCGATTCGAGTCGGAGCATTCTCCAATGCACAAACATCGTCATCGGGTTCGGCCCAATAGACCAACAGTTGGCCCAGGTCTGCCAAGGGGTCACCCACCGTGGCCAGTTCCCAATCCAGTATTCCGGCGATCACGCCGTCGGCGCCGACAATGCAGTTGTCAAGGCGAAAGTCACCGTGCACGACGCTGCTACTGCACTGAGGGGGAATATTTCGAGACAACTTGGCATGTGTGCGTTCGAGGTCGAGGCTATCTCGCACACGATCACCCTTCCAGTTCCGCAACCACCGATTCAACTGACGATCGATGTAGTCCGTCCGATCGGCCAGAGCATTCCATCCGATCTCACGAGGGTCGACCGAGTGCAGGGCGGCAAGATTGCGAACCAGTTCCGCGGCCAATCCGGCTCGCGTTTCGTACGGGATTTTCGCGCGTACTACCTCCGGATCACGCAGGACTGCGCCGTCGATGAAGTCCATGACAAAGAACGGAGCACCAGTCACAGATTCGTCAATGCACTTGCCTACAACGATCGGTGACGGAACCGGCACGTTCTGCAGTCGCTCGAGAATGTCAGCTTCGCGAATTACATCATGGGCGGATGCATGCCTGATTCCGAGCGGGGGTCGACGTAGCACCCATCGAGAACCTGCCTCGTCGCTCACCGAGTAAGTCAGGTTCGAGCGTCCACCGGCGATCCGTTCGAATTCGAGCAATCCTTGCGTGGCATCGGGCAGATACTCACGGAACCACGCCGCCACCAGGGGCTCACACAAACCGTTGTCGCCCTGCGGTGCCGGGTTCACGACCTCACACCCTCTCGCGCGGGACCACTTCCGACAGATGCTGATTTCAGCGGCGCATCGATGCCGTCGAGAAACACCGAAACGACGGCATCGGCGAGCTCTGAAAGACCGAACTCCTCTGTGGGGCTGAACCATCGGAGCGACAACCACACAGCGTCGCGAATCAGTCCGTAGAGAATCTCCGCCGGCAGGTCGGATCGAAACTCGCCTGCGCTCATTCCGGATTCGATAACAGCGATCCAGGCGTCCTTGGTGCTACGGGCGGCCTCACGGATGTCGTGATAGGAGTCAAGTTTCCGGAGATAGGTGCTGTTGTTCTGATAGATCTCGGAGGCGTGTGGGTGCGCCTGACTGACCTGAAACGAAGCTCGAACCAGCGAACCGAGGCGAGTACGTGGGTCACCGGCAGATTCCAGGATCGACCCGTATGCGCTCGTGAGCGCCTGAAGATATTGTGTGACAATCGTATTCGCGATTGCATCCTTCGATGGGAAGTAGTGATAAAGGCTTCCGGACAGAATTCCCACCGCATCAGCGATATCGCGAACTTTGGTGCCCGCGATCCCCTTGGTGGCGAACAGTTCTGCAGCCTGTTCGAGTATCAAGTCGTGACGATCCGACCATTCCATTCAAGTCCTCCTGACGAGTCTTCACGTGTCACCTCTGACGAGGTTGCAATTTTGACTCTATACCGCGAATCAAACGTTTGCTACAGTCGCTCCGTACCGCGTAGCAAACGTTTGATACGAGACTTTGAGCGCTCGTGAAATACCAGGAGAGGACGGACGCGTGTCGGACAAGACAATGTCGGAAGCAGATGTCGTAAGTCGACTGAGATCGGGAATGACAATCGGAATCGGCGGGTGGGGTTCGCGCCGGAAGCCGATGTCACTCATCCGAGAGATCCTCAAGTCAGAACTGACCGATCTGACCGTTGTGTCGTACGGCGGAGCTGATGTGGGGTTGTTGTGCGCAGCCGAAAAGGTTCGAAAGGTTGTGTTCGGTTTCGTCTCGCTGGACTCGATACCCCTGGACCCTCACTTCAGAGCAGCCCGACAGGCTGGTCGTATCGAGGTCAGCGAATACGACGAGGGCATGCTCCAATGGGGCCTGTACGCGGCCGGGATCCGTATGCCCTACCTGCCGACTCGCGCGGGACTCGGTTCCGACGTCCTCCGGGTGAATCCGGAACTGCAGACGATCGTCGATCCTTATGCGGGCGAATCATTGGTTGCGATGCCGGCGCTCCCCCTCGATGCCGCGCTGGTACATATGAACCGCGCGGACATGCATGGCAATGCCCAATACCTCGGGCCGGACCTGTACTTCGACGACCTGTTCTGCCTAGCTGCCGAATCGGTCTATGTCTCTTGCGAACAAGTGGTTCCCACTGCGGAGTTGACCGCGGATGCACATCCGTCGACGATTCGAATTCCCCGGTTGCTTGTATCGGGAGTCGTTCACGCTCCAGGTGGTGCGCATTTCACATCCTGCGTACCCGACTACGATCGTGACGAGGCTTTCCAACTCGAATATGCCACTGCAGCAAAAGATCCAGAAGCTTGGCAACGCTTCGTCGACCGATATCTGTCCGGCTCCGAGGCCGACTACCAGAGACTCGTCGCTGCGGAATTCGAAGGAGTGCCGGCATGAGTGACGCCACTCGGGCAGAGGTCTGCGCGATCGCGTGCGCCGAGGCGTACCGAGGCAACGGTGAAGTGATCGCGAGCGCATTCGGCGTGATACCTGCAATCGGTGTGCGATTGGCGCGTCACACTTTCGAACCCGATCTCGTGTTGTCCGACGGAGAAGCGTCAGCCGTGCGCGGCACGTGGGCCGTCGACCGAACTCCGGCAGGCGAGGTCGAATCGTGGTTGCCCTTCAACCAGATCTTCAATCTCGTCTGGAATGGCAAACGGCACATCATGATGATTCCCACGCAGCTCGATTCCTATGGGAACTGCAACATCTCCGCGATAGGTGATCATTCGCGGCCGACAGTGCAACTCTTGGGAGTCCGCGGAGCGCCGAGCAATACCGTGCATCACCCGACAAGTTACTGGGTGCCGAAACACAGTGCACGCGTCCTCACTTCACAGGTCGACATGGTTTCCGGTGTCGGAAACGACAATGCACGCAAGGCCGGACCGTCGGCCAGCCGATACCACGAGTTACGACGAGTTGTCACAAATCTCGCAGTTCTGGACTTCGAGCCGGATAGCGGACAGTTGCGTCTGGTGTCGACTCACCCCGGCGTAACCGTCGACGAAGTAGTAGCCGCAACCGGGTTCGAACTCCACCTGCCCAAAGCCGTACCCACTACTCGAACCCCCACAAGCGAGGAGCTCGACCTGATTCGCAACGTCATCGATCCACGGAACCTACGTGACAAGGAAGTACCGGCATGACCGTGCTGAACTCAGGTACCGGGCCACTGCACACCCGTATCTGCGAACTCTTCGGTGTGAAGTATCCGATTGTGCAGACCGGCATGGGGTACGTCTCGGACGCCCGACTTACGGCGGCCACAACCAAAGCCGGCGGTTTGGGAATCATCGCCGGGGCGATGCTGACCTACGACGAACTCGTCAGCGCCATCGATTACGTCAAAGACCGCACCGACCAACCATTCGGCGTGAACTTGCGAGCCAACCAGGACGACATCGATCGCAGAATCAAACTTCTCATTCGATCGGGGGTCAAGATCGCCTCCTTTGCGCTCGCACCGAACCAGGCGCTGATCGGCCGACTCAAAGATGCAGGCCTTGTTGTCGTGCCGTCGATCGGAGCTCGCAGACATGCCGAGAAAGTTGCAGCGTGGGGAGTTGACGCAGTTGTCGTTCAAGGCGGCGAGGGCGGCGGACACACAGGCGCAGTCCCCACGAGTTTGCTTCTGCCACAGGTAGTCGACGCCGTCGACATCCCCGTTATCGCGGCAGGCGGATATTTCGACGGCCGAGGTCTCGTCTCAGCACTCGCCTACGGTGCAGACGGAATCGCGATGGGGACTCGCTTCATGCTCACCAGCGATTCACCGGTGTCTCAGGCAGTCAAAGATGTCTATCTCTCGAAGTCGGTCAACGACACCGTGGTCACACTCGAGATCGACGGGGTTCCTCAGCGTGTGCTGCGCGCAGGAACGATCGATCAACTCGAATCAAGCCACGGACCGACGCGCATGTTACGTGCTGCCCGCAATGCTGTTGCTTTCCAACGTCTCTCGGGAACACCCTGGTCGAAGTTGATACGTGAAGGCCTGGAAATGCGGAAGAGCCACGAACTCGGCTGGCGGCAAGTTGTGATGGCCGCCAACGCACCGATGCTGTACCGATCCGCACTCCTCGACGGCCGCACGGATATCGGAGTCATGGCGACCGGGCAGGTCGTCGGACTGATCGACGACATCCCCAGTAGCGCAGAACTCGTCGAACGCATCATGCAGGACGCGGAGGCCGTCCTTGCTCGACTCACACCCGCACCCGAATTGGACAGTCGAGTCTTGTCAACTGAAAACGTGAAAGGAACAACGAACTGAAATGAATCAGCTGAAAGATCGAGTAATCATAGTAACCGGTGCCGGTCGTGGTTTGGGCCGGGAGCACGCCCTGCTACTTGCGGCCGAAGGCGCAAAAGTGGTTGTCGACGACACCGGCGCCGGACCGGACGGGCACGGAAACGACATCAGTATTGCGGCATCGGTCGTCGACGAAATCGTCGCGGCCGGAGGAATCGCAGTTGCCAGTGTCGCGGACGTCACGACGATCGACGGCGCGAGCGAACTCCTGGACCTGGCCCTCGAGGCATTCGGCTCGGTCGACGGCCTGGTCAACAATGCCGGCATCCTGCGTGATCGAATGTTTCTGAACATGCCCGAGGCCGATTGGGACGACGTGATCTCGGGACAACTACGCGCTACATTCGCGCCCTGCACTGTATTCGGCAACTACTGGCGCGAGCGTTCGAAGTCGGGCGAAACCGTCGCGGCGTCGATCGTGAACGTATCGAGCACCTCCGGGCTGCTCGGTGCCGTCGGTCAGAGCAACTACGGCGCCGCGAAGGCCGGGATCGCAGCGTTGACAACGATCCTCGCACAGGAGGTCGCCCGATACGGTGTGCGAGTCAACGCAATTACGCCCGTGGCCAGGACACGGATGACCGAGAACGTTCCCGGTATCAAGGAACTTGTTGCAGCACCTGACGATCCGAGTGCATTCGACACCTATCATCCAGGCAACGTCTCGCCAGTTGTGGCCTATCTGCTCACCGAGAAGTGCCCCGCCACTGGTCAGGTGTTTTACGCCAAAGGCGGCGAAGTCCGCCAGTTTCTCGGGTGGCAGTACGGAAAGACCATCGCCAGAGACTCGCGATGGACGGTGGAAGAGTTGACAGAGGCGATGAGTGAAATTGTCTGAGACGACTGCGCCGATCGCTGGTCCGGGACACGGCCTTGCTCAAGGCAAATCCGTTCTGGTGACAGCAGCAGCGGGAACTGGAATCGGATTCGCAGCGGCACAACGCTTTGCTGCCGAAGGCGCCCGACTGGCGATCAGTGACCGGCATGAGCGCAGATTGATCGCGGCCGCCGACCGCATCGAGTCCGAGTTCGGCACCCGCCCACTCACTGTTCCTTGCGATGTCACGGACAATCAGCAGATCGACGCAATGGTCGATCGGGTGGTTGCCGAGTATGGATCCATCGACGTCCTCATCAACAACGCAGGCCTCGGCGGGACGGCGAGCATTCAAAGTATGACCGACGAGCAGTGGTGTTCGGTACTCGATGTGACCCTGACGAGCACTTTCCGCACCACACGATCAGTGTTGAGAGTCATGATTCCACGAGGGTCGGGGGTGATCGTCAACAACGCGTCGGTCATCGGCTGGCGTGCGCAGGAAGGGCAGTCGCACTACGCCGCAGCGAAAGCCGGCGTCATGGCGCTCACACGATGCTCTGCCCTCGACGTGGCACCGCACGGAATCCGGGTCAACGCGGTTGCACCGAGCATCGCGATGCATCCTCACCTTGCCAAGGTGACCAGCGACGAACTGCTCGAACAGCTCAGCAAGAGTGAGGCTTTCGGTCGTGCGGCACAGCCGTGGGAGGTCGCAAACGTCATGGTCTTTCTTGCAAGCGACTACTCGTCGTACATGACGGGCGAAGTCGTTTCGGTAAGTAGCCAACATGCATAGCCACCCATGGGGTCTGAAGGAGAAGCTGTGGTCGACAAAGAGTCACTAGGTATCACGGGCACCCCGTTCCGTATGGACATCGAGCGCGGCAAGATTCGTGAGTTCGCCGTTGCCACGTATTCGAGCAATCGGAACTATGTCGAAGACGAGTTCCCGGTAGTGCCCCCGACGTTTCTCACCACGACCCTCCTCTGGCAGACAGAGGGCTCGGATCCGTGGCGGAAGGTAGAGCTCGACGGCAAACGCGGACTCCATGCCGAACAGAAGTACGAGTTCTTCGGTCCACCTCCCCGCGCAGGTACTCGTCTGAACTGCACTTCGCGGATCGTCGACATCTACACGAAGCAGGGACGGAAGGGCGGCGAGATGACTTTTGCCGTGATGACAACGGATTTCGAAGACGAACAGGGAAATCTCATTGCTCGGGCAACTATGACCGGAGTGGAAACTGCTCGACCGACTGTGGAGGAATCTTGATCAACACAGTGTCAGTCCCGACCCCGTGGGTTGTCGGTCCGGTATCCCGCACCGATTTCGTCAGGTACCAAGGTGCGTCGGGAGACATGAATCCGATTCATCACGACCAGGTTTTCGCCGAGGCGGCGGGGTACCCGAGTCCGTTTTCGGTCGGGATGTTCCAAGCTGGGCTCCTGGCCACCTTCGCCACCGATTGGCTGGGTGCAGAGAACATCCGAGCGATACGAGTTCGGTTCCTCGAACAGGTTTGGCCCGATGACACTCTGACATGCTCAGCGCTTGTCGAACGAACCTATGCGGACGACGAAGGTGACAAGATCGACGTCGAACTCGCCTGCACGCGGCAGACCGGCGGATTGGCGGTCAAGGCGTGGGCAACCTTCGTGCGGACGCCCCTCGTACCGTCGGAGCGGCCGTGAAGGCGCACGTATGTACCCAGCTGGGGTTGCCGAATCAACTGCAGTTCACAGAAATTGACGATCCCACGCCGACACCGAACCAAGTTCTCGTCTCGGTCAAGGCGGCGGGTGTCAATTTTCCCGACGGGTTGATCGTCGCCGGAACGTATCAAACTAAACCCCCACTCCCCTTCATTCCCGGGTCGGAAGTCGCGGGTGTAGTGCACAGTGTCGGCTCGGACGTCCAAGGGGTCACCCCGGGGATGCGAGTCATGGCCTTCTGCGGCATGGGCGGATACGCGGAACTCGTGGCGGTCACCAGTGACAAGGTCTTTGTCATCCCTGATTCCATGAGTTTCTCCGACGCTGCCGGATTCGTGGTTACCTACGGAACGTCCTACCACGCACTCGTCGACCGAGCTGCGATCCAACCAGGAGAGACATTGCTCGTCCTGGGTGCCTCCGGGGGCGTCGGGCTCACCGCAATCGAGATCGGCAAAGCATTGGGTGCACGCGTGGTGGCGGCGGCGTCCTCCGAAGCGAAACTCGAGGTCTGTAAGCAACATGGAGCAGACGAGTTGATCAACTACACAACGGGCAACCTTCGCGAACGAGTCGCACAGGTCGCACCGTCCGGTGTAGACGTGGTGTACGACCCGGTCGGTGGAGATCACGCCGCTACAGCGGTGCGCGCATTATCCACCGCAGGAAGATATTTGACGGTTGGCTACGCTTCGGGGCAGATTCCGAAGATCGGCATGAATCGCCTCCTCGTCGTTGGCGGGGCGCTACATGGAGTTCTCTGGGGCGCATGGGCGAAGCGTAATCCGGAGTGCAACGCGGACAACATGCGAGCGCTCTTCGACATGTACGACGGTGGCGCTCTGTCTCCTCATGTGAACAGCATCCACCCGCTGATCAATGCTCCTACCGCACTCGAGGAAGTCATGAGTCGACGAGCGCTGGGCAAAGTCATCCTCTCAACCAACCCCGAATGACAATTCACGACAAAAGGTGCCGTCAATGGACTTAGCTCCGAGCCCCGCCGCGCGCGAAATCATCGCGCGTCTAGAAGCATTCATGGACGAACACGTCTACCCAGCTGAGTCGGTCTACTCCGAACAACTCGAGGCCGCAGGACCTCGCAGTCACGTCTTGCCACCCGTGGTCGAGTCGCTGAAGTTGGAAGCGAGACGCCAGGGCATGTGGAATCTGTTCATGCCGGCGCTCTCACGACTGTCTCACCTCGACTACGCCCACATCGCCGAGGTGACGGGACGCTCGCCCTACATTGCCCCCGAAGCCCTCAACTGCGCGGCGCCCGATACCGGAAACATGGAGATCCTGCACCTGGTGGGAACCCGCGAGCAGAAGGAGCGATGGCTTCAACCACTGCTCGACGGCACAATGCGTTCGGGCTTCTCCATGACTGAACCCGATGTTGCGTCCTCCGATGCCCGAAACATCACGACGTCGATTGTTCGGGACGGCGACGAATACATCGTGAACGGTCGAAAATGGTGGACGACCGGTGCAGCAGACCCAAGGTGCGAAATTCTGGTAGTCATGGGGAAGACGAATGCCGAGGCAGAGCCCCACAAGCAGCAATCGATGATCTTGGTGCCCGTCGCCACCGCTGGAGTCGAAATCGTGCGCAGTTTACCGATATTCGGATACCACGACCAACACGGCCACTGTGAAATTCGGTTCGATAACGTTCGAGTACCGGCAACAAATATGCTTGCGTCCGAAGGAGACGGGTTCGCCATCGCACAGGCGCGCCTGGGTCCAGGCAGAATTCACCACGCCATGCGCTGTATCGGCATGGCGGAGCGCGGATTGGACTTGATGGTTCGACGTGCCCAGTCTCGTAACGCTTTTGGCGGGCCGATCTCGGATCAGGGAGTTGTCCGGACCTGGATCGCCGAATCGCGAATGGAAATCGAGCAGGCCCGCCTTCTGGTGCTGAAGACAGCATGGCTCATCGACCAGGTCGGAGCCAAGGGCGCTCAGATCGAGATCGCGGCAGTCAAAGTCATCGGTCCTCGTGTGGCGCGCAACGTCCTGAATCGATCGATCCAGTGCCACGGGGGTGGCGGTGTCACCGACGACTTCCCGATCGCGAGAATGTGGGCGAGTGCCCGGATCCTCGGTATCGCCGACGGACCAGACGAAGTGCATATCAGGAGCGTCGCACGCCACGAGTTGCGCAAGCACCGCTGACGGCGATCGGTGTTCGAGGCCCGCGAAAGCCGTTGTATTGCTGAATCATCAGCCTTCGTCCACTCGAGCGCATGGTTGACCTCGGTCAACCCCTTCGGGCTGCGGCCCGTGAAGAGAAAACCTCAACCAATTGAATAGGAGAGGCAAATGCCTCGCGCGTCAAAATCAAGGGAAGTGTCCTTCGATCACGAAGTGGACTTCCTCGTTGTCGGCAGCGGTGCCGGTGGGTTGACCGCGGCGTTGGCAGCCGCCGCCAATGGTCTGAACACCCTCGTCATCGAAAAAGCAGACGTTTATGGCGGCACCACCGCGCTGTCGGGCGGCAACATCTGGGTGCCCAACAATCCAACTCTCATCCGTGAAGGGCTCTCGGACAGCCGTGACGACGTCCGGGCGTACATGCGAGCTGTCGTTGGTGATGGAGTTCCCGAGGACAACATCGACGCATTCGTCGACGAAGGTCCACGCGTGTTCGAGTTCCTCGAGAAGACCAGCCCGCTCATGCGATTCCAATGGTGTACGGGCTATTCGGACTATCACCCGGAGAAGCCGGGCGGTCGCCCACGTGGACGTACCATCGAACCGCTTCCTTTCGACCTGAAAACGCTCGGCACCGACGAGTCCGGTCTGCGCCCCGGCGCACTTCCGACTCCCGCCGGTCTGTACATCACATCCAAAGAGTTCGTGAAACTGAACATGGTCATGCGTACCTGGGCAGGGCGACGTGCTGCGCTGGCAACCGGGTGGCGTGCAGCGAAGAGTGTTCTGACCAGAAGGCACATGGAGACACTCGGGCAGGCCCTGGTCGGCCGTCTGCGCCTGGCGATCAAACAAGCCGGCGTTCCGCTTTGGCTGAACACTGCGATGGAATCGCTGATCACCGACGACGATGATTGCGTGGTGGGTGTGGTGGCCGAGCGCAACGGCCGCACTGTCAGAATCCGAGCTTCCAAAGGCGTACTGCTCGCCTGCGGCGGTTTCGAACAGAGCGACGAGATGCGTCGGCAATATCTCCCGGAAAACGCCAGCGCCAACTACAGCCTCGGTTCAGTCGACAACACTGGAGACGGCATCCGCGCGGGACAACAAATCGGTGCCGCAGTTGACCTGATGGATGACGCGTGGTGGATGCCCTCGTTCAAGAGACCTGACGGGATCATGCACGGATTGGTCTCCGAACGGTCGGTTCCCCGATCGATCATCGTGAACCAGAACGGAGTTCGGTTCACCAATGAATCCGCTCCCTACGTGACATTCGTCCACAACCAGATTGCCGGGGGTCACGACCCAGCGTGGTTCATCTTCGACGCGAAGGCCAAAAATCGCTATCAGATCGGAGCGATCATGCCGGGGCAGAAGTTCCCGAAATCCTGGTTCGACAACGAACTCCTCTACACCGGCGACACGCTCGACGAGTTGGCCGGCCGCCTCGGACTTCCGAAGAAACAATTAGCTTTCACTGTGCATCGATACAACAGGTTTGCGCACAACGGTGTAGACGAAGACTTCGAGCGTGGAAAAAGTGCGTACGACAACTACTACGGGGACCCGACATTGCCAGTCCCCTCGATGGACATGATCGACGAAGGTCCGTACTACGCGATTCGACTACGAACCGGCGATCTGGGAACGAAAGGCGGGCTCGTCTACAACAAACATGCACAGGTCATGCACAGTTCCGGTGAACCGATTGCAGGTCTCTACGCGACGGGCAACACCTCGTCCGCGGTCATGGGCAACGACTACGCCGGGGCAGGCGCGACCATCGGGCCGGCGATGGTTTTCGGATACATCGCGGCGCGCCACGCAGCTGACCGCCGACAGGACCCGCGATAGATCGGAGTCGTTCCCGTTCCCGTCGGCACGACGTACAACCACGCGGAGGTGGCCTGGACGAACCATCCATGCCACCTCTGGTCGGTGCTAGGTGACTCGCCAACGCGATGGATGCACTGTCACACAGTCTGCAATTCCGCAGGCAGTTCGACCGCGTCGCTACCCGAAGCCGCAAGCAGCTGCGCGTACCGCCCGCCTTGCTTCACCAGTTCGTCGTGGGTGCCCTTTTCCACAACCACGCCCTGGTCGAGGACCGCGATGAGATCCGCATCTCGAACCGTGGAGAGTCGGTGCGCCACAACAAGAGTGGTGCGTCCGACCATCAGCTCGTCGAGCGCGTCCTGCAACGCACGTTCAGTGCGATTGTCCAAGGCGCTCGTCGCCTCGTCGAGGACGAGGATCGGCGGATTCCGCAGGACTGTGCGCGCGATCGCTATGCGCTGTTTCTCACCGCCGGAGAATCGGTAGCCGCGCTCGCCGACCATGGTGTCGTACCCGTCGTCGAGACCGGAAATGAACTCGTGGATCTGCGCGATGCGCGCTGCCTGCTCGATCTCGGCGTCCGTGGCGTCGGGTTTCGCGAACCGAAGGTTCTCACGAATCGTCGTGTGGAAGAGATACGTCTCCTGCGACACCACACCTACCAGGTCGGAGACCGTCGCCAGATCGAGGTCCCGCAGATCGACGTCGTCGATTCTCACCGATCCCGCAGTCGGGTCGTACAGACGTGCGGCCAAGTATCCGAGAGTGGTCTTGCCCGAACCCGTGGAGCCGACAAGCGCCAAGGTTCCGCCGGCCGGGACCGTGAGGTCGATGTTGTCGAGGGTCTTGCTGTCGGTTCCTGGATACGAGAAGTCGACGTGGTCGAACCGAAGTTCGCCGGACATCTTGGTGCGGTCGAAGCTCTTCGACTCTTCCGGATCCGCGATGTCGATCGGCAGATCCAGGTACTCGAACACGCGACTGAACAGTGCCATCGAGCTCTGCACCTCGACGCCCGTGTTGAGCAGCATCATGGTGGGGCGGAACAATTGTGTTTGCAGCGTGGTGAATGCGACGAGGGTGCCGACGGTGATGGTGTTGCCGTGATCGAGAGTGAAACCGGCAAACCAGTAGACCAGTGCAGGCATGGCTGCGAAGGTGATCGACATGGTCGCCATGCGCCACTTGCCGGCCATCATGGCTCGGAGTTCGACGTCTGCGACTTCCGCTGAACGCTCGGTGAATCGATCCGTCAGAGCCGACTTCGCGCCGGTCGTCTTGCCGAGGAGAATGCCGCTGACGGAGAGAGATTCCTCCACCTGGACCGACAGATCACTGAGTAGCTTCTGCCGCTTACCAGAGATCTTGCGGCGCTCGTCACCGATCTTGCGTGCGATACGGATGAACACCGGCAAGATCGCCAGCGAGAAGATGGCAAGCCGCCAATCCAGAAGGAACAGAGCAACAATGGTGGCTGCCACGGTCGTTGCATTTTGCGCGATGGACGTTGCCGTGTTGGTGACCACCGACTGCATACCGCCGATGTCGTTGGCAATACGCGACTGAACTTCTCCGGTTCGGGTTCGAGCGAAGAATCCGAGCGACTGATTCTGCAGATGCGAGTAGACCCGCACGCGCAGTTGGTGCATCAGTTTCTGGCCGATGCTGTTGGACATCCATGTCTGGGCCACGCCGAGACAGCTCGTGATCACGGCAATGGCGATCATGCCGATGGCCAGAACGCTCACGAGTCCGAGGTTCTTGTCCGGGATCGCCTTGTCGAGCATTTCGCGTAGGAGCAGCGGGCTGCCCAGCGCCACGATCGCGCTGAGTGTGATGACCGCGGTGACGATGGCGATCTGAGTTCGATACGGCGCGAACAGTCCGAGTACGCGCTTTGCCGGTACGGATTCCGCCGGAGTGATCTCGACAGCGGATCGTTCGATGTTTCGCATGTGATCTGGTTTCACGTTCTACCTCCTGGAGGCTTTCTCACCCTAGTTTCATATTGATGAGGTTACCTCACTATGAGGCTGACACCAACAACGCTAGACTGACGCCATGCATTCCCGAGAGCGCGAACTCACCGACGTCGTGATGTCCGTGGCACGGCTCATCCGCCGACGTCAGGTGGCAGCGCTGGAACCATTCGGTCTCTCGCCGTCGCAAAGCCGAGCGCTGCGAGTACTGACCCGAGTGGGCGAGCCGGTTCGACTCGGGTTTCTTGCCGAGCGATTGCGCATCGTTCCGCGGTCGGCGACCGACGTCGTGGATTCCCTCGAAGAGGCCGGATGGGTGCGCCGCACTCCCGATCCGAACGATCGGCGAGCCGTGTTACTCGCGCTCACCGACGCCGGCGCTACCCTCGCTGCCGACGTCGCAAAAGCTCAACGACGCGAATCTTCGGATGTGTTCGACGACCTCGACGAATCGGAGCGAGCAACTCTCACCGAACTTCTCGAGCGAGTGGACGCGGGGCACGACTCGCGGCCCCGCGACTGCCCGAAACCTTCGGTCTGAGTCCTCACGCAGCGACGGTGTCGACTGCGTCCTCGACATTCTCCGCCGACGTCGGCTTGCTCTGACGCTCGATCTTCGAGATGCAACGAGCAAGGTCCGCGCCTACCGCAGTCGCCCGTAGCTCGAGATCGGAACGAGGCACACCCTCTTTGGTCGTGTACTCGTTGGTGCGCAACTCCCCCGCCACCATGACCGGATCACCCTTCATGATGGATGCGCCGACGCCGGTGACCAACCGCCGCCAGCAACTCACCGTGAGATAGAGGGTCGCTCCGTCCGTCCACTCTCCGGTCACCGCGTCTTTGCGACGCGTGTTGCTCGCCATCCGAAAGCTCAGCACCTCTTCGCCATTGGTGGTCTGCCGCTTCACCGGATTGGTGATGACGGTTCCGACAACCGTTGCATGCGTTTCGTACATGTCCGATCCCCCTTCGAACTCCAGAACCCGCCAACTGCCGCGGGGCCGATCACTGCGTCGGCAGTTTCGATTGTGGAACGGCAAACGCCTGGCTCGGGATTTCGATTTCCACCTGTGCATCGGCGGGACAGCTGTGGAGAAACAGCACTGCCCGAGCCAAACGGCCCGGGCAGTGTCGGAGCTAGGTGCTAGTGGAGGATTCGTCGGATTTCTTCTCGCTGGGTGTCTCGTCCGCAGAGTCCTCGCTTGCGGTCTCCGCGTCAGCAGCCTCACGGGGTTTCCACCCTTCGCGGTCCCGCCTGGCCAATTCGGCGAACATCGCGTTGTGCGCGGCGAGGTCGGCGTCGTGGTCGCGCTCGGCCGCACGGTCGGTTCGGCGCGCTGTCCTGCCATCGCTGCGCGACCACTGAACCAGTAGCGCGAGCATGACCACCATGAGCGGGATCTCGCCGGTCGCCCACGCGATGCTGCCGCCCAGCTGCTGATCGCCGATCAGGTCGTTGTTCCAGCCGAGGCCGAGCGAACGGAAGTACGCGCCGCCCATGACGGCGGTGGTGCTCATCAATGCCACGCCGAAGAAGGCGTGGAACGGAAGTGAGCCGAAGACCATTGCCAGCTTGGTCACTGGCTGCAATTGACGTGGTGACGGGTCGATTCCGATCGCCACCCAATAGAAGAGATAGCCGCTGAGGATGAAGTGCAGGTTCATCAGCAGGTGAGCGCTGTGCGAGTCGACCGTCGCACCGTAGATTCCGCCGAGATACAGCGCGTAGAAACCGCCGACGAAGAGAACTGCCGCCACGATCGGGTGGGTGATGAATCGCGAGAACGGGCTGTGCAGAGCGGTCAGAATCCACTCGCGAATGCCGGGCACGCCGTCCTTGCCTGCCGGATCCAGGGCCCGCAGAGCCAAAGTGATCGGCGCACCCAGAACCAGCAGGACTGGGCCCAACATCGACAGCGCCATGTGCGCACCCATGTGAACGCTGAATACTGCCGGCGCGTACTTGCCGACGCCCGAAGACGTGGCGATCAAGAGCACCGCACAACCGCTCATCCAGGCGATGGTTCGGCCGACAGGCCAGGAATCCCCACGCTTGGCCAGCTTGCGCAGGCCGATTCCGTACAGAATCGCCGCGGCGATCGCGGCGGTGCCGAACATAAGGTCGAATCGCCAGTCCGTCACGAAGGCCATGAACGACGGCGGGTCCGGAAGGTTGTAACCGAGTTCGACCTCGGGGATCGAGGGAATCGACAGCGGCGGGGGCGGCGGGGTACGACCGAGGCCGATCGCGAGACCGATGGTTGCCGCCATCACGATGCCTTCAGCGCCGGCAAATCGAATCAGGGCAGAGCGACTCTTGGGGTTCTCCGCCAGCGCCGGTAGCGCCCGACTCCGCTGAGCCCAACCGAAGAACCCGAGGATGATCAGTGCAACGGTTTTCGCGACGATCAATCGTCCATACGTCGTGGTGAATACGTCGTCGAGAGGCAGACGGACAATCGCATTGATGACGCCGCTGAATCCCATGACGACGAAGCAGATGGATGCGACCGTCGAAAAGCGTCGGGCTGCTACGTCGGTGTAATCGCCGCCGCGCCGCGCGTGTGCCAGTAGCGCGAACAAGCCGCCGGCCCAGAGCGAAGCCGCCACGAGGTGCAGGATCAGGCTGTTGGTAGCGATGTCATGCGACCCGCCCGAAGACGAGTGACCGGTGAGAGCGAGCGGCATCAGTCCGAGAAGACCGACCAGCAGCAGTAGCGGGGTCCACCACCAGCGCAGTGTCAGTCGGGCCAGGATCGCCAGAACAACCGCGATGATCGCCGTCCAACGCCAAGCGCCGGCGATCTCGACCTGATCGAGTCCCGACCACAGGTTCGCCGGTTTGATCGCTTCGGCAAACGGCTGACCCGACGTGTCAGAGAGCGTCAGAGGCACCATCATGAACGAACAGATCGCCCACACGATCGCGGCGTGCGATGCAGTTCGGACTGCCCGATAGCCGTCGACGTCGAGGACGCCCGACTTCTGCGGCGGCACGAAGAACGCGGCCAGCAGCAGTGACCCGATCGCGATGACCGCGGCGATCTCCCCCAGTGCCCGCATCGCGGGCAGGCCGTACGTGGTGATCGGGCCTGGATCCGGAATACCCAGAAGAGTCAGTGCCTGCGACGCGGAGAATCCCACCACGATGGCTGCAGTGAGCCCTGCGATGAGTCCGCTGACCACGAATATCGCGGTCGAAGAAGCGGGTGCACCGCTGTGCTGTGTGGACTCCGGTGGGGAATCTGTCGGCGCGAGGTCGGGTGTAGCCATACGTCAAGGGTAGGACCTTCGCGAACCGACTACGACAACGCGTCGGAGTTGGGCGGCGCGCGTCACATCCCGAACCCTCGAGTATGATGTTCCACGCGCCTCCGTAGCTCAGGGGATAGAGCAAGAGCCTTCTAATCTCTTGGTCGCAGGTTCGAATCCTGCCGGGGGCACTTTTGTATCGTTTTCCCAGGAACGAATACCCTCTACACCTGCACGTACGAAGCCATGACCGACGCGGCATTCCTGCGTTATCCCACTCAATCCCGACCAAAGTGTTGAGTAAGTGTTGTTGTGCGGTTCTCAGGTGAGTCCAGTGGACACACCATAAGTTGGGCGCCGAATCCCGGCTTGTCATCGACAATCTTGCTGTCCAGCGGCGGAGCGAATTGGTACGGAAGACGAGTTCTGGAAAGCCCTGCAATGCTTCTGTCACACCCGGAACTCCAAAGGGAACCAGGCTATTTGGGCCCACATCAGTAATGGGCCTCTCAGATTCAAGCTCGGGCGCCAGCACGTCTGGCGCAAGAGTGTCGTACTCGCGTGGGCGCCGAACAGGAACCCCCGTGGTGTCAAGCGCGGCACCCGACCCTCCCCTGAAGTTTGGGCGCAGCGTTCGTTCGAATGGTGGAACTCTGTACGATCCGCACGCTAATCGGTAGATCGCGAATTACTTTCGTTGAGTCGGACGCTGCGGTGGCCGATCAAACGCACGTCGCGATTCGTCATTTCGCCCTGCATTGATCCACCGGCCTCGACCTGGCCGGTCGCCCAGTGGGTCATCCTGGGTGCACGTGTTCCCGACAGCTCAGGTGCGCCGACCTGCCGGAGTGCACGCGGGGGCCACCCCGGCAGGCGACCCCACTACAAGGGGCAGCCACAAGGCAGCTCGTTCTCACTCGCTGAGAAATCACAAGTGCCGATTCACACAAACCTTGATCGTAATTCGCGCGGGAAACCGAAATACGTTACTTGCCAGCCTTTTTCCTTGGACAACCTTGGGCAATCGTTCCCCATCCTCAACATTCACAAACCGGACAGTCTGTGCTAATTTTTACAGACCTTCACCCCCGTTTTACCCTCCGAGAGGTTCATCACGCATGTCTAAAGCCACCCGCCGCGCCGGAATCGTTGCCGCACTTGTCGGCTCCGCTGCATTGATTGCACCGGCTTTCGCGGGCGCAGCACCCACTGGTTCACTCGGTTCCGCAGAGCCGGAAGCGGGCTTCACCTGCTCCACAACGTCTACCGAAACCACCGCGAACGGCTGGGGAATCCCGTTCACCGACGAGAAGGACCAGATCGCCTCCTACGCGGCCGATAATGTCTTCGACAAGGACGGCTCACTCAAACTCGAAGTCACCGACGTCAACGACCGCTCGGTGTCGTACCACGCGGCTGGAAGCATCAAGCTCGCCGACGCGGCTGCCAAGGAAATCGGGTTCTCCGAGCGCGCCGTAACCACCAGCGCCGCGTTCCAGCTGCGTTTGACCGGTACCACGAATCCGAAAGACAACGGTTTCACCACTCTGGTGTGGGTGCCGAGCCAGAACGACGCACCTGTCACGGACGTTGCGGTCAAGCACGAGAACATCCAGGACGGACTCTGGTGGAGCACCCGTACCATCGGCGGTGCAGTAAAGGGCGAGCCCACCTCACTCGATGCCATCGTGGCAGCCAACCCCGGCGCGAAGGTCGAGCACTACGGTGTGAGCGTCGGCACCGGCTCGGCGGCCTCGAGCGTCTTCGTCGACGCGGTGAAGTTCAACGGCTGCACCACCAACTTCGCCAAGAAGGATCCGAAGCCCGAGACAGGCACCGGTTCGCTCGGTTCACTCGGCGACATCTTCGGCAGCTAGCAGCAACAGTTCTACTGCGGATGACGAAAGCCCCCCACCCTCATTGCGAGGTTGGGGGGCTTCCCTATCGAGACATCGCAAGGAAAGACAGGACTTTCGTCGCACAATCCGCGCACCAAAATCCATAGGCCAACACACCGGTTTACCGGACAATGAAACGATGGCTCACCTTGCGCAGGACCGTGTCGATGCTTGAACCTGAAACAGTAGACACCGCGATCCTCGCCATCTTCATCGGAACGGCCATTTCGGCAGTCACTGCGAGCGTCATGCCATGGGCATTCGGAAGGGTGCCACGAACCAAGTCGACGACATATGACAATTACCGACGAGTTTTCGGATTGCTTGCCGCCGTGCCTATGCCGTGGTTTCGCTCCGCGTTCTGCGCAGCATCAGTACCTGGAATATTTCTGATTCCGATAAAGCCCCTGAATGGATGGCCCCGATGGAGTAAGGCGCTCATTGGGGCGGCCATCGGGGCTGCATCTATGATCGCCGTCAGCGCTTTCCTTCAAGGAGTGCCGCTTCCCGTGACAGCGGTCGTATCGCTTCTCGCTGCGGCACTGTTCGCATCATCGGCGGTTAAGTTGACGGCTGGCGAACGAGATGCAGGGCAATTGATCGCTTGGACCGCTGCTGGCCATGCCTTGTTTTTCATCTTGATCGGCACTAGCAATACATCAGACTCATTTGAACACTTGTGGAAGTACGGGATCGCCACACCCGTGACGATAATTCTGATTTACATGGCCGTGTCGACTGGTAAAACATGGGTGTCAGTTGTACTGCTCGCAACCCTGGGCGTCACCAGCATGTCTCTAGGGTTCCGGTCCCACGCACTCGTCTGCCTGATTTCTGTGGTCATGCTGATAGCGAAGGGTCCATCAAGCCGTCCCAGATGGGCTAAGATTGGGGTCGCACTAGTCGGCATCTATGCTTTGGCGGTGCTCCTGCCGAATGCTATTTCGTCTGGCACTTTCGGAGCTGACGTACAGGCTCGGACCATTGCTCAGGAACAAGTTTCCGACGCGCCATCCTTTCTCGCAGGCCGGGTCGAGCCCCCATTCTCAATCGCGGCCATCTCAGAGAAGCCGCTAATAGGGTGGGGCAATCTGAACAAGATTGACCGCGCCACCGAAGCGTCGGGCGTCCAAATCGCCAAAGACCTCGGAATGGCAAACCCCGACTCGTACCGAAAGATCTGGATTCGAGACGGGGGGCAAGTCTCCCTGCATTCGGTATTCTTCGAATCGTGGGCCGCTGGTGGAATCTTGGCCGCCGGATTCCCTGCCTTGCTAATCTTCCTATTTTCCGCTGCAGCCATCCGAGCGCGAGGGCAATACGCCGCGTTGGTGATCCTCGTGTCGATACAAGGCCTTTGGGATGTAGTATTTTCACCCTGGGGCTACAACCGCCCAATCCTTTTCGCGACCTCGGCAGTGCTCGCGTGTTGGTCCATCGCGGAGCACCGCCGAGTGAAGAGTAAGCCTCAGCCATATCCTTCGTCGGACGCGGGCCCTAGCCATTTGGTTGGGGATTTCGCACAGAATCCCACGTAGGAGAATCTTGCGTCACCGCGACTCTCCGACATGTCGCCAGTCATGGCACACTGCACGGTCGAAATCGGTCTAGATTGCGGCGCCCGCTGCACCACAGCCCGCCAGTTCGCGAGAGGTGTCTTGTCGGTGCTGTGGTGCACTTAGTTGTGTGGCCGCAGGTTCGAATCCTGCCGGGGGCACCAGGTCAGAGCATGTTTCGGGAGGTTCCGTTCCCTTACCGTTGCCTAGACCACCTGCATAGACACCGCCGCCCCGAACCTCGAATGAGGCCGGGGCGGTGGTGTTTTAGCCATGTCGGGCCACCACTGCCCCACGACAACTCGGTCGCGGCGTGGATGCAAAGAAAAAAGCGGGACCATCACGGAATGCCCGGAAGCTGCACTTATCCTTGCGCGATGACCGACATAGAGGACGTTGGAGCAACGATTGATCCGCTTCACGAGATCACTGAGTCAACACGAGAACATATGGAGCACTTGCTGGAGGCATGCAGGGGATATGCGGATTTCTGGTGTGACAATTCCACTCCCGCACCCGGAAGCGAACTTGCAGACGAAGAAGATTCCCTTACGGTTCGATCAACCAGCGTATTGGCGGCAGAGGCGGCAATGGTCGCGCTCGACCATTTGCATTTGACCGCATCGTTCGTGCTGGCCGAGAAGCGCCTGACGGCGTTTGCCACTTTCACAGTCGTCCGATCTGCAATTACGGCGGCGGCAGTCGCGGCATGGCTGGTCGCCCCTGAGAAAGCAACCCGACTTGAGCGTGCGCTGAATCTCAACAGGCAGCAAGCCCGGAACGAGAAGGTTGCCGCAGAAGAGATGATCGGACCAGATCGGCCAAAAACACCCGAAAACGAGGCTTACAACACGCGGACGGAGGGAGCAAAGAAAGCAGTGCAGAGAATGAATGAGACCCTTCAACAGATCGAGTCAGATGTTGCTCGCTTGAAACTTGAGCCGACCGCCATCACGAGGCAGCCTCGAGACAATGTCCTTATTGAAGAAGCAGCCGAACTTGTATCGCCGACGAAACCTCACTATGAGGATTTCGGCCCGGTGGTCGAGATTCGTCAAAAGTGGCGCACACTCAGCGCCCACGCACATGGTCAAGCATGGGCGGCGAATCTATCGGCGCGAGTTGAAACGAATCCGATCACCGGAGTGCGAACAAGCTGGAATCCACCGGCGTGGCTTTTGGACCAGGGCATTCTAATCGCAATGGACCTACTAGAGGCAGCAACGCAACGCTACCGCGAACTCGCTCACGTCTAGCCCACATGCCCATACACCGCCGCCCTGGCCTCACACGAGGACCGGGGCGGTGGTGTTTGACCGGACTACCGCCCCCTCGAAAGATCCGCAAAACCTCAACCTGACTTTAGGTGTATGCGACAGTTCCTCCGGGGGCATGTATGTTCACTGATGTAGCCAATCAAGTCCACTCAGCGGACGCCGCGATTGGGAAACGTAGATCCAACTGAGCAACGAGGCGCGAAGGACATCGCCGGTCTGACTGGAGCTGAGAGTCACTGATCGGGAGCCGTCCACAGGATATCTCTGTGGATAGGACGGCCCGAAATGCCAAGTACGCCAACTAAGTTGATCAGCGTTGTAGACGCCGCCAAGCGACTTGCGGTGCACCCCATCACTATTCGCCGCATGCTCGCGGATGGCCGACTGACCGGATTCCGCGTCGGTGGACACCTCCTCCGCATCGACGCCGCCGAGGTCGAAGCCCTCCTGGTTCCCGTCCAGGTGAAGCCATGAGCGCCGCGCTGAGCTTGGTCACCGATGACGATGTTCTCGACGCCAAGCGGTTCACAGATGAGAAGCTAATTCCGGCCGCGAAGCGCTACACCGACTCTTGCAATGAGCTCCTCGACCTCGTGGTCTACGCGTACCGGACTGACATGCACGTCGCGATGGGGTTCGATCAGAGCCAGGACGGCTGGCAGCAGTACCTCGACCAGAACATCGGTGGCGTGCTCGCGGGCGTGAAGGGTGCCGACCGGCAGCTCGCAGTTTCGGCGATGAGCGAGGCCGGAATGAGTACGCGCACCATCGCCGCCGCACTGAAGGTCGGTAAGGACACGGTTGCGCGCGAGCTGAAGAAATCACCTGTCGCAAATGCGACACCTGCCAAAGGCGCGGACGGCAAGACATACACCCCGAAGCCGAAGCCCGAGCCGATACCCCTCGACAAGGTGCCGACGAAGCCCGACTTCTACACCGGCCCGATGCCGTTGCCCTGCACGCGATGCAAAGTCGAGACAACATCAGGGATGGCGAAGCACATTGCCGAGATCTACTGCCCGCAATGCCTCGACGCAATGGGACTGTCTGCCAAGCGCTTAGGGTCTGGCTACACGTCGTCGGTCACCGAAGCCATTGCGGACATGAACACCCTCGACTACGAAATCGACGGAATATACGACGGGGCCGATGTTCCCGACTACGACAGCACGCCGCCGACGCCCGCCCTTGCCGCCGAGGCGCTCAAGTACCTCGACCGTCACCTCGACAAGGTTCAGCAGCTCCGCGAACAACTGAAGGTCTGGGCAGGCGAATGAAGAGCATCGGCCAGTACAACGGCACTCACTACGCCGACGAGTTCACCTACCCCGTAGACGAGCCTGCCAAGGACGCTCCGCACTGCGCGGACGCTCAGGGTTGTCACTACAAGATCCATGCGCGCGGACTCTGCAGAAAGCACTACGAAGCTCACAAGAAAGCCAGGAAGGAGAAAGAGGAATCATGAGTCAGAAGAGGATGTGGACCAAGTACGAGCTGAAGACGATCCGCGACCCGCGACTGACAAAGCTCCCACGGTCGCAGCGGCTCATGTACTTCGAGGCTCTGGCTCACGCCAACGAGTACGGCACCGATGGCGTGATCGAATACAGCGATCTCCGATTGTTCACCGATGCAAGCAAACCCGCGATGATCGCGCAGGCCTTTGTCGCAGCCGGACTTTGGTCAGATGTCAGTCAAAATGATGGTCAAAAGTCGGTCAGATGTCAGTCGAAACGATGGCGGATTGTCGATTTCCTGGACGAACAGTTGTCGGCAGAAGAAGTTCAAACGCGCGCCAAAAATTCCGCAATCACCACCGAGCGGAATCGACGCCACAAGGCCGGTGACCATAGCAAATGCGATCCGAAGCGGTGCTGGTCACTACAGAATGTGACGCGTCACGACCCTGGTCACGTGACCACAGATGTGATTAGCGATGTGACGTTGCACGATACGAAGCGTCACGAAACGAAGCGAAGCGAGAGTGGAGTGAGAAGCGAAGTAGAGAAGAAACCTCCGGCTCCGCCGCCCTCCGCTGACGCTCCGGTCGCTGCGCCTCCGGAAAGCGAAAAGCGAAGCCCGAGCACTCCTGTGGCGACGAGAACCGCCGACGGTCGTGAAAGGTTCGAGTTCTGATGATCAAATTTCGGTTCGAACAAGACTTCACGAACTACGGGCCGATCTACGATGCCGGAAGATGGTTCGTCAAGTACAAGTTGGTCGGTCTCGGTGGCAACGTAGTTCATCTGAGCAACGCGATGGAATTTGTTCGACGCTGGCTGACCGAGGAGTTCGGCGACGAACCGATGCCGGGGTTCGTGGAGTACGTCCCTCGCGTCGACGCCTACGTCAGCAAGCCCTTCACGCCTTCCGGCACGCCGCAGCAGCAGTCGATCGGATTGTGGTTGCTCGTCACCAGCGACTTCGACGGCAGAGGTTGGCAGGCACTCCCTGTGGGAATCGAAGCCGTCCAGCGGATCGTCTGTCGCGGCAAAGAATGGCTGGAGGGCGTCCTGAGCTTCGCGGAGACGCTCGAAAATGCCTCCCAGATCTCCGAGTGAGGATGGGCACGAAAAAGGCCCTCAGCGGTCAACTGAGAGCCTAGTTTCGCTTTACATCGTGAAGAGGACCGGATTTCCGTTGTCGGGGTTGAACCTCTCACCTGGCTGATACCAGGTGACACCCGGCAGCGGATGTTCGGGAACCGTCCAGGCGACGACGGTGAGTTCGTGGGTGTCGATTGCGGCAGCAGTCATGTCGAACAACCTTTCGAAGAATGCCTGGGGCGGGTCTCCCGGCAACACGAATAACTATACCGGTTAGCGAACGATCGACCAAGTGCGATTCCACAGGGCAGCGGCTTCGCCGCCAACTGCAGCTCGCTTCGCTCGCCCAAGATAAACGGTTGCATCCCTTGGGATCTCACCGACGACTCAACAGCGCTTGTTCTCCTCCCAGTGGCCGAAATCGGTTGCAGGACATCGAATGAAGGAGAAGGCAATGACCGAGAACACTACTACCTGGTTCGTCCCGAACTACAAGATCGACGGGGTCACCTGGTACGAACCGGGCGAATACGTGAACCCTGAGACCGGCGAAGTCGAAGCCGATGTGATGTGCACGCTATGACCAGATCCCCTGTGGCCGAAGCGCTCCGCGTGATCGTTGCACTCAAAGCCGCGCCTGGTGCCCTCACAGCTTCCGAACTGGCCGACCGGACTCAACTACCCTTGCCGATCGTTCTCGACGCCCTGGCGGCAAGTGAGGCAGCGGAACTGGTGGCCCGAGTCCCGGACAGCCGCCGAGGGTTCGCGAGTCGCTGGCGTACTACGGAATCGGTCTGGTTATGACGGTAGCGCGCAGACCGTACGGCCCGACCGTGAACCTGGACCTGACTCCGCAGACGCACCGCAAGCATGCGAAGCGCAGGACCAAACAACAAGCGCGAGGCCGGAAGTTGGACTACGCGATTACCGAAACACTGCGCAGGCACCCTGGACTCACACGCGGAGAGATTCACGAGCACCTCACTACGGACCGAGTGAGGGTAAGTCTGCAAAACGTGATCACAGCCGTAGAGAAATTGTTCTACGAGGGACGAATTACCTACGAGCTGGAAGGAAAGCCAGCCGCACAGGTCTACCGATTGAACGAAAACTACTACTTCCAGTGAAAGAGAAGGCAGGACAATGACACCCGACGATCCAAACTACGACTTCGGAATCGACCCTATCCACACCACTAGCGACAAGGTGAAGAAACTACTTGCACTTGCCTACGAACGGCTAAGCGTTGCCGACAAGGTACTCGCAGCGTTCAAGCCGGGAATCATGTGCCACACCAACGGAGACGAGGTGTCGTTCATCCTCGAAGCGACCGGCGAAGTCATTGCGATCGCAGACCGCTCCTGGCTCACCGACCCTGACGACGACAGCTTTCATCCCGAGTGGATCGTTGTTGACGAGTTGGACCCCAGCCAGCTCACCGACTAGCCGATCCCTGTGGCCCCCAACGCAGCCCGCACTGCCGAGGGGGCCACTTCTCCCGCACTATCCCAGAACTTCCACTACACTTGGACCTGTGAGCCGAGAAATCACTCACCCCAGATAGTTTCGGAGAGACAAGCCGGTGCCCAAGCGCGCATCACTTGATCGAACGGAAAGCCGGGTCCAAGCAGGTACAGCCTGTTTTGTCGTATCCACTTCGTTCGAAGGAATCACCGAAATGCGCACCAAATCTCTCATCACCAGGGCCGTCGAGTTCCGCAGCGATGCAGATCCCGGCGACGGTCTCACTCTCTCCGGCTATGCCGCAGTGTTCAACCAGGACACCGAGATATCGTCGTGGGAAGGCACTTTTACCGAGCGCATTGCGCCAGGTGCATTCAAGAAAACACTCTCCGAGCGCACCCCGGTCATGCAGTTCGACCACGGCCACGACCCTCGCACAGGCACCGTTCCCATCGGCGTTTACACCGAACTCCGCGAGGACACCCACGGACTATTCGTTGCTGGCCGCTTGCATGACAACGATCTGGTCTTGCCGATTCGGCAGGCGATCGCATCAGGCGCGCTGACAGGTATGTCGTTCCGGTTCAGGGTCATTCAAGACACCTGGACGGATTCGAAGGGCCGCAAGCTCGACGCCAACCAGGCCGAGGATGAAATGTACCGAGGCAACCCTGTGGCGCGCACTATCCGCGAGGTTGCGCTCAGCGAGGCCGGTCCCGTTGTCTCACCGGCATACGCGGGCACATCGGTTGGCGTGAGAGACACCACCACCATCACTTCGAGCCAGGCCGCACGGCGGCTTCGACTCATCGAACTTTAGGGAATAGACCAATGATTGACATCAAAGATCCACGCTGGGCGAAGTACCACGGCCTCCCGGAGGCTCAGGTTGCCGCCGAGGCTCAGAAGATCCGCGCCGAGGCGCACGAGCTGGCTGAGCGTTCCGAATTGCAGGGGGCCGATGCTGACCGCTTCGAAGAGCTGGCAGATACGCTGGAGTACTTCAAGATCCGCAGCGAGTCCCGTGCACGTATGTTGAGCCTTGCCGACGCTGGCGGGCACATCGAAGCGGGTGCATCGTTCGACGGTCCGAAGCGAAAGGACACTGACCCGACGAGGGATGCAGCGCTGTCCAACGTCGAACGCTCGCACAAGGCAGGCAGGCTCACCGACGCCGCTGCAGCACTGTCCGAGAAGCTGATCGGCAGTGAGAGTATCGCCGCACGACTCGCAGCGACTACGGGCAGTGATGCTTACCGCAGTGCGTTCGCGAAGCTGGTCGTGAACCCCGAGCGCGGGCATCTCCTGTGGACCCCGCAGGAATCCGAGGCTTACCGCAATGCAGAGTCGGTGCGTTCGATCATCTCCGGCAGCAGCGGAACCGGAAAGCACCTCGTCCCTTGGGATCTGGACCCGGCAGTGATCTTGACCAGCGCAGGGAGTGTTTCGCCGTTGCGTGAAATCTCCAGGGTGGTCACGACTTCGAGCAATCAGTGGAACGGGGTCAGCTCGGCTGGTGTCACGGCAGAATGGCTTGCAGAGACCGCCGAGGCAGCCGACGCAAGTCCGTCCTTTGCGCCAGAGCCTGTCCCGCTATTCAAATCCAGTGCGTGGATCGAGTTTTCGTTCGAAGCCGAGGAAGACGCGTTGGGATTGCTCAGTGAACTCCAGCGGCTCCTGGCAGACGGCGCACTCGAACTCGAAAACGCGGCACTGGTGAACGGCAACGGAACGACTCAGCCGACCGGAATCGTGACATCCTTGGTCGCAGCGGGCGGCAGCGTCATCGTACCGGGCAGCGGCACCGAAGCTCTTGCGGCAGCGGACCTCTACAACCTCCAGAATGCCCTGGGGCCGCGATTCCAGCCGAATGCATCGTTTGCAGCGAACCTGGCGACTATCAACACGATTCGGCAATTCGAAACGGGCTCAGGGGCTTTGAAGTTTCCTTCGGCTCAGAATGTTCCGGCGACACTGTTGGGGCGGCCACTGCACGAGGTCAGCAACATCGACGGGACACTGAATCCGGCCGCTACCGAGAGTAATTACGTCGCGATCTACGGGGACTTCGGGAACTTTGTGATCGTTGACAAGCTCGGCAGCACAGTCGAACTCGTCCCTCAGGTATTCGGCCCGAACCGCCGACCAACGGGACAGCGCGGATTGCTCCTGCATCGGCGCATCGGCAGTGACGTGGTGAATCCGGCAGCGTTCAAGTTGCTCCGCATCAACACCACGGCCTGATGAAAGCTACCGGGTCGGTCATCTGGACTTCCTCGCACGGAGTTCACCAGTTTGATCGGCCCGGTTAGGTAGTGGCGGTCCCCATATCGGACGCGGCATCATCTACCCGCCAAAGGCTCTGTCTCTTTCACTATGGGAGACAGAGCCTTTGGTGTATTGAAACCTATAGGGTCTTACTACAAACCCTGATACACATATTGAAACCTGTTGGAAGGCTAGGAATATCATGTCGGACTCGTGGTGGTTGAAGGATGCACGTTGGGTCGCCATACGCAAGTGGTACAAGGACAACACTCCTCCGGGCGGCTGGACGTGTCATCTTTGCAACGAGCGAATTGATCCAAACGTCAGTGGTCGCACCAGGTTCGGGCTTTCAATAGACCACATCGTGCCGGTCAGTCGTGGTGGTGCTTTGTTCGATCTAGCCAACACCGCTCCCGCACACGGTAAATGCAACTCAGGGAAGAGGGAGGGTCGCAACCTGGCTGGCACCGTATCCGCGCCGTATCAAGCGCCGTTCCGACGCCGAGCACGACGTGCACCAGGCACAACACCGAAGCCTAGGCAGGCCGCACCACAGCCCATCACGATCGAACCTGTTGGACCCGACGACGTGACTGGTAGCCAGATCTGGTAAGCCACACTGCATCTCACACCATCACACTCATTGATCAACACAACATTGCTTCACACTGACTGACACTGCACTGCATGTGACACCTACCATGTTGCATGCCTACCACACTGCATGCCTTGTGCCCTTGCCTAGTTCAGATCCCTTACGTCTCAGTAAATCTCAGCCTTTGCACCACAACCACACTGCACACCATGACACTGCATGCTATGCCTTGCTGCTACCTACCACCCAACGATGCACTGCCATCAGCACGTTGCCCAACGCTGACCATGCATGACTGCAACTCATGTCTCTCGTTCGAAGCTTCCTCACGTCACACTGCACACCATTGCCCACGATCGCTGGTCCATTGCGCACGATGCTGCCGACGACGACGAGCAGAGCCAGCAGCAGTGCAGCAGCGACCGCGAAGGACACGACCAGCAGACCAACGCATGCACGCAACGCTGCCCAACCCACCCTCCTCACTGTGGCACCGCTTGGTAGCTCCTGCCGGACTAATGCAGTCCAATCGCCTACCGCTTGTGTAGTCATTGTATTCACCCCTTCCAGTTGGTGAATAGATATCAAAGAGAACACCGCACTAAAGGGATTCATTCCTTTCGATATCTACGACGCTAATACCATTCTTTCTATTTGTCACATAGGTAGGAGCGTACTCAAGGGAATGGTGCCCCATGGGCCGAGGGTAGGGGGGTCATCTATTTGCGTAGTGCTGTCAGGCACTCCCTGACCCTGCCTCCGATCGCTTCTCCCTCTATGATTTTTTCTTCAACTACTTTGCATAACCGCAGTTCAAAGCATTATTGGCGGCATGTACGTGGCCCGAAACGGGGTCCAAAAGAGAATCCGCCATGAGACGACGAGAACCGGCACCGCCGAGCGCCATTCCTGGGCACCAAACAATGGCAAAAGAATGGATCGAAGAATGGCCGACAGCCAAGCGCTAATGCCGTCCGATAAAGCTCCGATCACCACAGTAAGCACCTACCCCACCTATTCTTTCTGTGGCCGAGCCCTATTATTTTGAATTATCTTCCGCCATCATCTTCGATAACTTCTCTGCTAATTCGGCATCACGTCCAGCCGCTACCGATTGATATCTCATAGCCATCGCCGGAGTCGTGTGCCCGATACGCAACATCAGTTCGGCGGTGGTGGCACCGGCTTGAGCGGCCAGCACCGCGCCGACGTGGCGAAGATCGTGCACGCGCAGATCCGGCTTACCGATCGCGGCAGCGGCTTTCTTGAACGGCTTGCGGAACTCCCAATCGGTGATGTGCCCGCCATCGTCGGCAGCGAAGAGAAGGGCGTCGGGATGCTTCGGAATCCGGTCCAGGTGCACTGTGATCGCGCTACGGATATGTGGAGGCACCGCGACGGTACGGACACCGGCAGCAGTCTTCGGCGTATCCACAGTGGTAACGCCGGACCGATACGTCACGGCCCGCTCGACACGCAACGTCGCCGCATCCTTGCCGACATCCTTGCGCCGAAGCTCCTTCAGCTCACCAGACCGTAGACCGCACCACCCGAGCAGCAGCACCGCGACGGCCAACGCTTCGGGCATCTCCCCCGCGAGCCGAGACAACTCCTGTGGCGTCAGTAGACCGATGTCGCGCTTCCTCTTGGTCTGCATTGCCGAACGGATACGGCAAGGGTTGGCGTCGATCACCTCGTCCGAGACAGCCGTCGCCATGATCGCGTGCAGTAGTGCGTAGGCATGAGCCTTGCGAGTCGGTCCGGTCGCCAGCTCGGCATACCAGACCCGAACAGCAGCAGGAGAGACTGCCGACACCTTCAGATCCCCGAGCTTCGGATTGATGTGCAGGCGCAGCAGATCGTCGTAGAGGGAGCGGGTGCGCGGCTTGAGCGTGCGATGAGAGAGCCAGATCGCGGAATACGCTGCCAGGCTCAGACCGCGCGACTTCTCCGCACCAGGCGGCGTCCAGGTCTCCAGGTCAATGGTGCGTTTGACGTTGCCGAGCCAGCCCTCCGCGTCGATCTTCGCTTTGTACGTCTGTGGCGCGGCGTAGGTGATCCCGTCAGGGCCGACATAGCTCGCACGGTGGTTGCCGCTCGGCAGTTTCTTGATCGTTCCCCAGCTACGACGCCGCTTGACCGTCATGCTGCACTCCCCTGGAATCGTTCCGTCTGCGTTCCCTTACGAGAGTAGTTCTCTGCATACCTATGTACCTACTTGCAACATCGGCTGAGAGCTTTGCATGCTGGTCAGAATGACTTTTTGGCGTGCCTACCTGCACCTATCCCCTGTGGCGTGATCAGGTTCGAATCCTGCCGGGGCACCACAAGATTTGCATCACGAATAGTCACGCTGCGTGGATAAAGCGATCTCTCTCCAGACCGATCCGATCCGGACCGAAACCTAGCCCACAAATTGCGTACCGTCCGCAGTAATCTGCCTCGTATGAAGAAGGCGCTTCCAAAGACCCTGAAGTCACTCGCCCGGACCGTTGGAATCCTGGCACTCGCGATCGTCGTGGTATCCGTCGTCGAGCGGTTCACCGGCGCACACCAACCGACGACCGGTCCCGCGTCGTTGACCGGGCCCGACCAATCGTTGTAGCCCTTCCCTGCGACAAGGTCGTCTCACGAAGTTCTACGACGACGAGTCGGTAGGCAAGAGTCCACCAATGGCGGCTGAGTCGCATGCAACACGCTGCGCGGAGCGGCCGCGACTGTCACAGAATCTCTGCGCTCCGGATCCCAAGGCGTCACAGCAGCCGGGGCAGTCAAACCTTGCGGGCAGCCGCGGGTGTAGCGCCATTGACACAAGCTGCGTCAGAATGGTTGCGCGAGAACTCGATTCGAAGGTCCGATTTCGCGAAGTGTCCAGAGAGCTGCGAAAAGTACCGGATGAGGGACCTCGCGGCCACTCGGTGCGGTTGCTCGGATGTGGCGACTGCACGCCGATCGAACCGGTCGCTTCCACCGTCAGCAACTACGCAACGACCGTCACCATTTGACTCCAGGCATCGAAAGCGCTTGAAAAGTAAGCCAGTTCATCGTGCCGAGGCGCGCGAGGACGACGTGAACCTGTGGGGTCTCGCGATCTTCGAAGAAGCCTCCGACGTGGCATTTTCCGAGATCCACACACATCCCAGGCAGTGCCTCATCCGTGCGCACAAGAGCGTCGCCAAAAGTCGCTGCGGCGCGCGATCAGCTGGACTGACGTAACCGTACCGAAGGCTTTCTACGAAAAGCTGGGCGATTCTTTGTCTCGAAATGCCATGTCGGCCCCCGAAGCATTATCGACAGTTAACTCAGGCCGGAATTCAATCTGCTAAGAAAAACGAATCTAATGTGACCCCTATCTCTGGATCATTTCAGAACAGGGGTTTCGATGACCCGCGACTGAATTCACCCCCTAATTCACCCTCCTCCTATACACAGAAAAATGATTTGCATTTATGTCGAGCGTGTGCGCACAGATAATTCGCTCCACACCTTGTCGTTCCGACAGCAAATAAGGGGCAGTGAACTGCATAAAGGCTCATTCGGTACAGCAGCGCCGACTCGGCTCGGCCGCTCACCGATTGTCGACAAGGGCAAAGGCAGGCATGCAAACGATGGTCGAGATCGAATTGTGATGAACCAGCCAGTTAACTTGAAAGAAATCAACGGAAGATAGATATACCCAGGTAAGCGCAGTTTTTTTTGCATGGACGCACGTCCATGGCGTGTCCAGCTATGCGATTTGCTCGTGTTAGATTCCTGATTGCGCATCGCCCGGTTTGCGCCTTCTGCGTTGTTTGCGCGGAATTTGCATCTTCTCGCGAACGGCCCCGCGCACATTTCTTTACGTTGTGCAAAAGAAAGGAATTTCATGAAAACCGTCACGGCAGCGAAGCACGTAGCACGAAGACTCCCCCCTCGGAGCCATCGCACTGTTGCTTTTGCTATCCGGGATGGTGCTCATGCTCGAACTGCAATGAATCGCGCAGGAAAGATCCTCGGCCGCAGCCTTTAGTACCTCGTAGGTCGTCGCGTTAGGTAATACCGGCGGTCGATTTTTCTTGGAATTTCCTGGCCTACCCAGAGCCGGCCGTCGGTCTGCGCTGGCGCCAACCAGGTCCGATTACCAACTGTTCGGCTCCGCAATAGGTCGCCTGAGAATCACCAACGCTCGCAACCAGGCTCCAGAGCGGCTCAAAGGTCCCGTTTCCCTATTCGACGGCCCCGGAAACGGGGCCTAAATCATGTGTTCTGAACGAAAGGTGTTCGTCATGCGTAACCGTGTCTTCCCACGCCGTGCCGGGGAGGGGGTGGTGTCTCGGTGGGCAGTTTTGGGGATGATCGTTGCGGTCCTGGCGCTGGTCATATCGTCGTTCTCATTCGTCCAAGTTGCCTCAGCAGATGACATCGGGACCTCGACCACCACAGGTCCGACCACCACAGTTCCGACCACAACGAAGCCGCCCGCGACTACGACGGAGGCGCCACTGAAAACGACGGCGCCGCCTACTTCCACGTCGGAGTCACCCACTTCTGCGAAACCGCCGATCACAACCACGGCGCCCCCGTCTACGACTTCTGTGGCGGCGCAGCGACTGGCCGCACGCGGAGTCAATCCCGGCATCGATGTGAAAATCACCGACGTCCAGGTCGAGGGAAAGAACGACCAGCAGATCACGGTCGGGGACTCCGTCACGGTGAAGGGCATTTGGGACGCGTCAAGCGCGAGTCCGCAGCCGGGCGACCAGTTCACCATTGAATTCCCTGGCGAGCTGAAGCTTCAGTCCAACCCGACGATCGCGCTGGAGGGCGACGATGGGACGGTTTGGGGCACATGCGATCTGGCTGCTTCCACCAATCTCATGACCTGCGTGCTCTCCGACGCTGTGGCGGATCGGCCGGACGAGGTGAAGGGCGATTTCTTCGTCTACACGAAGGCAGTCGAGTACACCACGTCAGAGACTGTGGATTTCACGATCAACAACAAGGTCACGCAGGTCGACCTGCCCGGCACGGGCGGCATCACCGACGGCCGCGTAATCGGCGAGTCGACGAAGTCCGGCAAACTCCAGGACAACAAGCAGTCAGTGCGGTGGACCATCGACATCCCCGGCGCAGATCTGGCCAAGTTGGACACAGGCAACACCGGTTCGGTGACCCTGAGCGACGAGCTCTCCGACAACATGAAGGTGTGTGCGGGCAGCCTGCTCAACGCGAAGCTGTGGTCCGGTCGCCCGGGCGATCTCAAAGAGACCCCTGGCGGCGTCACCGTCACCCAACCCGACGCGGGTGTTCAGGTCACGATCAACATCAACAACGGCGGGCCCTTCGAGGGCAGCAAGCTCTACCGCATCGAGTACACCTCATGCACGACCAGCGGCGTTGTGGATCTCAAGGGGACTCAGTACACCAACTCCGTGACGATCGGTGACAACACGGTGGCTTCGGATGGCGTGGGACAGGACTACGCGCCGCAGACCGAGCCCTGGAAGGGCGGCTACCTCGACGGCGGTAAGCGCAATACGGAAGCCGTCTGGACGATTGTGGTTCCGGGCACCGACATTGCCGCCAACAACCACAAGATCGACATCACCGACACCTTCGGCGGCCCCCATGCGGTCTGTGCCTCGGGCGTGCAGGTAGTCATCGAGAAGTCTGACTACCTCCCAGGGCGGGAGAACGAACCCAACTACCGCACTCCTGCCGCAGGATTCACCATTGCTCCCATCGGCGCAGTAGCCGGCGCGAGTACCTTCACCGCGGCGATCACTGTGGATAACCCGGACACATTCAACGAAGAACAGTATTACTACTTCACGTACCGGACCTGCCTGACCACCACCGAGGTGCCGGACTCCGAGGACCATCTCACCAACTCGGCGGTCGTCAACAAGACGTCGATCACGGGAAAGACTGAGGGACCTGGGTTCACGAGCGGCAAGAACGGCGCGATCAACACCACGTCGCAGACGATCGGCGGTGTGGAGCAGCCGGCAGGCACCACCCTCAATTGGACCGTGGAAATCTCCGGACACGATCTCGAGGGCCTTACGGAACCGGCGGTCATCAACGACAGGTTCTCACCGAACATGACGGTGTGTGAAATCGGCGGCGATCTCAAGAGCAACCTCAATCTCAAGGTCGTCGCGCAAGACTTCTTCGACGGCAACAAGAAACGCGATATAACCGACGCCACCTCGGTGGCGCGCGCCGACGGCGGTTTCGATCTCACCCTCCCTCGGGACGCGGACGGTTACAGCCGTCAGACGAAGTACCTCGTCAGCTACACCCTGTGCACCAGCAGCGGCGGACTGGACCAGCGCGACACGGAATACTCCAACACCCTCACCTATGCCGGCAAGCAGACGCTGTCGAAGAGCGTCAAGCAGGAATGGGGCGGCGGCGGCACCGGCCAAGGTGTGTCGCGGGGCTCGTTCTCGCTTCTGAAGGAGATCGCTCCCTTCTCCGAGAAATTCCCGGAAGACACCGAGTTCACTGTGAAAGTCGAGGAGTTCGCCCCCGGGCAAGATCCAGCGACCGACGCCCCGGTGAGCTCCTACGAGATCAAGGTGAAGGCTGACGGGACACCCGTCAGTGGGATCAACCCCCGCGGAACCGGCTGGCAGATCCGCCTGTCCGAGATCAACCTCCCGACCGTTGACGGTGTGTACTTCGAGAGAGGGACGTTCCGCCCGTCGGAGGGTGTGACGCTCAACGGGGACCGCACCGAGGCGCTGGTGACCATCACGCCGAAGAGCAATGTCGGTGTCACACTGCTCAACAAAGCGAGCCTGGGATCGGCGAGGATCACCAAATCCGTCATCGGTGACGGAGCGCGCACGGGGCTCGAGGCTTTCGTCGTCAACGCAGAGATCGCCTTCGGTGACGACGCCGCCGGCAACGAGCTGCGTCAATTCACCCTGAAGGACGGTCAGCACTACGACCTGGGCAAATTGCCCATCGGAGCGAAAGTCACCTTCACCGAGGTCCAACCGACGAACACCGACCTCGTGACGTGGTCGCTGCCGGTGATCAGCCCGAAGACGCTCACCATCGGCACCGACGCGTCGGCGAACACGGTCTCCGTCACCAACGAGGCCACGATCACGCAAGGCACCTTCGAAGTGAGCAAAAAGCTCACGGGCCCGAAGGCGTCCGACAAGGCCGTACCGGCGAGCTTCGACGTGATTGCCACCTGGCTCGATACGGACGACAACCCGCAGAGCAAGACGCTGTCTCTTCCGTCCGACGGCACCCCGGTTCCGTTCGGCGAGAACCTGCCGGGCGGCACCGAAGTCACACTGACAGAGCTGGTTCCGGCAAACGGTGACGGTCTCGCCTATGGCGTGCCCGCATACTCCGGGAATGTCAGGATCAGTCCGGACAACGCAGCCGTGGTGACCATCGGCAAGGATCTGCGCAAGATCGAGGTGTCGAACTTCGTCGACGTCAACGACGGCACTCTGCGCATCGCAAAGCAGGTCGGCGGTGAGGCCGCCGAGGCCGTCGGCGACGACGTGGAGTTCACGGTCGAGGCGCGTTGGCGCGACGGTGTGGAGTACCGCACCCAGGTGCTGAGCGTCAAGCAGGGACAGACCACACCGCTCGGCGTCGACCTCCCTGTCGGCACCGAGGTGACCTTCACCGAGACCGGCCGTCCCGATGTCGACGGAGTCGAGTGGGGCACGATCTCCTGGGGCACCAGCCCGGAAGGCGAATCGTGGCTGCACTCGAACCTCGACGGCACCGCGACGGGCATAGTCTCCGACGACCCGACCGACGGTCGGCTGATCACGCTGTCGAACGAGGCGCTGTGGAAATTCGGATCGGTCGAATTCACGAAGTTCATCCTCGACGCTGACGGCAACCCCGTCCGCGCACCCGAGGCCGACCTGCCTGACAGCGCGACGTTCGAGGTCCGTATCGACGGGATCGATCCGGCACTCCCCGCTGGAACTGATTTCCCGGCAGTGGGCCAGACCATCACCCTCGATGCCGCAAACGACTGGAGCTGGACGTCCGACGAGGTTGTGCCGCGGAACACCGTGATCACCTTCTCCGAGGTCGACCCCAAGCCACTGGCCGGTATCGACTGGGCGCGGCCGTACTACTACGTCTCCGCGGATGCCGGTGACGCCGATTACCGCGACACCGTCAAGGCGGTGGCCGGTGAGAAGGCTGTGGTGGAGATCCACAACCGCCCGATCCCGACCACCGAGGTGGATATCGACAAGATCGTGACCGGCCCCAAGGGCAGCCAGGTGGCCAAGGACGGATCCACGATCTTCCAGGTCACGGCTACGTGGACGGACATCGACAATGAGGCGCGGTCTTGTGTTCTCGATGTCAAGCCGGGCGCTTCGGTCACTCCGACCGCCCAGTGCGACGCAGCCGTCATCGACGGCCGGGTCCAGTTCCCGCTGAACACCGACATCACTTTCACAGAAACCGGTGCTCACACCGACGTCACCAACGTCAAGTGGGGTGAAGTGATCTGGGGCGTCAAGGAAGGCAAGGCGGATGTCTCGAAGATCGACGGCGAACCGACCGCAACTTCCGTCGAGCTCACCGGCGAAGCAAACAAGTCGGTGGTCCTGGGACTCGAGAACAACACCAGCAGCAATGGGCTGATCATCATCCCGATCCCGATCCCGCTGCCGCCGTGGGAAATCCCGACATGGCCGGGCTCTGAAGTACCCGGAGGACCAGGCACTGACGTGTCGACTCCCGGCAACAACGCTCCCGGCAACAACGGTGGTGGACACAACGGTGCTCCGGGCACACCTGCTCCGGGAAATCCTGCTCAGGCCAAACCGGACCAGTCATCGTCCCTGCCGGTAACCGGCGCGAACGTCATCTGGCTCGCCGGTCTGGCGCTGGCACTGATCGGCGGTGGAGCATGGCTCACCCTGCGTAACCGCAAGCGTGCACCCGGCCAGGAGTAACTCCCAACCAGGAATACCGAAACAGGGCGGGTGCGACATACGCCTGGTCGCACCCGCCCTGTTTCACCGTCACGACGTATTTATCTCGCGGCCGCCCCCGTGGCCCACCCCTCGAAGGAGAAACACCATGTCATTCCTCCCGTTCCCGACCGTCATCGAAGGCATCGAGACCACTGGTTCTGCCGCGATCGACGGCCTCGGTCGCCTGTCCGTACTCCTTTACGATCTCCTCGGCGGTACCGGAAGCGCCACGATCAACGCGGGCAGCTAGTTCGATACGGCACCAATTCGACCCATCAGCTAGCTCGGTAGATCTGTGAAGAGGAGACCCCGGTCCGTGAGCGATACCGAAGTTCCAGGGCGTCGTCGGCCGGGCGCAGGCCAGGTAATCGGCGAACTGCTCCTCACGGCCGGGGTCGTCATCCTGCTGTTCGTCATCTATGAGGCGTTCTGGACCAATATCGTCTCAGGGCGGCTGCAGGACGAGCTCAACAACAGTCTGGAGGAATCCTGGGCCGAAGTCCCCGAAGCCTCAGGAGCGATCGATGGTCAGCCGGTGTCCCCGCTGATCCCTGTGCTCGGCGAGGGATTCGCGCGCGTGCATTTCCCCACACTCGGCGCCGCGTACGCAATCGTCGAGGGCACACGCAACGAGGACCTGCGGGCCGGCCCCGGCCACTACCCGGACTCGCAGATGCCCGGCGAAGCCGGAAACTTCGCGCTCGCCGGGCACCGCAATGGTTCCGGCGCAGTCTTCCAACACCTGGATCGACTCGATGCATGCGATGCCGTCGTCGTGGAGACCGAGTTCCAATGGATGACGTACCGGTTGCTCCCACTCGACCAGGCCTCGCCCGAACGTCGCGCTGCGGCGAAAGCCTGCTTGAATCCCGAGCAAGCCGATCGTGTTTCCGAAGGCGACTACGTCCATCTCCTCGGGCGGCGCATCACCGTGCCCGGGGATGTTGCGGTCGTCAACCCGCTGCCCGGAAGCCCTTGGGCCGAGCCCGACGCCACGCTGGAAAGTATGTTGACACTGACCACGTGCCATCCGCTCTACTCGAACAGCGAACGCTTGATCGTCCACGCGGTTCTCGTCGAAACAATCTCGAAGACTTCGGGCACCATTCCCGCGGCATTCCAGGAGCAATGAATGTACGGATACCTCTGGGGAGCGCTCCCCGGCCCCCGACCAGTGAAGGCCCTGCTGGCGATCGTTCTCGTGGTCGCGGTGGTGCTGCTACTCATGGAATTCGTATTTCCTTGGGTGTCAGAGCATATGCCCTACTCCGACGTCACCGTATAGAGCGCCCGTGCAGGTCGGCCGACACCTGCACAAAGCCCGGCTGGAGCCCGAAGGTGCTGTCCTACATCGGACTCGACGGATCTACGATGATTCTGGCGTGTCGATGCAAACCAGTTTCCGCGTGTGTCGGAACGGGTCGCCTAGTTGACGCTCGGGGCTCTCCGGAATGGTTGTTCGACGCCTGAGCGAGCACTGAAACCTGACTCCGCCGCTACAGAACCTTCGTGAAGATCTGCGCCGGCGCTGCCGTCTCGAGCTTGTCCAGCGCCTCAACCAACCTGACGAAGTGCTCGGTATGAGTGTGGGCGTCGAGGTGCTCCTGCGATTCCCATTCCTCCGCCAACACGAGCTCGCAGGGATTGTCGGTGCGCTGCAGTAACTCGTAATTGATGCAGCCGACCTCTTTTCGGGTCTCGGTGACAAGTTCGTCGTACAACCGAAGCACTTCCGCGAGATCGCCCTGCTCCACCGTTGTTGGCACCAACACCCTGATCACAAAGACTCTCCGATTCGACTGTCCTGCAATAGCCCGTCGGCTCGAAGTCTGCCGTAGACCTCCGACAGATCGACATTTCCGTTGTGACTCGAAGTTTGCGGACAGGCGCAATATCTACGAAACACCCCCGATACCGGAGGTTCGTAGGGTTTGCCGAAGTCGGGCTCGCAATCAGCAGCGCAGCCCTGGGCCCGGGCGAGGGGTAAGCACATGAGTGGAAATGCAGTTCGCTTGCAAGCGATCAAGGACGTCGAGGCCTACACACCTCCGGTGGTCAGTTTCACGACCGACGAGACACCCGGAGAGGTGTTCGGAGCCAACGTCTTCAACAAGGTGGTCATGCAGAAGCGACTGCCCAAGCTTGTCTACAAATCGGTGATGGCGACGATCGAGCAAGGCAAACCGCTCGATCCCATGGTCGCCGACGCGGTCGCATCCGCGATGAAGGACTGGGCGTTGGAGAAAGGCGCAACCCACTACGCCCACGTCTTCTATCCGCTTACCGGGTTGACCGCCGAGAAGCACGACAGCTTCCTCGAGCCGGTCGGCGACGGCAGTGCACTGGCGGAGTTCGCCGGCAAGACCTTGATCCAAGGTGAACCCGACGCTTCGAGTTTCCCGAACGGCGGGCTGCGCAACACGTTCGAGGCTCGCGGATACACCGGCTGGGATGTCACGAGCCCGGCCTACGTTCTCGAAAACCCCAACGGCAACACACTGTGTATCCCGACCGTGTTCGTTTCGATGACCGGCGAAGCGCTCGACCACAAGACTCCCCTGCTGCGTTCACAACAGGCAATGGGTTTCCACGCCGAACGAATCCTTAAGTTGTTCGGTCATACCGATCCCGAGCACATCGTGTCGTTCTGCGGACCCGAGCAGGAGTACTTCCTGATCGATCGACACTTCTTCCTCGCCCGCCCCGACCTCCTCAACGCCGGCCGAACACTCTTCGGCGCAAAGCCGCCCAAGGGCCAGGAGTTCGACGACCACTACTTCGGGGCGATCCCGGAACGTGTGCTCGGATTCATGATGGACACCGAGCGGGAACTTTTCAAACTCGGTATCCCCGCCAAGACGCGGCACAACGAGGTTGCGCCCGGCCAGTTCGAAATCGCCCCGATGTTCGAGCGAGGCAACATCGCCGCGGACCACCAGCAGTTGCTGATGACCACTTTCAAGACAATCGCCAAGAAGCACGGCATGGAATGTCTGTTCCACGAGAAGCCGTTCGACGGTGTCAACGGCTCCGGCAAGCACGTCAACTTCTCGCTGGGCAACTCCGAACTCGGCAGTTTGCTTGTCCCCGGCGACAATCCGCATGACAACGCCCAGTTCCTCGTATTCTGCGCCGCAGTCATCCGGGCCGTCCACAAATACGCCGGCCTCCTGCGCGCGTCGGTCGCATCGGCAACCAACGATCACCGTCTCGGTGCCAACGAGGCTCCCCCGGCCATCATCTCGATCTTCCTCGGCGATCAGCTGGCCGACGTCTTCGAGCAGATCGCCAAGGGCGCAGCGACATCGTCGAAGGACAAGGGCACCATGATGATCGGAGCCGACACCCTTCCCGTCCTACCGACCGACCCGGGCGACCGCAACCGCACGAGCCCATTTGCCTTCACCGGCAACCGTTTCGAGTTCCGCGCGCCAGGATCGCTGCAAACAGTCAACGGCCCGATGGTCACCATCAACACGATCATGGCCGAGGCCTTGGACTACATGGCCACCGAACTGGAGGCCGCGGTCGCCGACGGCGCCGATTTCGACACCGCCGTCCAGAATCTGCTCACCGAGATCATCACCAACCACGGTGCGGTTGTCTTCAACGGCGACGGTTACTCGGAGAACTGGCAGATCGAGGCCGAGTCTCGCGGCCTGCCGAACCTTCGCACCACGCTGGACGCCCTTCCTGAACTGATCACCGAATCCTCGATGGAACTCTTCGAGAAGTACAAGGTCTTCAACCACCGGGAGATGCACAGCCGCTACGAGGTCGGACTCGAACAGTACGCACTGAGCATCGGCGTCGAGGCACGCCTGGCCGCCGAAATCGGTACGACGCTGATTCTTCCGGCCGCAGTGCGCCACCAGACGGAAGTTGCGCAGAACTTCGTCGCACTGAAGTCTGCCGGCCTCGAACCGGATTCAGCACCGCTCGAAGAAGTGTCGGCGCCCGTTGCGGCTCTGCGCACAGCGCTCGCGGCCCTGCGCGCAGCAATCGACACCGACGCCGGCGAGTCGCCATTCGATCAGGCCAAGCACGCACAGGACGCACTCCTGCCCGCCATGGCAGAGGTACGTGCAGCGGCCGACTTCCTCGAAACCATCGTCGCCGACGATCACTGGCCACTCCCGACGTATCAGGAAATGCTCTTCATTCTCTGAGTATCACCCGAATATCACTACCCACAGAACTATGGCCTGCAACTCGATCGAGTTGCAGGCCATAGTTGTCGAATCTTGCTCGGCTAGCGGTCTTCCGGCATCGTGACTTCGAGTACGCGAGCCTCACCGGTGGTCGCGGGGTCAGGACGATCGCGCGAATCCGACGACGCCATCTGGAGTCCGTTCAAATCGGTCCGCATGTAGATGACGTTGTAACGGTCCCACGTGGTGGCGACGAATTCGAGGAACTGTCCGCTCGCCCACGGGTGCATGAATCCGCCGTACAACGCGGGCAACGTGATTCCACTCAACAGGGTCTGCGTACCACTCCACGGGCCTTGCGGTTGGTCGGCCTGACGGATCACCAGGTTGCCCTCGGCACTGGTGTACATGGCAACGTACTTGTTCAGGTAGTCGTTCCACTGCACTGCGAGTTCACTGACCGGTGCCTTGATGACCTGAACGGCATCGGTATCTCGCGGACTCCAACCGGAGCCGTCCCAGTATTCGTAGGCGCCGAGATTTCTGATGTCGGCGCCGGCCACTCGCGCCAGGATCGCCTTACCGAAACGACCTGAGGGAGTTCCGTATTCGTAAATGTAGCCGTCCCGACCGTCGAGGAAGGCGCTCTGCTGGAAGTTGGAATTGATCGGCGATACTGCCGGAATCCCCGGAATGCCAAGTCCTTCGGTATTGGCGCGAACTGTCGCCGGATCGAGTTCCCAGTTCTCACCGTTGTCCGTGGAGAAGGCCAGAGCCGAGTAGTTGGTGGTCCAGGCTCCAGGTTCGTCCCACGACCGAACGGACATGAATCTGATGTACTGCACACCACCGTAAGAGATTCCAGCGGTCGGGATGGTGGTGAACTCACCCGGAATGCCGAATCCCGGAATGATCTCCTTGGAATGATTGGGGCCGTCCAAAGGAGAACTGTCGATCTTCATCCCGTCGGCAATGGCGGTGTCGTTGCTGCGGAACAATACGTTGCTGCGCCAGTCGTCACCCGGGGTGTCGCAGTCGCCCACCGTGTCGCCGAATGCCATCAGAACGTCGTGATCCGGCCCCGAAAGACCGTTGTCCCACATGATTCCGAGGTCGGTTCCCGACACGTTGAACCGCTCGATAGTGTTGTTGGGACTGCCTGGGCCAGTGACCATTTCGATCGCTTTGGTGCGGCCGGTCAGCACCGGCAGAGCACCGTTGGGGGCGCCGGTGATCCAAGGCAGCGCGTTGGCGAGGGAGCCGGTACCGGCGGATCCACTGCCGAGCGATCCGGTCAGCGAGCCGAGCGAACCCGTCATCGATCCGGCGGAACCACTTCCTCCCGAACCGCACGGTCCACCGATCGCCGACGCAGACGGTGCTGCGGCAATCGTCGCGGCAATCGTGACGACGCCTATCGACAACATCGCCGACATGGAGTGTTTATTACGCACGTGCAGCCCCTCTGATCATTTCGACTCGTTCGGACCACAGGCACAGTGATCCCCGACCGCAGAAGCAAACCATTTGGAATGTGTTAAGAGAGTGAAAGCTGAGCAAATTGTTATAAATCGCCCGTTCAACTGACACAAGTGACAGCTGTGTCCGATTTCACCTTCACAGGACAGTTGTCCGATACAGCAATAAAGGCGCCTAGTATGTAACGGAAATGTAAAAGAGTTCTCACAACGAGGTAGGTGAGCGGTGTCCGTACGTGACCGCGTAGCGCAGATTTACGATCAGGTTTTGGTTCGCAATGCAGGAGAGCCCGAGTTCCATCAGGCCGCCGCAGAGGTCTTCGAGTCTCTTCACGTAGTGCTCGAACGCCACCCCCGCTACGCCGACGCCGGACTCATCGAGCGGCTCTGCGAGCCGGAACGCCAGATCATCTTCCGCGTGCCGTGGACCGACGACCAGGGCAACGTTCACGTCAACCGTGGCTTCCGCGTGCAGTACAACAGTGCACTCGGCCCCTACAAGGGCGGCCTGCGCTTCCACCCCAGCGTCAACCTGGGCATCGTGAAGTTCCTCGGCTTCGAGCAGATCTTCAAGAACTCACTCACCGGCCTGCCCATCGGCGGCGGCAAGGGTGGCTCGGACTTCGATCCCAAGGGCCGCTCCGACGCAGAGGTCATGCGCTTCTGTCAGTCCTTCATGACCGAACTGCAGCGTCACATCGGTGAATACACCGACGTTCCGGCCGGCGACATCGGCGTCGGCGGTCGCGAGATCGGCTACCTGTTCGGTCAGTACAAGCGGCTGACCAACACGTACGAGTCGGGCGTCCTCACCGGCAAGGGCATCACCTGGGGCGGATCGCAGGTTCGCACCGAGGCCACCGGCTACGGCGTCGCGTACTTCGTCGCCGAAATGCTCAAGGCGAAGGGTGAAGGCCTCGAAGGCAAGAACGTCGTGATCTCCGGATCCGGCAATGTCGCCATCTACGCAATCCAGAAGATCCACCAGCTCGGCGGCGTCGCGATCGCCTGCTCGGATTCCTCGGGATACATCGTGGACAAGAAGGGCATCGATCTCGACCTCCTCAAGGAGATCAAGGAAGTTCGCCGCGGCCGCATCAGCGAGTACGCCGACGCAGTTCCGCATGCCGAGTTCATCGCCGACGGTTCCATCTGGGACGTGCCGTGCGACGTCGCACTCCCCTGCGCGACTCAGAACGAGCTCGACGAAGATGCCGCAAAGACCTTGATCGCCAACGGCGTTCAGGCCGTTGCCGAAGGCGCGAACATGCCCACCACCCCCGGTGGCATCCAGCTCTTCCGTGACGCGAACGTAGCCTTCGCACCCGGCAAGGCGGCCAACGCCGGTGGCGTTGCAACCTCCGCTCTCGAAATGCAGCAGAATGCTTCGCGTGATTCCTGGAGCTTCGAGTACACCGACGAGCGTCTCGCCGGAATCATGCGCGGCATCCACAAGCGCACCATCAACACCGCTGCCGAGTACGGAAAGCCCGGCGACTACGTGCACGGCGCGAACATTGCCGGCTTCGTGAAGGTGGCCGACGCCATGATTTCACTGGGCGTCATCTAGAGATTTCCGCACCACAGACAGCAGTACAAAAAGGGTGATTTCACCCTGGACCGGTTCCCGTACATCGGACTGGTCGAATCAATACCTAGGCCTCGAGGGCCCTGGGTCCGCGAGGACCCAGGGCCCTCGAGCTTGCTCCGAGCAAATCGCCCGCGACGAGCACCGTAGGCGCGGCAATGATCCCAGACGGAACTCGTGGTGTCCTCCGAAACCGTTTTCCGCTCTGACGTCGAAAAACACCGTAAGTGGACGATTGTTTAGGTCCGCAGCGCGTGGGGCATATGGACTTATCTTCACATTTGTCCATTTCACAGTTGGACGATCGTTCATGTGGTAGAAATCACAACGCCTGGCGCAATTCGATCCGCAAATTTCAGCGGCGAGTATGCCCCCGAACAAGGCCTCAGCGTGTACCCCGCTTCGTAACGCGCCGAGCCTCCGGGTGCCTGTGCCAGGCGACGCACCTGTCTAGAGGAGGCCACCCATGTCCCCAGCGCTGCTGAACAACCCGGGACCGCTCATGTTGGGAGGCAAGCCCGCCTCCACAGCGGTCAACGACGTCATCCCACTGGCAAGCGATCTCGTAGATCACCTGTCCCGTGCCAACCCGACGTTGACTTCCCTCCAAACGGAGGCAGTTCGTCGGGAACTGATTGCGGTGATCGTGCAGGGGCTCCAAGTGGGGATCCAGCTATTGGATCACCGCAAACTTCCCACCGACCAAGAGTTGGACGGCATTCACACGATGACCGTCCAACAAGCATTGAAAGGCGTGCCACTCAGCGCGATCCTCAACTTGACCAACGAGGGCATCAGCACTTTTCGCACCCTCATCCTCAGCCGGGCCGACGCCGAGGACTCCGCCAATCTCGGGGATCTCAACGAGTTCTTGTTCGCACTTGCGCAGCGGCTTCACTCGTTCATCTCGATCAGCTATCTCTCGGCTCTTCCAGCCGGTTCCCAACTCGGGGAATACTCCGCCGGCGCCCTCGTGAAGGCCATGCTGGACGGCGACGATCCCACCCAGCTTGCGTTGCAGATGGGCGTCGAACTCGCACCCCGCTATCTCGTCCTGCGGCTCCTGGTGAACCTGCCGCCCATCCGCCCGGGAGCACGCAACGGCAACCACCAGCGCATACAGGCCTACCGTGACCTCTCCGTCGCTCAATCGAAAATCGCGGCCCACTTCGGGTCGGCGCTGCTCGAAGCTCCTGCACCGCAACGTGGTCTGGTCCTGATCGAGGGCACACCCGACTGGGGAACAGTGTGCGAGGTCATCCAACGTGCACGCGCAACGGTCGGGGTGGAGATCACAGCAATCGCCGAGAACGCCGCGGTACGAGATATCGCCGCCGCCCAAGCAACCACTCACGAATTGGCACAACTCGTGCGGCGCCTGAGACTGCCGGCGCGGTCGTACCGAATGGAAGACCTCGCGCTCGAGTATCAACTCACTCGGGGTGGCGTAGGCCGCGACAGCTTGATCAATCTTCTCAAGCCACTCGACGGCAATCCGGAACTGCTGCAGACATTGTCCATACATCTCGCCAACGGCCAGCATCGTCAGCGCACCGCGTCGGCGCTCGGCCTGCACACCAACACCGTCGACAATCGAATCAAGCGCATCGCAACCCTGACCGGATTGGATCCGGCCCTGCCCTCTGAACTGCTCAAACTGCGCGCTGCCATGATCTCGCTGACCTTCGCAAGCACTGATGTGGACAATCGTCCAGCGAAAATGTGAACACTCACATCCTCGCTATTAGCTGTCCACGTGTGGCGCCTGGACCCCACTTTTCCGCTCCGAACCGGGCTATAAAAGTGTGGTGCGAATCACCGCGCAAACCAGTAACAATTAAGGGGAAACACATGATCAACGGCCAGGATAACGCTCTCCTCGGTGCCTTCTTCGACACCATCCTGCAGCTCTTCAACGCGGGCAGCACCGGCACGGGCTCGACGGATGGCGGCGGCGTCTCCTAGGACGAATCTCGGGCCCTGTGCGAGAGAATCTCTCGCACAGGGCCCGCTCCAAGCCGCCTGACACTGTGATGGCGGTGACCACGGTGACCACCACGTCGCCACCGCTGAAACCAGGAGCAAGCACATGATCGCCGCACCAACCACAGGCGCTTTGGCCGTCGTTTTGAACACCGTCCTACAGATGTTCAACGCCGGCAGCAGTTTCCTCTACACCGACAACTCTCCGATTGGCGGCGGCGGCGAAACTCCCACGACGCCTGCTCCCTGATCGACTTACCCACTCGCATCACACAGTCGCGGCACAGACAGGAACCACCGTGATAAACCAGCACACCCTGGGCAGCCTGGTCATCGACTTCGGCTCACTCTCCCGAGCACTCGGCTTCGGCAACGGCTCCATCGTGTCGCTCGGCAGCACCGGAAGTGGCTGAAACAGCCCGCCTGACCACGTCGACGATCCCGTCGCCGCTCACCTTCTCACCACATCTCGAAACAGAAAGCAGGTCCCCCTGTGCCTACAATTCCGCTCACCGGCGACCCCATCGTCATCAACATCATCGTCCAGCTACTGAGCGCGGGCAGCAGCAATGCACTCGCACTGGGCGGAGTCGGTAGCAGCGGTCTCGGTAGCACCGGGCTCGGCAGCTTCGACTCGGCGAGCCTCGGCAGCGCTGCTTAGGACCTCACTTGTGATCGGCGTTCGATCCGCGTCTTCGGCCGCCGAAACAGTCCACGAAACCCACGTTGCCCTCCGTCATCTGTGACGGAGGGCAACGTGGTCGTTCAGGCGAGACGGCTCGCGGTTGCGCGATCAGGCCGTCCGCCGCGGTGAATCAACGCCAGTCTTCAGGTGGATCGCTATCGTCGTGCTCGATGGTCACGGACTCCGAACGATCGTCAGCTGCAGCCTTTTTCGCTGCTTCACGCATCTCGATTCCGTCGGACACCCAGTCGCCGATCTCGCGCGTCACGTCTCGAACGGCCCCGGCGATGATCATCGCGATCGAGCCCACGTGGTTGGCTGCACTTTCGGTCAGTTCCTGGACCGTGTCCTTGCGGCGTTCGAATTTCCCGACCATCAGTGTGTGCCTCTCAGGCTGCAGTTCGCTGGCGCTCGACGATAACACCGGGAGGGGTCGTCGACTTGACCAAACCGGGCGGAAGAGCGAGCTTGAAGATCTTGCCCCATACCGAACCGATCTGCTTGAAGAACCCACCGGTGTTGTACGGCAAACCGTACTTCCCACACAATTCCTTCACCTGGGGAGCGAGTTCCGGATAACGATGCGCAGGCAGGTCCGGGAACAGGTGGTGCTCGATCTGGTGCGAGAGGTTGCCGGACATGATGTGGAAGAGCGGGCTTCCCTCGATGTTGGCGCTGCCGAGCATCTGACGCACGTACCACTGCCCGCGAGTCTCGTCGGCCGTCTCGTCCTCGGTGAAGCTCTGGACACCGGTGGGGAAATGGCCACAGAAGATGATCGAGTACGTCCACACGTTCCGGACCAGGTTGGCGGTGACATTCCCCGCGAGAGTGGTCACGAACAGCGGCCCCGTGAGAACCGGGAAGATGACGTAGTCCTTGAGGACCTGCTTGCCCGCCTTGTTCCACCAGCCCTTCAGGAGCGGCTTGACGTCGTGCCACTTGCGCTTGCCCTGAATGACGTTCTCGATCTCGAGATCATGCATCATCACGCCCCACTCGAAGAGCACCATCAAGGCGAAGGCCCAGACCGGATTACCGAGGTAATAGGGGTTCCACTTCTGCGCGTCGTCGATACGCAGGATGCCGTATCCGATGTCGCGGTCTTTGCCGAGAATATTGGTGTACGTGTGATGCATGTAGTTGTGCGAGTGACGCCACTGGTCGGCCGGGCACACCGTATCCCATTCGAAGACTTCGGAATTGAGCCCTGGTTCACGCATCCAGTCGTACTGACCGTGCATGACGTTGTGGCCGATCTCCATGTTGTCGAGGATCTTGGACACGCTCAATGCACCGACTGCCGCGAGCCACACCGGAGGCAGGAAGCCGAGATACATCAAGCCGCGACCTGCGACCTCGAACCCGCGCTGAGCCTTGATGATCTTGTAGATGTACTCCCGATCCTCCGCCCCGAGCGAGGCGACGGTGCGATCGCGCAATGCGTCCAACTCGCGGCCGATCTCCTCGACCTGCTCGTACGTCAGGACGACGGGAGCGTCGTCCTTCGCATCGGAACCGTTGCCGAGGAACGGGAGGGTGGGAAGTGAAAGTCCAAACATGTCGGTCTCCAGACAGTCGTGTGGAAAATGGGACTTCAGATGTCGACGGTGACGTCGCCGACGGGAGCACTGACGCACAGCTGGATCTTCTTGTCCGGCTCGTCGTCTGTCTCACCGGTGCGCACGTTTCGGGTACGGCCCGCCTTCTTGACGGAGGTGCAGGAGAAGCAGATTCCCATCCGGCATCCGTACTCGGGATTGAGGCCCGCAGCTTCTGCTTGTTCGAGAAGTGTTTCGCCGGAGTTCTCGGCCGCCACCCCACTTTTGGTGAATGACACCTCGCCGCCGGCCTCCCCCGGCTCGGCCACCGCCGGCGCAAACTCCTCGGTGTTGAGCAAGTGCTCGACGTCGACCTCACGGAACACCTCACGCACTCCCCGCATCAGTCCGGGAGGTCCGCAGAGATAAGCCTGAGCGTCGATCGTGTCCGGATCGGCGATCCAAGGAGCCACCGCGTCGAGGTGCCCGCGATCGAAGAAACCTTCGAGGTCACCTCCACCGCTTTCGGTGTACACGAGTACCAGTTTCACGTTCGGGTTCTGCTCGGCGATGGTCTTCAGCGCGCGCGTGTACGCCACGTCGGCATCGGTGTTCGCGTAATGCACGAACACGATCTCGCCCGAGTGCTGCTCCTCCACCAGCGTCCGAAGCATCGACATGACCGGGGTGATTCCACTGCCGCCACTGATCAACAACACCCGACGCGGGCGGTCGACGGGAAGGGAGAACACCCCGTCTGCCTGCGAGAGGCTGACAACGAGCCCGGGCGCTGCGTTGGCGTACAGATACTGCGACACCAAGCCACCCGGATGCGCTTTGACGGTGAGCTCGATCAGCCCGCTGCGCGTAGACGCGCCCCCGGCCGGCGAGTAGCAGCGAGTGTGACGAACACCGTCGATCACCACGCCCAACTGCACGAACTGGCCCGCCTGAAAACCGCGCCACTGGCGAGTCGGGCGCAGCGTGAGAGTGACGGAGTCAGCCGTCGGATGGTCGACGGCGACAACCTGCGCGCGGATGTCACGAACGGTCGCCATCGGGTTGACCAACTCGAGGTACCGATCGATCTGATGTGGAGCAGCCATGGCTTCGATCAGTCCCACCAAGGACAGTCCGCGCCGAGGTGTGGACTTCGGTGTCGTGTTCTCAGGAGCAGATGCGATTGTCATGACCCTCCTCGTACTTCGATTGCCGGGTGTATCGATTGCTGGGCTAGCTTCCCCCGACTGCGTGAATTCAGTGTACAAATGTTCACCGAAGATAGTGTGACAGGTGCACATAAGTACATGTCAACAAGAATGTGATCCGAGTTACACGAGTTGCCGAAAGGAGCCGGAATGCCTGTACCTACACTCGACGTCGTGACGAAGGCCGGACCGGTGAACCCAGAGCGCAGGGAACCCGACAACAGGGAGCCGGAAAGTCGTGCCGCAAAGAAGGAACGCACACGCCAAGCACTCCTGGACACTGCCATGGACCTCTCGGCCGATCGCGGCTTCGCCGGAATCAGCCTGCGAGAGGTAGCCAGGGAAGCCGGGATCGTTCCGACGGCGTTCTACCGCCACTTCGCTTCACTGGAGGACGTCGGTGTCGTCCTCGTCGAAGAGAGCATGCGCATGTTGCGCCAGATGCTGCGCGACGCAAGGCGTAATCCCAGCACCAAGGACGCCGCTACGTCACTGGGCATCCTTGTGCGACAAGTGCATACACACGAGCGACAGTTTCGGTTCCTCTGCCGCGAACGCTACAGCGGCGTCAGTGAGGTACGACGTGCGATAGCCACTGAAATGCGGTTGTTCGTCAGCGAACTGACCATCGACCTCTCCAGAATTGCCGGACTGGAAAGCTGGTCGTCGGACGATCTGGAAATGGCTGCCGACCTGATCGTCTCGACGATGTTCAGTGCTGTCGTCGAACTGCTGGACGCCGGGACGGCCGGGTATCGCGACGAAGCCGCCGTCATCACACGAGCCGAGAAGCAACTGCGAGTCATCATGCTCGGAATGGCCACCTGGAATCCACCTCGAAACTGACCTCGGGTTCACCTTTTCGACGTACGGTGAGAGTCATGTCTTCCACGAGTACATACGAAATCCCCGTTGGCGACCTCACCTTCGACGTACTGATCTCGGGCCCGGACGACGGCATTCCGCTGGTAGCGCTGCATGGCTTCCCGGAGAGCGCCGCATCCTGGGGCAAGGTCACACCACTGCTCACCGCAGCGGGCTACCGCGTTATCGCACCGAATCAGCGCGGTTACTCCGCCGGCGCGCGCCCCGAAGGGGTGGATGCCTACAAGATCGAGCACCTGGTAGCCGACGTCGTCGGATTGCTCGACGCGCTCGGCCTGTCCGACGCGCATCTTGTCGGTCACGACTGGGGTTCGGCGGTCGCCTGGCAGGTCGCCGGTCGCCATCCGAACCGGATCCGCAGCCTAACGGCGATCTCGGTCCCCCACCCCACCGCCTTCGGTTGGGCACTCCGCGAGGACGAGGACCAGAAACAACGCTCGTCCTACATCGGACTTCTCCGACAGGAGGGAAAAGCCGAGGAAGTGTTGTCGGAGGACAACTTTCGCCGGCTGCGCGCCATGTTCGACGGCCAGATCGATCCTGAATTCGCCGACGAGCACATTCGTGTCCTGAGCGGGGAGGGCGCGCTGACCGGCGCCTTGAACTGGTACCGCGCGATGACCCGCGACTTCGGCGACATCGATCGCACCACCGTGCCGACCACGTATGTCTGGAGCACCGGCGACACAGCGCTCGGCCGCGCAGGCGCAGAACGCTGTGGTGAATTCGTGGACGCCCCCTACGAGTTCGTCGTGCTCGACGGCGGAAGTCACTGGATTCCGGAAGAGCGAGCCGAAGAGTTGGCCGAGGCGATCCTCGCACGTGCAGGATCCTGATCGCCGCGACGAATTCGGCTCTATGTATGTTGTCATACATAGAGCCGAATTGATTCCATCACCAGGAGTTCTGCGATGACCGAGACCGTTTCACCACCCCATCCTTTCGACGCTGCTGTCGGATTGACGCCACTCACCGCCGGCTTGTCGACCGGCGAGACCAATCCGGCGTACAACAACATGGTCGGGCCATTCGGCGGCGTCACCGCTGCCACGTTGCTCGAATCCGTACTGAAGCACCCCGAACGCCTCGGCGATCCGCTGTCGTTGACCGTCAACTTTGCCGGTCCGATCACCGAGGGCGCCTTCGAGATCTCCGCCCGGCCGGTGCGCACCAACCGCTCGACGCAGCACTGGTCCATCGAACTGTCTCAGGACGGAACCGTCGCCACTACCGCGACGGCAGTGTTCGGTACCAGGCGTGAAACCTGGTCGTCTACCGAGATCACGATGCCGGAAGTTCCGTCGGCCGAAGACGTTACGCTGCTGCCGTTCCCCGAGTTCATCGCCTGGGCACAGAACTACGAGATGCGCTTTGTCGAAGGTGCAATCCCCGACCTGGAGTCGGGCGAGCATCCCGACTCGACAACGACGCTCTGGGTGCGCGATCAACCGGCACGCGCTCTCGACTTCACGTCGCTGACCGCACTGTGCGATGTCTTCTTCCCACGAGTCTTCTTGCGCCGAGGCAAGATGGCTCCGGCTGGAACGGTCTCGATGACCATCTACTTCCACGCCGACGCTCAGACGCTGACCGAACAGGCAGACAATTCCGTGCTGGGAACCGCGCGGACCCAACGGTTCGGCAACGGGTACTTCGATCAGTCGGCCGAAATTTGGGGCAGTGACGGCGCATTGCTCGCTACGACACACCAGTTGGTCTACTTCAAGGATTGACGGGCAGCGCACTGTCCCCTTCCGGCGCCTTCACCATCGACAATGCGGCAAGGCCGACGCCGAGAACCACCAGCAGTCCGATGATGCCGGCACGGTCTGCACCGAAGAGCCATGCGAACAGGCCGAACAGTGTCGGTGCCAAAAACGACACTGCTCGGCCTGTGGTCGCATACAGGCCGAACATCTGACCTTCACGCCCAGGCGGGGTGATGCGCGCCAGGAAGGTTCGTGCCGAAGACTGAGCGGGCCCGACGAAGAGGCAGAGCGCGAGACCGAAGATCCAGAACATCACCGGCCCTGACACCGCGATCAGGATCGCGCCGACCACGATCATCGACGCCAGCGAGACGGTGATGACCTGTTTCGGTCCGATCCGATCGTCGAAACGTCCGGCCACCAATGCACCGATTGCGGAAATCACGTTGGCCGCAACACCGAACAACAGCACGTCGGCCGCACTGATTCCGTAGACGTTGACAGCCAGCACGGCTCCGAAGGTGAACACGCCCGCGAGACCGTCACGAAAGAGCGCGCTCGCGATCAGGTACCAGATCGTGCGCCTGTCGACGTTCCAGAGTTCGCGCAGATCGCGCCACAACACCCGATAGGAGTCGAGGAACCCGGCCTTGGACGCTCTCGGATCGACCGCGGGGCTGGGCAACTCGGGAACCTTGAAGAACACCGGAATCGCGAAGACCGCGAACCACACTGCAGCCAGCAGTGCCACCATCCGGATGTTCATGCCGCCGTCGGTGGTCAATCCCAGGAATCCCCGAGTGTCACCGTCGCCGACGATGAACCCGAAGTAGCACAGCAACAGCAGCACGATTCCGCCGAAATATCCCATGGCCCAGCCGAAGCCGGAGACTCTACCCAGATTCTCCGGTGTCGACACCTGCCGCATCATGGCGTTGTAGGGAACGCCGGCCAGTTCGAAGATCACCGAACCGATTGCGAGCAGAACCAATCCGAGCCACAGATAGCGGTAGTTGTCTTCGACGAAGTAGAGGCCCGCCATCGAGAGCACGGTGATGCCGGTCAGTATCGCGAGCGAGAGTTTACGTTTACCCGACGCATCGAAACGTTGTCCGGTGATCGGAGCGAGAATCGCGATGAAGAAGCCGGCGATTCCGAGTGCCCAGCTGAGCCACGTAGTTGCCGAAATCGTGCCGGGAAGGTCGTCACCGACCGCGTCGGTGAGATAAACCGAGAAGACGAACGTGAGGATCACTGCGTTGAATGCGGCCGATCCCCAATCCCACAGCCCCCATGCGAACACTTGACTCTTCGTGGCCGCACCGCCGATGCCTGCGGGTGGCTCTGCCTGCGTGCTCGTGGACTCGGCGCTCATACGGCGAAGCCTAACTGCGCGCGGGCGACTCGGCGCCTCTCTCCGAAGTCGACATACAAGACGCTCTATGCACCCGAGTTAGTACGCACTTAGTTGCATACGCACCTGAGTGCATAGATACTTTTTCCATGGCACTCGAACATGCGTTGCTCGTCTCCCTTTCCGAACAGGATGCGTCGGGATACGACCTCACACGCCGGTTCGACAAGTCGATCGGCTTCTTCCACAGCGCGACGCACCAGCAGATCTACCGAGTCCTCAAGCGAATGGACGAGGCAGGCTGGGTGGAGGTGGAGGCCATCGCGCAGGACGGCCGACCGGGCAAGAAGATGTACCGCGTCAGCGATGCCGGCCGCGCCGAACTGACCCGATGGATCGCAGAGCCGTCCGAACCGAACCACCTGCGCAACGAGTTGGCCATCAAGATCAGGGCCGCTGCGCACGCCGATCTCCCCGCTCTACGACGCGAAGTCGCTCGCCACCGCGACGGCCACGCCGCCCGCCTCGACGTCTACCGACTCATCGAAAAGCGTGACTTCCCCAATCCAGCAGCGCTTTCCGGCTCTTCACTGCATCAGTACCTCGTACTTCGCGGCGGCATCCGCGTCGAGGAAGGATTCACCGACTGGTGCCAGGAAGTTCTGGACGCATTGCCCACTGGCGAGTACGCCACCGAAGACACCGGCGAGTACGCCACCGAAGACACTGGCGAGCCCGCCACCGAAGACACTGGCGAGTACGCCACGGAAGGACATCTTCAGTCATGACGGATACACAGTTCCCCCGCCTGCTCGAACCGCTCGACCTCGGATTCACGACGCTGAAGAACCGCGTCGTCATGGGATCGATCCACACCGGCCTCGAAGATCGCGCGAAGGACACCGACCGCTTGGCCGAGTACTTCGCCGAACGTGCCCGTGGCGGAGTCGGCTTGATCATCACCGGCGGCTACGCGCCCAACCGCACCGGTTGGCTCTTACCCTTCGGTGCCAAGCTGACCAACCGCATCGAAGCGCGCCGTCACCGCCGGATCACCAAGGCGGTTCACGACGCGGGTGGAAAGATCGCCATGCAGATCCTGCACGCCGGCCGCTACAGCTACCAGCCGTTCAGTGTCTCCGCGTCGTCGATCAAGGCGCCCATCAATCCGTTCCGTCCGCGCAAGCTGACCGGCCGTGGGGTGCGTTGGCAGATCCGCAACTACGTTCGCTGCGCGCGTCTGGCCAAGTCCGCGGGTTACGACGGCGTCGAAATCATGGGCGGTGAGGGCTACTTCATCAACCAGTTCCTCTGCGAGCGCACGAACAAGCGCACCGACCAGTGGGGCGGCAGTTCCGAGAACCGTCGACGCATGGCAGTCGAAATCGTGCGACGCACACGCAAGGCCGTCGGCCCGAACTTCATCATCGTGTTCCGGTTGTCGATGGCAGACCTGGTCGAGGGCGGTCAGACCTGGGATGAAATCGTCTCATTGGCAAAGGAAGTCGAAGCTGCCGGCGCCACGATCATCAACACCGACATCGGATGGCACGAGTCACGGGTGCCCACCATCGTCACCTCGGTTCCCCGAGCAGCCTTCGTGGACATCACGAGCAAGCTCGAGAAGCACGTCGACATTCCGGTAGCCGCCTCGAATCGGATCAACATGCCCGAGACTGCCGAAGAGATCCTCAACCGCGGTGACGCGCAGTTGATTTCGATGGCCAGGCCGATGCTCGCCGATCCCGACTGGGTGAACAAGGCAGAACGCGGAGCGCCCGACGAGATCAACACGTGCATTGCCTGCAACCAAGCCTGCCTCGACCACGCCTTCGTTCACAAGCAGGTCTCCTGCCTGCTCAATCCGCGCGCGGGCCGTGAGACCACGCTGATCCTCTCCCCCACTCGGCGGACCAAGAATCTCGCCGTCGTCGGCGCCGGTCCTGCCGGACTTTCCGCAGCACTCAATCTTGCTCAGCGTGGTCATTCGGTCACGTTGTTCGAGGCCTCGGACAAGATCGGCGGGCAATTCGGGATCGCACAGCTCATTCCGGGTAAGGAAGAGTTCGCCGAGACCATTCGCTACTACACCCGCATGCTGGACGTGGCCGGAGTGACGGTCAAGCTCGAAACCCGCGTCGCACCAGCAGATCTCATCGGATCCTTCGACGAAGTGGTGGTTGCCACCGGCGTGACGCCGCGCGTTCCCAAGATCCCCGGCATCGAGAACTCGAAGGTGCTGACCTACGCCGAGGTCGTCCGAGAGGGCAAGCCCGTCGGCAAGTCCGTCGCCGTCATCGGTGCCGGCGGCATCGGCGTCGACGTGAGCGAATTCCTCACGCACCCCACTTCCCCCACTCTTCATCTCAAGGAGTGGAAGCAGGAATGGGGCGTCACCGAACCCGAAATGGCCCCGGGCGCTCTCACCACTCCGGTACCAGAGCTCTCCGAGCGGGAGGTCTATCTCCTCCAACGCAAGCCAGGACGCATCGGCGCCGGCCTCGCGAAGACCACCGGCTGGGTCCACCGGGCGGCCCTCAAGAACAAGGGCGTCCACGAGCTCTCGGGCGTCAACTACGAGCGCATCGACGACGCCGGCCTGCATATCACCTTCGGTGAGAAGCACGAGAAGCCCCGACTTCTCGAGGTCGACACCATCGTCATCTGCGCCGGGCAGGAGTCGGTTCGCGATCTGGTGGACGAACTGACCGTCGCGGGTGTGGTGACCCACATCATCGGCGGCGCGGATGTCGCTGGCGAACTCGACGCCAAGCGTGCCATCGAACAGGGCACACGACTGGCCGCGAAGATCTGACCGGCTACGCTGACTGATCGTGAGCCTGCCGACACCCACAACCACAGCCCGCGCCGTAGTGACCGGCGCCTCCTCCGGCATCGGAGAGGCACTGGCCGCTGATCTGGCATCACGCGGACACTCCCTGATCCTCGTTGCCCGTCGTGGCGAGGTCATGGAGGCCCTCGCCGAGAAGCTTCGCGCCGCGCACGGCGTCGAGGTGGAGGTCCGTGCATCGGACCTCTCCGACAGCGCGGCGCGTGCCGTTCTGGTCGAGGAACTCGGTGGCCGCGACATCAGCATCCTGTGCAACAACGCCGGTATCGCCACCTTCGGGCCGATCGCCGAGCTGGACCCGGCCTACGAGCGCGACCAGGTCGAGCTCAACGCCGTTGCAGTGCACGATCTCACGCTGGCCGTGCTGCCCGGCATGCTCGCGCGCAAGTCCGGAGCCATCCTGATGGTCGGGTCCGCGGCCGGCAACATGCCGATCCCCAACAACGCGACGTACGCAGCCACCAAGGCGTTCGTGAACACCTTTGCGGAATCGTTGCGAGGTGAACTCAAGGGCACCGGAGTGAACGTCACCCTGCTCGCCCCAGGCCCCGTACGCACCGAAACCCCGGACCCGGCCGAAGCGTCGATCGTCGACAAGCTCGTCCCGGACTTCTTCTGGATCTCGAGCGAGTACACCGCCAAGGTCTCGCTCGACGGCCTGGCCGAGAACAAAATGCGCGTCGTACCGGGCATCTTGAGCAAGGCGATGTCCGTCGCGGGCGGTTACAGCCCGCGTGCGGTCGTTGCGCCGATCGTGGGCACGTTCTACAAGAAGCTCGGCGGCTGATTCACGCAAACTTCTCAGAGCAGGCCATAGCAGACCGTATAGTCGGTTAATGGCGATGCGAAGAACACTGGCAGTCGGGGCAATCCTTCTTTTGACCGGAGGGTTGCCCTTACTGCTGCCCACGGCAGCGAAGGCATGTTCGTGCGCATCATCGGCTACCCCGGAAGAAGCCGTGAGCGTCTCCAGCACCGTTTTCCTCGGGACTCCGACGGAGAAAACTTCGGACGGATTCGAGGACACCTACCTGTTCGACGTCAGCCGGGTCTACAAAGGCGATCTGGCATCGGTGACGTCGGTGGGGACACTCGCGAACGGGAACGGTTGTGGCACAAGCTACGTGCTCGGCACCGAGCAGCTGATGTTCGTTTCTGCGCCGTACGACGTCGACGCCGAGCACGAGGGGCACAGCTGCGGGCCGGCTACCGAAACCGGGTTCGACATCCAAGCGGCGGTCGAGTCCGTGTACGGCGCCGGTTACGCCCCGAGCCCCGGCGGAACTCCGTCCGCTGGTGTGTCCGCCGACCGATCGACGGTCATCGGCGGAGGCGCCGCGGTGGCATTGCTCGCGGTGCTCGGTTGGTTCGGATGGAAGCGGCGGCGAGCACAGTGAGTCGACAGGCACAGTGAGTCGAGCCCGTCAGGGCCGCGTCAACCTCGTTCGGCGGCGCGTCAAGTAAGCGTCAAGAACCACCCCACCGGTGATCTTCGGGAGTAGATCTGAAGGTAGCCCGCAACACGGCGGGTCACCTTCAGGAGATCGACGTGACGCTACTCGAAATCTTCCCCTCCCTACGCGGCGCAATGACACCGCGTATGGATCCTGCGTTGTGGCCCATCAGTACTCGCCACGACCACAGCGGGCGTGTCTGCATCGGCGACGTCTCCCTCGAAGAGATCGCGGACCAGTACGGCACACCGACGTACGTCGTCGACGAGGCGGACGTGCGGCACCGCTGCCGCACGTATCGAGAGATCTTCCCCGACTCGGAGATCGTGTACGCCGGCAAGGCACTGATGATTCGAGCGATGGCTACCTGGGTCTCCGACGAGGGACTCGGGGTGGATGTCTGTTCCGCCGGTGAACTCGCCGTCGCGCTTGCCGCGGGCGTGGACCCCCACCGAATCATCCTGCACGGCAATGCCAAATCGGTTTCCGAACTGAGGGCGGCGGTCAACGCGGGTGTCGGCCGGATCGTCCTCGACTCCCCCAGCGAAGCGGTACGGCTCGCGTCGGTGTGTACCCACCGACAGAAGGTGTTGATCAGAGTCACACCCGGCATCGACATACACGGACACAAGGCAGTGTCCACGGGCATCGTGGACCAAAAGTTCGGCCTACCAGCGTTTTCCGAAGAACTGGAACATACGGTATCCGTCGTCGCCAACGCGACGCACCTGCAGCTCATCGGCCTGCATTGCCATCTCGGCTCCCAGATCACCGATCCCGAACTCTTCCGCCCCGCGATCGAGACGATGATCGCACAGATGGACGACATACGACGCACGCATCGAATCATCCTCACCGAACTCGATCTCGGCGGTGGCCATGGGATCGCCTACGTGCCGGGAGATGCCCAATTGGATCTGACCCGCCTCGCTCACGTCATCGACGAAACTCTCGACGACGCGTGCACCCGAAACCGCTTCCCTCGCCCCGAAATCGTGCTCGAGCCTGGCCGAGCGATCGCTGCGCGGGCCGGAGTCACGCTCTATCGCGTACAGAACATCAAGTCGATCAGCGGGGGACGAACCTTCGTCTCCGTCGACGGCGGGATGAGCGACAACCCTCGGGTGTCGTTGTACGACAGCCACTACGACGTCGAACTGGTGAACCGGCATTCGCGCGCACCGCTCCAGGAAGTAACCGTCGCCGGGCGACACTGCGAATCGGGCGACGAAATTGCCGTCGGAGCAAGGCTTCCCGCCGACCTACATGAAGGTGACCTGTTGGCAGTGCCGTGTACGGGCGCATACCACCACAGCATGGCCTCCACCTACAACAGCGTCGGCCGGCCGCCGGTCGTCGCCGTGCTGGGCGGGATTGCGCGACCGTTGATCAGGCGCGAATCGATCAACGACCTGCTGGCCCGCGAGGTCGGCATCTGACCTCGCGGGCGCCTGAGCCTCAGCGCCTGCGGCGACTACCGGTGCCGAAGATGTTTCGCGAAATCTCGCGTCCCGCAGCCGAAGCCGCCGAGCGCAGGAAACTCTTGACAGCCGAGTTGCCCAAGATCTGCTCGGCGATGTTGGGGCCCTCCGGCTCGGCCGGCGGCGGTGGCGGCAGATCGGGCAGCGACGGAAGATCCAGGGACTGATCCGCCGTCGGAGCACCGGCCACCTTGGCCGTCAGCTTCTCGTACGCCGACTCGCGGTCGATGGTCTGGCCGTACTTCTGATTCAGCGGACTCGACGACGCGGCCGCCTTGATCGCGTCGTTGCCGATGGTGTCCATCAGCGACCTCGGAGGACGAATCTTGGTCCAGGCCACCGGCGTCGGCGCACCCTTTTCCGAGAGTACGGTCACGATGGCTTCACCGATGCCGAGTGAAGTCAGTGCCTTTTCCAGGTCATAGTGCTCGGTTTTCGGGTACGTGCGGACGGTCTTGTTGAGGGCTTTCTGATCGTCGGGCGTGAAGGCACGCAGGGCGTGCTGAACCCGCGCACCCAACTGTGACAGCACCGAATTCGGAATGTCGGTCGGAAGTTGTGTGCAGAAGAACACGCCGACGCCCTTGGAACGAATGAGCTTGACCGTCTGTTCCACCTGCTGCAGGAAGGCCTTCGACGCGTCCGCGAACAGAAGGTGCGCCTCGTCGAAGATGAACACGAGCTTCGGCTTGTCCAGATCTCCCTCTTCGGGCAGCGTCTGGAACAGGTCCGCGAGCACCCACATCAGGAAGGTGGAGAACATTGCCGGGCGCGCCGCCTGGGCACCGAGTTCGAACAGCGTGATCACACCGGCACCGCCGACGACACGCAGCAGGTCCTCGGTTTCGAGTTCCGGTTCACCGAAGAAGGTGTCACCGCCGTCGGCTTCGAGGTTGACCAACGCGCGCAGAATCACTCCCGCCGTCGCGGAGGAAACTCCGCCGATACCCTTCAGATCGGCCTTGCCCTCAGCGCTCGTCAGGTGCGCGATGACCGAACGCAGATCCTTGAGGTCCAGCAGGGCGAGGCCCTGAGTGTCGGCCCAGTGGAAGATCAGCCCTAGAGTCGACTCCTGGGTCTCGTTGAGGCCCAACACTTTACTGAGCAGGATCGGCCCGAAACTGGTGATGGTCGCGCGCACCGGGATACCGATTCCGTCGGTACCCAACGACAAGAACTCGACCGGCATCCCAGCGGGAGTCCACGAATCGTCGCCCGTCTCGACTGCGCGAGACTTCATCTTCTCGCTCGGATCCCCCGCCTTCGACAGACCCGAGAGATCGCCCTTGACGTCGGCCATCACAACCGGCACACCCGCGGCGGACAGCTGCTCGGCGATACCCTGCAACGTCTTGGTCTTGCCGGTACCCGTCGCACCGGCGATCAGACCGTGACGGTTGATCGTCGCCAACGGAATCCGCACCCGCGCGGTGGGATCTGCCACACCGTCGATCACCACCGAGCCGAGCTCGAGTGCCCGCCCCTCGGATGAATAGCCCGCCGCGATTTCAGCGGCAGCACCCGAGGGCGCCTGAGCAGCGGGGGTGGCTCCGGCCGATGCTTCGGCCTCAGCGGCAGCCGCTTCCTTCTCGGCTTCCTCAGCTGCTGCAGCGGCTTCAGCTGCAATCCGAGCGGCTTCGGCAGCGGCAGCCTTGGCAGCTTTCGCCTTCTCCGCCGGCGTCAGCGGCGCTGCTCCGTCCTTCGGATCCACGGTCATCGAAAAGCCCTCCTCGTTGCAATGCGGCGAAGTTCTTGTCATCACCCGAACGCCGTCTCACACACGTCGAGTTTCCACCGCAGACCTTATCCCGCTCCCGCGCGCACTACTGTGTTCCTGGTGCAGGACAAATTGGTATGGATCGATTGTGAAATGACCGGGCTGCGACTCGAGTCGGACAAACTCATCGAGATTGCGGCTCTGGTGACCGACAGCGACTTGAACATCTTGGGCGAAGGTGTGGACATCGTCATCCACGCCGACGACGACGCGTTGGCTGCAATGCCCGACGTCGTGAAGAAGATGCACGCAAAGTCGGGACTGACCGAAGAGGTTCGTAAGTCGACGGTCACCCTCGCCGAGGCGGAGAAAGAGGTGCTCGCGTACATCCGCAAGCACGTTCCCGTCTCCGGTACGGCTCCCTTGGCAGGCAATTCAATCGCCACCGACCGCGGATTCATCTCACGGGACATGACGGCACTGGACACATACCTGCACTACCGGATGATCGACGTCAGCTCCATCAAGGAACTCTCCCGCCGCTGGTACCCGCGAATCTACTTCGGCCAGCCCGAAAAAGGTCTCGCCCACCGGGCGCTCGCCGACATCAAGGAATCCATCCGCGAACTCAAGTACTACCGCGGCACTGCATTCGTCGCGGCGCCCGGACCGTCGAGCGCGGAGATCGCAGCCGTCGTAGAGGGCTTGGGTCCCGCCTGACCTGCCGATTGGCTTCCTGACCGACTTTCGCGCTAGTATCTCTTTCGTCAAAGCAGCCGGGTCAAACCGGTGGCCGAGGCAATGGTGGGCGTAGTTCAGTTGGTAGAGCACCAGGTTGTGATCCTGGCTGTCGCGGGTTCGAGTCCCGTCGCTCACCCAAGCGGAACCCCCGAGAATGTCGGAAGACATTTTCGGGGGTTCTTTTGGTTTGTGCGCCAGCCCCAATCTCCCCTTCCACAGCCGGGTGAACGTATCGCTCCCCTTCTCTGACGGGGGCAGCGATACGTTCACCCGAAGTGGGTGGGGTGGCGACCGCGACAAATCGCGCGCTCCCGAGCAACCCGTGCCCGAGCTGAGCGAACGTACCTCTGGTCGCTTCAGATAGACCGAAAGCCACTTTCGCTCGCATCGGGGCGGCCGGAATGGCCGCAAATCACCCACCCGACGATCACTCGGGCGACGGTTCCGGCTCCCAGACACCTACGACGGTCCCCTCGCGAACATGTCGCTCGTACGCCGAAACCTTGTCGTGGATGACGTTCAGGTTTTCCTGCATCGCAGCGATCCTGGATCGAATCAACTCCTCATGCGACTGTAAAAGTGAAAGCCGCTCCTTCTCGTTTCCCGGCCCTGACCTGACCAGAGCGGCGAATTCGCGGATCGTGGCGATCGGCATACCCGAGTCTCGGAAGCGATTACACAGCTTCAACCAAGAGACATCGCTGTCGGAGTAGACCCGACGCCCACCTGCCGAGCGCGCCACCTCGTGAACGAGCAATTCCTCACGTTCGAAGTATCGAAGGGAATCGATACTGATTCCGGTCTGGACAGCGACGTCACCGATTGACAGTTCGCGCATTGCCTGGCGACCTTTCCTTGACCTGGAGTGCACTCCAGATTTTACGGTCGCAGCCATGAATTCCATCCAGCGCAAAATCAACACCGGATACTCCCGAGTCTCCACTGCCGACGACGTACTTGCCGGACAAGATTTAGCCGGCACAACTGCTTTGGTCACCGGCGGGTACTCCGGACTCGGATATGAGATTTCGCAGTCACTTTCTTCGGTCGGCGCGCGAGTTGTAGTTCTTGCCCGCCGACCAGAACAGGCACGGAGGGCGGTGGCCGACCTTCCGGGTATCGAAGTGCGAGCGTGCGACCTGTCGGACCCGAGCAGTGTCAGATCGTGTGCGCGAGAAATTCTCGAATCCCGGATCACTCCGGACATCATCATCTGCAATGCGGGGGTCATGGCCTGCCCGGAACTCCGTGTCGGCTCCGGATGGGAATCACAATTCGCGATCAATCACCTCGGGCACTTTGTACTGGTGAACCTGCTTGTGCCAGCCATGCCCGCAAACGGTTCTCGCGTAGTCGCTGTCTCGTCGGCGGGACATTTTCTGTCGGGAGTGCGTTGGGATGACATACATTTCCGCAACGGTTACGACCGCTGGCTTGCGTACGGTCAAGCCAAGACTGCAAATGCTCTATTCGCTGTACAGCTGGCGAGCTCCGGTGCTTCACGCGGTATCAGTGCGTTCTCCGTCCATCCCGGGAGCATCCTCACTCCCCTTCAACGTCACTTCTCGGCATCGGAGAAACACGATCTCGGATGGACGACGTCGAATGGCGACGCCGTGCCGGGGTTCAAGACTCCCTCCCAGGGCGCCGCTACAACGGTGTGGGCAGCGACGGCACCGATACTCGCCGATCACTCCGGCGCGTATCTCCAGGACTGCAACATCGCGGACGTCGCGCAGACTGATGACATGAGCGTCGGCGGCGTGAAGCCTTGGGCTACCGATCCCGCCGACGCACGCAGATTGTGGGCACTGTCCGCTGAGATGACCGGAGTGGACGCGTTCGGTCGACGCTGACACCGAGCGAACGTACCTCCCGTCGCCTCAGATAGACCGAGAGGCACTTTCGCTCACAAAAGGTGTACAGATGCAGAATACCCCCAACCGGACGGTCGGGGGCATTCTGCCGTTCAAGGCTTCAGGGACGCACTCAGACGTCCGCGTTGCCGGTCTTCCAGACGCTCCAGGGGATGTTCCAGTCACCGAGGCCGTCGGTGCCGGAGAGAGTGCCGCCGACGGTGTTCTTGACGACGACGATGTCCCCACGCTTGGTGTTGTCGTAGACCCACTTGGCGTTGGACGGGCTCAGGTTGAGGCAGCCGTGACTGGTGTTGGAGTAGCCCTGCTGCCCGACCGACCACGGCGCCGAGTGGAAGAAGATGCCGCTGTAGGACATTCGGGTCGCCCAGTCGACGGGGGTCTTGTAACCCTGCGCCGAGGTGACCGGGACGCCGTACGTGGACGAGTCCATGATCATGTTCGCGAAGCGGTCACCGATGATGTAGACGCCGTTGTCGGTAGGAGTGCTGTCCTTGCCCATGGAGGTGGGCATGGTCATGACAGTCTCACCGTTGACCTGGAAAGTGACCTGCTTGGTGTTGTCGTCCGCCGTGGCGATGACGGCATCACCGATGGTGAAGGAACTCTTCGCGTCTTCCTGCCCGAAGACTCCCTTGCCGAGATTGCGCCCGTACACGTTGACGCTCACGTCGACCTTGGTGCCCGGTGCCCAGTAGTTCTCCGGACGCCAACGGACCTCACGATTGTTGACCCAGTAGAACGCACCTTCGACGGCCGGAGTCGTGGTGACGGTGATCGCAGCTTCGGCAGCCTTGCGATCGGGGATGTTCTCGTCGAACTGCACCGCGATGGGCTGACCGATGCCGACCACGTCACCCTCGTTGGGCAAGACATACGGCTTGGTGACGTTGCCGGGCGCGCTGGTGGTGAAGGACGTGACCGTCGTACTGGCGCCACCCAATCCGAATGCGCGGGCCTCGATTTTGTACTTGCGGTTGTAGCCGAGCGGTTCGGTGGTGGTCCACGACGCACCGTCGGCAGCAATCGCGCCGGCAACTGCCTTGCCGTCCTGATTGACCATCGTCACGTCGGACAGAGCGCCGTCAGCGACGTTGATCTTGACCGGGTCGCCCGGCGAGAAGCCGACAGCGCCGTCGGCAGCGGTCGAGGTGAGCTTCGGCTTGATGAGTTCGGTGAGCGGATTGGAATCGATCGGCGCCGACCCTTCGGTACTGACGTCCTTGCCGCCCGACGTGCACGCGGTCATCAGAACGAGAGCACCGAGAGACGCCGCGATCATCGCCGCGCCCTTCGACGCTCGACCGTTCCCCCCGCGCACGGACAGACCCCACCTTTGACGACTCATCGTTCGACTCCGCTTCACAATTTCTCCGACTAACTTCCGCGTCACATGCGAATCCCACTTACCGGAAGGCAAGTGGGACTTGCGGTATGACTGCGCTGCACCAATGATGCCAGGCGCGCTCGTTACCAACGGTCATGAAAGGCCACGCCGTCAGTAACGTTCAAGTATCAATCGCTCCGAACCGTCCGTTTTGTTACCGCTTTCAGCGGATTTCCTCCGATCGGACTACAGCGGTGACGCCTCCACCTGGCGATTTGCTCCCGAACCGGCGATTCGGCTAATGTTCTGTCTCGCAAGAGCGAGCGCCTATAGCTCAGTTGGTAGAGCAAGTGACTCTTAATCACTGGGTCCGGGGTTCGAGTCCCTGTGGGCGCACTTGCAAAGGTCCCCACCTTCTTCGGAAGGTGGGGATTTTTCTTTGTGTCGTGGTGGACAGGTTGTGGTGAATAGACTTCACAGTTATCGGAACCACGGCCTGGAGGATTGATGACCGAGCGCGAAACCACACCGGGCAGCGAGCTGGCATTTGCCGGGGTTGCGGGTCAGGCCGCTCTGATCCGGTCCGGAGAATTATCGGCCCGCGAGCTCACCGAGAACACACTTCGCCGTATCGAACGCCTCGATTCGACGCTCAATGCTTTTGTGCGGGTTCTCGCAGACGAAGCGCTCGACGAAGCGACACGTCTCGATCAGCGCCAGGCCGACGGCCACAGCCTGGGCCCACTGCACGGAGTCCCGATCGCGATCAAAGACGAGAACGACGTCGCCGGAACGCCGACGACGTACGGCGGTGCGGCAGCAACTCGCATCGTATCGGCCGATTCAGAGGTCGTCCGGCGGTTGCGCGAGGCCGGCGCGGTGATCGTCGGCAAGACGACGATGCCCGAGTTCGGCATCTGGCCCTTCACGGAGACTGCCGCAAACGGATACACGAGAAACCCTTGGGACACCGGCATATCCACCGGCGGATCGAGCGGAGGATCTGCGTCGGCCGTCGCGTCGGGCATGGTCGCAGCGGCAATCGGCGGCGACGGCGGCGGTTCCATCCGACTGCCTTCGGCGTTCTGCGGGTTGTTCGGACTCAAACCGCAGCGCGGTCGGGTGAGCACCGCGCCGAACCGAAACCTCTGGCGCGGACTCGGCACACTAGGGCCTCTCACTCGTTCCGTCGAGGACAGCGCGCTCGTGTACGACGTGATCACCGGTACCACCGGGACCGACGACTACACAGCCGAAACGCTCCGCACCAGCTTTGCCGAGTCAGCCGCGTCGGCGCCCGGGCCGCTTCGCATTGCAGTGTCCACCCGGAGTCCGGTCCGGGGCGTCCGCCCGTCCCCGGAGGTCGTTGCCGCGGTGCATTCGATCGCAGAGATGTTGAGCGCGTTGGGACATCACGTCGAAGAACACGACCCCGAGTACCCGGACGCAACTGCAGCATTTCTCCCGCAGGTACTCGGCGGCGTCCGCGACGAAGCACTGCGCGTCGATCATCCGGCGCTCCTCGAAAAGCGCACGCGCGCACTCGCGTCCATCGGCCGGATAGCCGCTCCCGCGCGCGTCGGGAAATTCGCTTACCGCAAAGGTGAGCGAATCGCAGCGACGGTCAACCAGGTCTTCGACACCTTCGACCTGGTCCTGATGCCGACCACGCCCGCGCTGCCACGCCCGATCGGACAACTCGAAGGAACCGGCCTTCTGTCAGCAGTCCGCAAGGCGTTGCCGATCGCCGCCTACTGTTCGATCTGGAATGTCTGCGGCAACCCGGCGGCCGCTGTGCCCGCCGGGTTCTCCGAACGCGGACTCCCCCTGAGCGTCCAACTGGTCGGGCGCAGCCGTGGTGAACCGACCATTCTCGCCGTCGCACAGCAGTTGGAAAGCACCGTCCGCTGGCCGGATTCGCACCCTCCACACTCGTGAATTCCGGAAGCGATGTAACCATCGTCACCACGATGAACACGCGTTTTGCAAACTCCTGAGCCTGTCGGCTAATGTTCTGTCTCGCAAGAGCGAGCGCCTATAGCTCAGTTGGTAGAGCAAGTGACTCTTAATCACTGGGTCCGGGGTTCGAGTCCCTGTGGGCGCACTTGCAAGAAGGCCCCCACCTCACCAGGTGGGGGCCTTCTTCATGTTCTGTCTTCGACAACTCGGGTCAGCGAATGATCTTCCGGACCACGAGTAGTCCCACCACTGAACCGACTGCGATCAGCGCGTACTTCACTGCCGGCTCGTTGAGCTTGGCGAGCACCGTCTTCTTGGTGTTCTCGACCAGCCGCTTCGGGTTGGTGCGGACCGTCAGTTCGTCGAGTGTGCTCGCGAGCTGGTTACGCGCCTTCTCGATCTCGCGTTCGATGCTCTCGGTGTCCCTGGGCACGTGTCCTCCAACTTGTCTGTGTTCTGCTGCTCTGTGTGCGGGTCTGCTGTGCGGACGCAGCGCGCCGACACTTCGCTCTACCGTAGAGGAGCAGAATGCCCTCGCGCCCACCTGCCGCGCAATTTCTCGACTAACCTCGATTCCCGTGACCGAGAACAGTAGATTGTCCGCCGGCGACGTCGCGCCGGATTTCACGCTCCCAGACGCCGATGGCAACGAGGTTTCCCTTCACGATTACCGCGGCCGCAAGGTCATCGTGTACTTCTACCCGGCGGCCAGCACCCCGGGGTGCACCAAGCAGGCCTGCGACTTCCGTGACAGCCTCGCCGAGCTGAACGGCGCCGGCCTCGAAGTCATCGGAATCTCGCCGGACAAGCCCGCAAAACTCGCGAAGTTCCGCGATACCGAAGAGTTGACCTTCCCGCTGCTCTCCGATCCCGAGAAGGCGACGCTCGAAGCCTGGGGCGCGTTCGGTGAGAAGAAGATGTACGGCAAGACCGTCCAGGGCGTCATCCGCTCGACGTTCCTCGTCGACGAGGAAGGCAAGATCGAGGTGGCCCAGTACAACGTCCGGGCCACCGGCCACGTCGCCAAGCTACGACGCGATCTGTCGGTCTAACTCCCGTACCGGCTCAAGAACAGAGCCTCCGCGAAAGCGAGATTCTCGATCTCCGACGGGTCGACGCTTTCGTCGGGCGCATGAATGCGGCATTGCGGTTCCTCGACGCCGATCAACGCGATCTCCGCGTCGGGGAACTGCTCGGCCAGTGCACTGCACAGCGGTATCGATCCCCCTTGGCCGGCAAATCCGACTTCGCGGCCGTAGGCATCGGTGAGCGCGGACTTCAGCTGCGCGAAACCTGCACCCTCCGTCGAGGACGAGAACGGCGATCCCGTCGATTCCGGAACGACCTCGATGTGGACGCCCCACGGCGCCGCCGCGCGGAGGTGGTCCGTCAACAACTTCTGTGCCTGCGCCGGATCCGTGCCAGGCGGGACACGAAGATTCAGACGCGCCGACGCGCGGGGCGTGATCGCCGCCGCCGAACCCACGACCGGCGGGCAGTCGATACCCAGGATGGTCAGCGCCGGACGAGCCCACACCTGCTCGGCGACCGAACCGGAACCAGTCAGCTGCACCCCTTCGAGCACCCCGGCGTCGGAGCGGAACTGATCGCCGTCATAACTGACACCCGCCCATTCCTGGTCGTTGGTCAAGCCTTCGACAGTGGTGTTTCCGGCGCTGTCGTGCAGCGTCGAGAGTATGTGCACCAGCGCGGTGATCGCATCGGGCGCCGGTCCACCGAAGACACCGGAGTGAATCTCACCCTCGAGCGTCGACACGTGGACCACAACGTTCGCGATCCCGCGCAATGACGTCGTGATCGTCGGCTCCCCGACTTCGGTGTTGCCGGTATCGGCGATCAGGATCATGTCGGCTGCAAAAAGTTCGGGCCGCTCTCGCACCAGATCCTCGAGACCGCCAGTGCCCATCTCCTCGGATCCTTCGGCGACGAGCGTCAGGTGGACGCTCGGATCCACACCGGCTGCGGCGAGCGCTCGCAGAGCTGTCAGATGCATGACGACGTTGCCCTTGCAGTCGGAAGCGCCCCGTCCGTACCACCGTCCGTCGCGCTCGGTGAGCGTGAAAGGCGGGGAGCCCCAGAGCTCTTCGCTTCCGGGCGGCTGAACGTCGTAGTGGCAGTACAGCAGAACGGTCGGAGCACCGCCCGGGCCTGGTCGACGCCCGACAACCGCGGCCGAACCGTCGGAGGTCTCGATCGCCTCGATATCGGCGAAACCCTGAGCCCGGAATGCCTCCAGGACCCAATGCGCAGCGGCCGCGCATTCTTCCGGCGGGTACTGCCGTGCATCGGCGACGGACTTCATCGCCACAAGTGCACTCAGATCCTCACGGGCACGCGGCATGAGTTCACCTACCGCGGTTCGCAGTTCTTCCGTCATCGTCTCCCTCTCCTCGGCATCGAATCTCGGTGTGCCCGAAGAATCTCAGTCTGCCCGAATCGGACGTAGGCAGGCGCCAGGATCGCCGTTGCGCCACACCGCGCAGCAACCTCTTCGGCTACTGGACAGTTGGTCACCTAGTATCGAGGTGTGGCAACAGCATCGGGACTCGTGTGCGCGCACCTGCGCGGTGCGTTTCGACCGATCACGACCGCCGAAGTAGGTGGCCGATGACACCGGATAATGCACAAGTCCCAAATTCGACAGAAAACACCGATAGCCTGGAAGACGTGCAGCCCACGACTCGTCACCGCGCGCGGCGACGAGTCGACCCAGCACTGGAGAATCCCCAGAGCCTCGAAGAACCGCAGGAACTGCTGCCGCGCAAGCGTCCGACGCAAGAGCGCAGCCAGCGTAAATTCGACGCACTCCTGGCTGCGTCACGGGAACTCCTCACCGATGTCGGTTTCGAATCGTTCACCTGTGAAGAAGTCGCGGCACGTGCTGACGTCCCGATTGGGACGCTTTACCAGTTCTTCGCGAACAAGTACGTCATCGTGTGCGAATTGAACCGCCAGGACCTCGTCGGGGTCCAGCACGAGCTTGCTCAGTTCGGCGGCGAAGTACCCTCGCTCGACTGGTTGCGGTTCCTGAACAGTTTCGTCGATCACATGGCCGGGCTGTGGACGTCTGATCCGTCGCGCCGCGAGGTCTGGCTGGCGATGCAGTCGACGCCGTCCACGCGGGCAACCGGAGTCATTCACGAAAAGCAGTTCGCCGAGACCGTAGCGAAAATGCTCGGCCCGTTGACGCCTCGTACGCGGCGAGATCGTCGCCTGATGATGGCGGAAGTTCTTGTCCACGTGGTGTATTCGATGCTCAATTTCTCGGTTCAGGACGGTCAGTCGCATGCCGACGCCGTCGCCGAACTGAAAAGGTTGATGATCGCGTATCTCCTCGTCGCCGAGAAGGAATCCCGCACGAAGGACTAGTCGAACGACAAAGAGCCGGTCTCCCCTTGGGAGACCGGCTCTTTCGTGTCCGGCAGTGCTACTCCGGGTCGGATTCGATGACCGCGAAAGCGCCCGCCATGTCCCCGTCGTGCGTGAGCGAAATATGAATCTTCACTCCGGTCAGGTGTTTGGCCACGTCACCGCGAAGCCGGATGCCGGGGCGCCCCCAGGCGTCCGAGACGACCTCGATCTGATTGTGGATCATTTCCCCCAGCACCGGTGGGCCGGCGAAGAGAGCAGTGGACCATGCCTTGATCACTGCTTCCTTCGCAGCCCACCGGGCGGCGAAATGTCGTGCCGGTTCGGAGCTCCGGGTAGCGGCGTCTCGACGCTCGCCCGGTGTGAAGTTGTCGAGCATTGCCGTTCCCGGCCTGTTCAATTGCTCGGCGAACTCCGACACCGTCACGAGGTCGAAACCGATACCCAGAACTCCCATACCGTGACTACTACTTGCAGCCGGGCAGATTCGAGCGGTACACCTGGTCTGCGCCGAGTCGTGCGTCCTCGCTCAGCAGCATGTCCGCTTCGAGCTGACGCGACGCCTTGGCCGGCGTTCCGTCGGCACCGAGGCGACGATCCGCCGGGCGCTCGTAGAGGCTGTCGCCACCGCACATCGCCTTCGCGAGGCGACGCTGACCGTCGATCGTCCGCTGCTGGGCCGCAGCAACATAGGCGTCACGCTTGTCGGCCGGAACCGACTCGACGAATGCCTGCGGGTGCACGACTGCGATCAGTCCGGAGACGTGACCGAAGCCGAGGCTGGTCAGCAGGCCCGCGCGCAGCGGAAGATGCTCACCGAACTTGAGCGGCTGACGTGCCCACACGAGGTGCTCGAATTCGGCCATCTTGTCGTCGACGCAGTCGAGGCTGCGGTTCGGCGGGACGATGCCCTGGCTCAGTACCTGGCAGAGCCCGATCAGCTGGAAGGCTGCGGCACCACCCTTGGCGTGACCGGTCAGGCTCTTCTGCGAGACCACGAACATGGGCGCGCCTTCACTGCGTCCCAATGCCCCGGCGAGGCGCTCGTGCAGCTCTGCCTCGTTGGGATCGTTGGCGGCAGTGGAGGTGTCGTGCTTGGAGATCACGGCGATGTCGTCGGCGCTCACGCCGAGTGCGTTGAGCGAGAGTGCGAGCTGCGAATCCGCTCCCCCACGTCCGGCGCCCAGTGCTCCGAGTCCCGGTGCCGGGATCGAGGTGTGGACACCGTCGGCGAACGATCCGGCCCAGGCGACCACACCGAGGACGGGAAGACCCATCTCGAGTGCCAGGTCACCGCGAGCGAGGAGAATCGTTCCGCCACCGGCCGACTCGACGAATCCGCCGCGGCGACGATCGTTGGCCCGCGAGAAGCGGCGATCTTCGATGCCCTTGGCATGCATGTCCTCGGTCTTGGCAGTGGCCGACATGTCGCCGAAGCCGATGATGCCTTCCGTGCTCAGATCGTCGAACCCGCCGGCAACAACCAACTGCGCCTTGCCGAGTCGGATCTTGTCGACGCCTTCTTCGACGGATACCGCTGCCGTGGCGCAGGCGGCGACGGGGTGAACCATCGCGCCGTAACCGCCGACGTACGACTGAACGACGTGCGCTGCAATGACGTTCGGCAGCGCTTCCTGCAGGATGTCGTTCGGACGGTTCTCGCCGAGCAGCGTGTCGATGTACAGGCTCCTCATGGAGGTCATGCCGCCCATGCCGGTGCCCTGCGTGTTGGCAACCAGGCTCGGGTGTACCCAGCGGAGCAGTTCGCTCGGAGTGAAGCCGCCGGTGAGGAAGGCGTCCACCGTTGCGACGATGTTCCAGAGGCCGACGCGGTCGACCGAATCTGCCATGTCGGCGGGGATGCCCCACTTGGTGACGTCGAAGTTGGTCGGAATCTGACCGCCCACACTACGAGTCAGCTTCATCTTGCGCGGGACGCGGATCTCGGTGCCTGCGCGGCGGGTGACCGTCCAGTCGCCGGACTCGGCGGAAACCGTCGCCGTCGTGTTCTCCGGATCGGATTCGACGAAGGCCTGAGCCTCTGCCTCACTGCCGACCACGAAGCTCAGATCCTTGTCCAGGAACACGGAGGTGAGCAGCGGAGCGGTGTTGTCGATCATCGCGCCCTCGTCGACGTAACGACGGATGCCGCAACGCTCGACGACTGCGTCGTGGTACTTGTCGGCGATTTCCGCCTCGGGTACCAGGTCACCGGATTCGACGTCGTACCAGCCCGGCTTGGGGTCGTTCTCCCAGACGATGAGTCCGGTGTTCCACGCCAATTCGAGAACGCCTGCGGCAGAGAGCTGCTCGTCGACCTCCATCTCGAAGCGGGTACGCGAGGAACCGTAGGGTCCGAGCTCTCCGGCACCCACGATGACCACGAGGTCCGCGGGGGTGACGTCCAGTTCGGGCCAGCTCGGAGCCTTGACCGAGTCGTCGATGCGAGCCGGCGCGGGCAGCGCCAGGATGCTGGACTCGTCCACTGCTTCGTCGACAGCTTCGGCGATCTCGGCAACCTCGGCAGCTTCCTTGGCCAAAGCACCCAGATCCAGGTTGGCCTCGGACAGTCCGCCGGTCAGGTCGACCTCGAGCGGGGCCTCTGCTGCAGCGCGCCGCGACTCGCGGGTTGCCGTCTTCAGCAGTTGGGTCGCCATCTCCTGGGTGGACCAGGTGCGGACGCCCGCAGCTTCGACTGCGTCGACGATCGGATCGTTGTGACCCATGAGTCCGGTTCCGCGAACCCAACCGATGACCGCATGTGCCAACGTGACCCGCTCGGCCCAGTTGCGCTCGGCCTTCCAGCGGTTGACCACGGCGATCAGCGAAGCCTTGGCCTCACCGTAAGCACCGTCGCCGCCGAACGTTCCGCGGTTCGGCGAACCGGGCAGCACCACGTGCAGGTGCGTGTCGACATCGCTGTCGTAACCGATCTTCGACAGACCGCCGATGAGGCGCTCCACCGACCAGAGCAGCACGCGCATTTCCATTTCGGCGCGAGCGCCGGCGTCGGAGAGTTCGCCGCCGACACGGGGAGCTGCGAACGGGAAGAGCATCGTCGGCGTCATGGCCGGCTTGATGAGCTTCTTTGCGCCGCCTGCGTTCTCGGTGGCCTCGTTGCCGATCCAGTCGATCAGTGCGTCGACGTCGGTGTACGACGCCATGTTCGCGGGAACCACCCAGAGGGCTGCACCGGCGCGAGCGTTCTCGCGGTACAGGTCGCGGTAGAAGCCCAGACGCTGACCGTCGAGTCGCGAGGTGGTCACGAATACCGTTGCGCCACCGGCAAGGAGCTTGCCCGTGACCGCTGCCGCGATGGAACCCTTGCTGGCGCCCGTCACTACTGCGACCTCGCCTGCCCACTCGGGTGCGTCGGATTCTGCCGCAGCAGCCGCATCAGCGATGCGGGTGTAGACCTCGGCGAGTGCGGTGCGGCCTTCGTCGGTTGCACGGGTGGCCCACCACTTCGCCTGTGCGGCGACGGTAGAGCCGGCACCGATGAAGTTCTCGACCGACAACGCGGTGTCACCGAGCCAAATGCGAGCGAGATCCTCACGCGCACTTGCCCAGCGGTCGTCGAGCAGAACGGCCTTCTGCGCGTCGAATGCCGGAGCAACCAGACGCGGCCAGTCGGAGCCGAGTTCAGCCGAGACCAGGTCGACAAGTTCGGTGTCCTCGACCGTCGCGACTGCCGTTTCTTCGTTCAGTCCGAGCTGCTCGAGTACCAGGCGTGCGGCCGAGGCCAGAACGCCGTTGCGACCGGTGATGTTCTCGGTGAACTCACCCAGAGCAGCTGCGTCGACAGTTCCGCCGCTTCCGCCGCCGGTAGCGGGCAACGAGACGCTGACTCCACGAGCAGACCCGACCGAGGCAACTGCGCTGTCGATGACTGCGTCCACTGCTGCCGCGTCGGCCAGTGCGCCGGAGCTCAGGCCACCGAGGTCGCCGCCGCGGATGCTGGCGCCGTCACGAGTACCGAGAGCCACTGCTGCGGTGACGTGGTGTGCCCAGCCGTCGCCCAGTTCCCAGACCTTCTTGACGCGGTCGGCGATGTAGCCGGGACGCTTGCCCGAGGGGCCGAAGACCTTACGCAGGTGATCGTTGATCGAATCGGAGAGCACCGGTCCGAACGGCTTGTACGTACGGGCGAGCTTGTCGACGGTTGCCCCCAGGGAGCCCATGTCGGCGTCTGCTGCCCCGTCGATGGCACCGAGGGAGAGCTCGGAGCCGAGGTCGACCAGAAGCTGGTTGCGACGCGAGGAAACGCCGTCGCACAGTGCCTCGATCGTGTCCGCGGGGCCGACCTGATCGGGACGGAGCTTGGTCCACAGGCTGATCAGGACCTTCGTGGCGTCGGGCGCCTTGAAGGTGAGGTCGTCCGGACGCGGTCCACCCGAAGGTGCAGCCGGCGCGGCAGCGGCAACCGGAGCAGCGGCCGCGGCGGCCGGAGCAGCCTGCGCGGCAGGCGCTTCGATCTCGTCGTCGTCATCGACAGCGGGGTCGACGTCGGTGCCGTAGACGATCGCAGCTTCGCGCTCGACGTTGAGAACCTCGACCGGGTAGCCGAAGCGGCCCGGCAGCTTGAGGGTCTGCGACGCGAGGTTCGCGACGGTCGGGGCAGCGCCGAGACCGATCTCGACGAAGCGTTCGACCCCGAGTCCACCTTCGGACTCGTCACCGAAGAGCAGGTCCTGCGTCTCGATCCAACGGACCGGGCTGGCGAACTGCCAAGCCAGCAGCTCGATCAGGATGATGCGGGACAACTCGTGAGTGCGCGTTGCGTAGCTGTCGAAGTCTGCGAGGACTTCCTGCAGCGGCTCGGACGGCACCAAGTCGGCGATTTCCTGAACGAAGTCACGACGCAGCGAGAACGGCTTCGGAACCAGGTTCGGGATGTAGCGGCCGATCAGGATGTCCGGATCGATGTCGTGCGGGAGCAAGTCCTGCAGGCACACGCGGAAGTCCGCCACGCCACCGCGAAGGACGGTGGAGTGGAACGGCACGTCGATGCCGGGAACCTGGATGTATGCCCGCTTGCCACCGAATTCTGCTCGGCGACGATCGATTTCGACCTCGAGTGCGTCGAGACCGGCTACCGAACCGGCAATGGCGTACTGGCTGCCGCGCAGGTTCAGGTTGACGATTTCGAGGAACTCACCGGAGGTCTCGGCGACACCGGCGACGAAGCCCTGCACGTCGTCGTCGGAAACACCGATCTGCGACGGGCGAATAGCGGCCATGCGGTAGTCGGAGCGTCCGGCTTCGTCACGGGGAACGAGCTGGTGCATGGCGGAGCCACGCTGGAAGACGACCTCGAGAAGTGCTTCGAGCGGGAAAACCTCGGCGACAGCAGCGAGTGCGTTGTACTCACCGACCGAGTGACCGGCCAGAAGGGAATCCTCGATGAAGGTTCCGGATTCGCGCAGCTCGGCAACCTGGGCAACACCGAGAACGGCCATGGCCACCTGGGTGAACTGAGTCAGGTGCAGGACACCGTCGGGATGCCTGTGCTCGACACCACGGGCCTTGACGGTCACCGGGTTGTCGCGCACGACAGCGAGAATCGAGAATCCGAGTGCCTTACGAGTGTGCTTATCCGCGCGCTCCCAGACGTCGCGGGCGGCCTTGGAGCGTGCGCGAGCGTCGAGGCCCATGCCCGGGCGCTGAATGCCCTGGCCGGGGAAGGCGTAGACGGTCTTCGGCGCGGCGGTGCGGCCGGTGGCGACCATGACCAGTTCACCGTCGATGCGGCAGCCGACCTCGACGATTTCCGCGCCCTGGTCGATACCGACACGATCGACACGGACGTCGATCTCGGCGCCGGGTCGAACCATCCCGAGGAAGCGAGCTGTCCAGGCGGTCAGGCGGCGCGGCGGGACGCGGGTCTCGGCCGGGTCGACTGCGGTGACTACCTGCTGCGCTGCGGCGGAGAGCCACATGCCGTGCACGATCGGGGTTCCGAGGCCGGCCAGCAGAGCGGCGTTGTCGGAGGTGTGAATCGGGTTGTGGTCACCGGAAACCTGAGCGAACGCGCCCATGCTGACCGGCGCGAGGATCTTCGCGTCACGGCGACGACGCCGCGAGGTGTCGACAGCCGCATCGCTGATCGATCCACCGGCGCGAGCCGGGTCGGCGAGTTCGCCTGCACCGGTGCGTCCGCGGATCGCGAAACGCTCGGTCATGGTGACGACTGCGGGGGCGTCGAGGCCCTCGCCGAGCATGGCACCGACCTCGACCTTGACCTCGACGACACGACCGAGGTCGGTGTCGAGAACCGAGGCGACCTCGGCATTGACCACGAGAATGCTTGTCTCGGAGGGAAGCTCACCGACGAAGTCGACGGTGTGGTCGAGGTGGACCAGGTCGAGCATGCCTTCGATAACGGAAAGACTATCGAGCTTGGCTGCGCCGAGGACTGCGAACACTGCAGGCCAGCATGCTCCGACGACGACGTCCGGAACAGCCTTGCCGCTGACACTGAGCGTGGCGGGCAGACCCGAACCGGTGACACCGGCGTGATCGGCGATGCGATCGGGAACCCACGCGACGTTGAGGCGAGCCTTGCCGTTCTTGACTGTCGGAAGTTCCTGTCCGGCAGCAACTGCCAGGAGCGCGGACATCGCACCTTCGGCATCGGCTTCGGTGACAACCGGAGCGCCGCCGTCGACGACGGACTCGGGGATCGTGATCGTGATGTCGACCGACTTGCCTGCCACCAACGGAACCGAAAGCAGCACGTGCGAGGAATCGACGACGGTCAGACTGGAACCGGTGGTGCCGTGAACTGCCTTGTCGGCAGACTCTGCACTCCACTCGTCGAGGTCGCCGAGACGACGGACGGGGTTCTGGGTCAGGCGGCCGGCCCACTGGAGGTCAGGAGCCGAGAGAACGGCGTCGAGAAGTCCGGGTGCGGAATCCTGGTGGCGACGGCTCGCGAGTGCAACCGGAGTGGTTCCGGCAGCAACCAATTCGTCGTAGGTCGCCTTCTCGAAGCGATCGAGCAGGTCACCGACCGGCTCGTCGACACGGGTGATGCCGGCGACGGCAACGGTGCCGGGGATGACGCAAACCTGATCGGCGGTGTAGCGGGGGTCGTGTGCCTGCCACAGGGAGTCGCTGCGCCACCAACGACGCACGTCACCGTCGACGACGGGAACGAAGTTGACCGGCTTGCCCGGCGTCTTGCACAACGAGATGAAGAACGAGACGTCTGCGGGATGCAGAACGGTGGTCGAGTAGTCCGGGTACGACGCCTGCAGTGCGCAGATTGCTGCCTCGGGGCGCTCGAGGGTCTCGGCGTCAGCGAACAGCGTGGGGATCGGGCCGCGGTCGACCGGGTGCAGACGCGCCTCGGTGCGCTGGAGCATCTCGCCGAAGCGAGCACGCCAGGTGATGTCGAGCCACGGGCTCGACGTCGCCTCGACGATGGCGTCCTGAAGATCGGCGCCGCAGTCGAATTCCTTCGCCGCGTCGATGCCGACGGTCAGCTCGAGGTAGCGGCGCAGCCACTGTGCGTACGTCATGGTCTCGACGTCGCCGAAGTACGGCTTGGCGGTGACGTCGAGGGCGGCGATGATCTCGTCGCGGCGCTCGGCCACTGCCTCGGAATCGCCGGCAACCTCGTCGAGGAGGCGCCCGGTACGCGAAGCCGCGTTGTCGATCTCGTGGATGTCGGCACCGAGCTGGCTACGGCCGGAGGCCATTCCGCCTTCAGCGGTACCTGCACCGACCCAGTCCGGCGTACCGGGTGTGTCGACGAGGAGCTGCTTGACCTCGGGAGAGGTGGTGGCCTCGAGAGTCGCCATGGCTGCGGTGCCGACCAGGATGCCGTCGACGGGCATGGCCGGGAAACCGGCTGCGGCAGACCAGCGACCGGTCAGGTAATCGGCTGCGCGCTCGGGTGTTCCGATGCCGCCACCGACGCAGATGACCAGGTTCGGGCGTGTACGCAGCTCGGCGTACGTGTCGAGGAGCAGGTCGTCGAGGTCTTCCCACGAGTGGTGTCCGCCGGCGCGGCCGCCTTCGATGTGGACGATGACCGGGAAGTTCGGAACCTCGTTGGCGATGCGGATCACGGAGCGGATCTGCGCCACGGTGCCGGGCTTGAATGCAATGTTGGTGATGCCGATCTCGGACAACTCGTCGATGAGAGCAACAGCCTCTTCGAGTTCCGGGATACCGGCGGTGACGATGACGCCGTCGATGGGAGCACCGGCGGTACGGGCACGCTGCACGAGGCGCTTGCCACCGAGTTGCAGCTTCCACAGGTACGGGTCGAGGAACAGGGAGTTGAACTGGACCGCGCGGCCCGGCTCGAGCAGCATCTTCAGCTCTGCGACACGGTCTTCGAAGATTTCTTCGGTGACCTGCCCGCCACCGGCAAGCTCGGCCCAGTGACCGGCATTGGCTGCCGCGGCAACGATCTTGGCGTCGACCGTCGTCGGCGTCATACCTGCGAGCAGGATGGGTGAACGACCGGTCAGCTTCGTGAACGCGGTCTCGACGCCGATACGGCCGCCGGGAAGCGCAACGGGCTTCGGCGCGAACTCGGACCACGAACGTGAGACCTCAGGTGCTGCACCGGGGGTGAGCAGATTGCGGTGTCCGCCGCGGGTGGCGGCCGCGATGATGCCGATGCCCTGCCCACGCAGCGAAGAGGACGTCATTCGGGTCAGCTGATCGCTGGGTCCGAGATCGAGAATCCACTTGGCGCCGGCGGAGATTGCGCCGTCGACAGCCTCGACCCAGTCGACCGGATCGACGAGGACACCCTGCGCAAGTTCGCGCGCACGGTCCGCGTCGAGACCGCAACGGGTCGCCCAGCTGCCGACGAGTTCGACGGCCTCGGTCAATGCGGGGTGATGGAAGCCGATTTCGGTGTCGAGCGGATCGAAGGACGGCGCGAAGACGGAACCGCCACGCTTCTTACCCTCACGCTCGCGGGCTTCCTCGGCTTCGATCTGCTCGCAACGCTCTTGCACGCGTGCCAGCTGAGCGGGCGGCCCGGCGAGAACGACGCGGCGACGGCCGTTGCGGATAGCGAGGACAGCCGCGCGCTCAGGCGCCACACCCTCGGCAAGCTCGGCGACGATGGCCGCGAGACGCTCGGGATCGACGCCCGAGACCGCAACCATCGGCTTCGCGGAGGCGCCGGCGATGACGCCGCGGCGACGGCCGACCAAGCTGGCAGCAGCACCGACGAGCTGTGCGACGGCGAGGAGTTCACCGTCGTCATTGCCCTGCGCGGCTACGGCAGCCGTGGCCAGAAGGCCCTGCGAGTGGCCGATGACGGCAGCCGGCGGGTTACCGGCTACATCCAGACCCTGAGCGGAGAGTGCACGCAACGCCGCAAGCTGCGTGAGGAAGACGCCGGGGAGTGACACCGGAGCTGCGGTGAGCGCGGCAGCGGAAGGCCCGGCCGACTTCTCACCTTCTTCTTCGTCGACGATCTCGGCTTCGAGCATCCACGCGATCGGATCGAATCCGACCGGGCGAACCACGAGGAGATCCTGCGCGACGGGCGCGAGGCGTGCTGCTGCGTCATTGACCAGATCGGTCAGAACGGGCTCCAGTCCGTTGTCACGGCTGAGCTCCTCGAGCGAGGTGAGCCAGGGAGCACCCTGTCCACCGAAAGCGATTGCGTAGGAAACGCCGTTGTTCAGCGAATCGACGAGGGCACCTTTGCTGGTCGTGCGGGACTGTCCCCCATCGACGCCGAAACGGCGTCCACCCTTCGAGTCGCGTCCGTTTCCTGTAGGTGTCGTGTCATCGATCGTCACGCGTACGTCCTCTCCTGGTCACCTCTGCGGCGAGGTGGGATTTGCGGTGTGCTGCCCGGCTGAAGTGCTCGCGAATTCGTCGAGAGAATCGACGGAGTCAGGGCGTTCGTGCAAGACAAGGTTTACACAGAATCATGAGGATTTCCTCACGTTTGTCGGCACCCTGGAAATCTGGACTTTCGGGGCCGTGATCTTCCTCACGAGACTTCGAGAAAGTGACTCGCGAGTAGGTCGCGAACGCCCTGCCTGGGACTGTTACCGGGATTTTCAGAAACCTGAGGAACCCCTCATATTTATTGTTACCAATTCGTGACCTCCTTGACGGACGGTCGATCCCGTGCGTTCCGGGCCACAATCTGTCGGACCCCCTCGCTACGTTCAGCGCGTCCACACCGGACAACTTCTCGGGGGGAGAAATCATGAAAGACACAGACGTAGTCAGAGCGGCCGAATTCATCGGCGCCGAGCTTCCGTGCGAGGCGTGGCCGCATTGGAACCAGGGATGGCCGCGCGAGTCCGAAGCCGCCCTTCTCGATGCGATCTTCTCGTCGCGCGCCGCCTATGGAACACCGAAGACCGGAGTCCGCGCCGTCGTCGACCGTTGGCGCACACACCGCTCGGTAGCCGCCGACGATCGCCTCGACAGCTTGCCCGCTCTCGCCGCCTTCACCGACCGTGGCGACGAGCTCGCAACGATTCTCGGCAATCGCCAGCGCGTGCCGGGCAACTACTTCACCAAGGCCGAGGGTGCGGCTCGTGCGGCCAAGGCGCTCGTCGAATCCGGTTGCCGGTCCAGTGCCGACGTCGAGGACACCGAAAGCCTCCGTTCGGCAGTCGTCTCCGTTCCGGGGCTCGGCCCCAGGACCTTCGAGACACTGATGTTCCTGTCCGGGAGGTTGACGGTAACTTCGATCGACCTGCTTGCACGGTTCGCCACCGAAGCAAGCAGTAGCGAGAAATTGTTGTCGAGCACCGACGCAGCCGAGTTGCTCGTTGCGGTTGCCGAACATCTCGATGTCGATGTTCAAACGCTCACCCACGCTGCGTGGCGATATCAACGCACCGCTGAGCAACCGCGCCGATCGGAGAGATCCGCTACGCCGCCGGCAGCGGATCCACTTGCCACAACGGCGTGAGAGCGCCCGGGCACATCCCGACCAGGGTGGTGTGCCCGCGAGCGATTCCACTCGCGTATCCTTTGAATTCCGCGCGCGAGTGGCGGAATTGGCAGACGCGCTGGATTTAGGTTCCAGTGTCTCAGGACGTGGGGGTTCAAGTCCCCCCTCGCGCACAACGAAAAGCCCCGCCGGATCAGATCCGGCGGGGCTTTTTCGGTTCTAGATCAGGCTCAGCGCTTTCGAGCCTTGACCGGCGGGGTCATGTATGTCGTCCGGCTCGGCGTCAGCCCCAAACGGACCGAGCTCTCCAACCACGTGATCGCCGACGCCGTCGGATCCACAACCGGAACGTGAATCCCTTTGCCATGCAGTTTGTCTCGGACCGCACTGGTCACACCGAGCATCCCGGTGCAACCGAGAACGACGGTGTCGGCCTCGCCGTTCTCCACTGCCGCAGACGCCTGAGCGGCCAGTCGATCGATCAGTTCCTCCCGATCGGTGAGGCCCAGCACCGGCATGTCCACGACTCGAATACTGCCCAGCCGATTGTCCAGCCCATACCGCCGAGTGAGCGATCGGAGCATCGGCACGACATTCGGCAGGATGGTCACGACACCGACGCGATCGCCCAGACTCATCGCTGTCAGAAATGACGGCTCGAAGCCGCCGACCACCGGAGCGTCGATGATCTCTCGGGCGGCATGCACTCCGGGATCGGCGAAACACGTGATGAACACACCGTCGACGCCGTCGGCTGCCGCCTCCTCGACCCGCTGCACGATCCCGGGGCCGGCAAGTGCCTCGTCGTACTCGGACTCGATGCTCGCCGTGCCAGAGAGCAGTGACACGACGTCGACCGTCGTACCGGGCGCCGCCCAGTGCTCCACCTCGGCTGTCACCGCCGGAGTCAGTGTGGTGTCGATGACCGGGCGAATCACTCTGATGTGCATGAAACACTCCCCTGCTTTCGGATACGCGCCGAGGTTATCGATGCAGCACAGCCGGGAGAATGTGTTCAGTGCCCTGGCGTTGCGGGTGAGGATGGGCATAGCGCACAGGTGCTGCGGGACGGCCTCTACGACACGCCGTGGCACGGCTTCTACGACACGCCGTGGCACGGCTTCTACGACACCGTGTCGGAGATCGCAGGGCGAGGCACTATAGCTCTCAGGTACCGTCTTAGTGTGTCCAAGAACGCTACTAAACGCCGACCTGCGCTGATTCTGCTGGTCATCGTGTCAGCTGCCGGCTGCCTCGCGCTCGGCTGGTGGCAGTGGGAGCGCTTCGAAGCCGTCGGAGGCTCGGGACAGAATCTCGGGTACGCGTTCCAGTGGCCGCTGTTCGCGGCGTTTGTCGTGTACGCGTATCGCAAGTTCGTTCAGCTCGAAGACGTGGACCCCGAAGAGGCCGAAGCCGAGGAAGCCGCCGCGGAGCCGCGTGAGATTCCCGCCGATCTCTTGCCGCAACGCCCGCGGGCCGAGTTCGACGATGTGAACCTCGACGTCGACGACCCTGAAGCCCGCCAAATGCTGGAATACAACGACTACCTTGCGCAGCTCGCCGCTCGCGAGTCCGATAGGAGCACGACGTGAGTACCGGTTCGGAAGCGAGCATCGCTACCCCCGCGGTCAACGCAGAAAAGCAGAAAAAGGTTGCGTCGGCGCTGGTCCGATACCGCGTTCTCGCCTGGATCACCGGCCTCTGGCTGCTGTTCCTGACCGGTGAGATGGTCTACAAGTACCTGATTCTCGACAATTCGGCGGACGCACCCTCGTGGTTGTTCTACATCGGCCAGATCCACGGCCTGTTCTACATGCTCTACCTCGTGTTCACGATCGACTTGGCGATCAAGGCCAGGTGGAAGCCCGGTACGACGGTTGCCACCGCGCTCGCCGGCACGATCCCGTTCCTGTCGTTCGTGTTCGAGCACAAGCGAACCGCCCAGGTGAAGCAGGCTTACCAGCTCTGAGAGTTCCGAAAAGTAGAGCCCTGAACGCAGACGCGTTCAGGGCTCTACTTTTCGGATTCGGTTCAGCCGGCCAGTGCCGCCAGAGCCGGAACGAGCTGTACGAGCGCGCGCCCTCGATGTGACGCCGCATCCTTCTCGGCCGGGGTGAGTTCTGCGGCCGAGCGGGTGTCGCCGTCCGGACGGAAGATGGGGTCGTATCCGAAGCCGCCGTCGCCGGCTGGTTCGCGGCCGATCACCCCGCGCCATTCGCCGCGCACGACGGTCTCGTCGCCGCCGGGGATCACCAGTGCACAGGCGGAGACGAACGCCGCGCCTCGACGCTCGTCCGGCACGTCTCCCAGCTGAGCCAGGGCCAGAGCCGTGTTGGCGCCGTCGTTTCCGTGAGTACCCGACCACCGCGCGGACAGCACACCCGGCATACCGTTGAGTGCGTCGATCTCGACACCGGAATCGTCTGCGATGCAAGGCATTCCGGTTGCAGCTGCTCCGTCACGCGCTTTGGCGAGCGCATTCTCCTCGAACGTCGCTCCGGTCTCGGGGGCTTCGGGGAACGGCGGGACCTCGTCGAGCCCGACCAGTTCGATTCCGTTCACTCCAGCGGCGTCGAGCACCCGGTGAAGTTCCTTCAGTTTCTTGGCATTTCGGCTGGCAACCAATACTCGTACGCTCACAGCTCAGGCACCGAACTTCTTCTTGGGTTCCGGATTCTTCGGTTCGGGTAGCACCCCGGGATAAGGCTCGGCCAACGCTTGACGCTGGATCTCGAAAAGTTGCTCACAACCAGCCAGAGCGGAGTCGAGCAGCTTGTCCAGCGTCGAGCGTGGGAAGGTGGCGCCCTCACCGGTTCCCTGAATTTCCACCAGCGTGCCGGTATCGGTGGCCACGACATTCATGTCGACCTCGGCACGCGAATCCTCTTCGTACGGAAGGTCGAGACGCACTCGTCCGTCCACGACGCCGACGCTGACGGCCGCTATGCCACACGAGATGGGCTGTGGGTCGGAGAGCAGGTCGGCTGCGCGCAGGTACGTCACGGCGTCGACCAGGGCCACGTATGCCCCCGTCACTGCCGCGGTGCGAGTGCCACCGTCGGCTTGGAGGACATCACAGTCGAGGGCGATGGTGTTCTCACCGATCGCCGCGAGATCGATGCACGCTCGAAGTGATCGGCCGATGAGTCGACTGATCTCCTGCGTGCGGCCGCCGACCTTGCCCTTGACCGATTCGCGGCCACTGCGTGTGTGCGTGGCGGCGGGAAGCATCGCGTATTCGGCTGTCAGCCAACCCAAGCCGGAGCCCTTGCGCCAGCGGGGTACACCCTCTTCGACGCTGGCCGTGCACATGACGCGAGTGTTCCCGAACTCGACCAGAACGGATCCGGCCGGATGACTGGTGAACCCGCGGGTGATCTTGACCGTGCGGAGCTCGTCGTCCGCCCTACCGTCTTCTCGTGTAGTCACCTTCGTGAGCCTAGCGGTCGCCCGGTGAGCGCTGCACCGAATGTGAGGGGAATCAGATGTCGTAGACACTTCCGGCGGAGACGGCATGGACCGGTCCGGAGAATTCGGATTTCGCTTCGGCGATCACGTCTTCACGCGATGTCCACGGCGGGATGTGCGTGAGGAGAAGTTCCTTGACGCCGGCGAGGGCAGCCACACGGCCGGCTTCCTTACCGGAGAGGTGAACTCCCTCGGGGCGATCCGGACTGTCGGTCCACGACGCTTCGGAGAGCAACACGTCTGCACCACGCGCGAGTTCGACGACGTTGTCGCACATACCGGTGTCGCCTGTATAGACGAGGACGCGGCCGTCGGCGCCGGTGATCCGGAAACCGTAAGCCTCGGGTGGATGATTCATCCGGCGGGCGACGACGCTCAGTTCACCGAACGTCACCGGCTCGTTCTCGGCCCAGAGCCGGACGTCGATGGTGTCGGAGATGTCGTCCATCTCGCCGGCGCACTCGGCGGAGGACACTCCGATGCGGCACGCGGTGTCGGTGGGGCCGTAAACCAGAGCCCGGCCGACCGGCGGGTTGGGGTGATAGCGACGCCAGACGAGCAGGCCGGGCATGTCGAGACAGTGGTCCGCATGAAGGTGCGAAAGCAGGATCGTCACCTCGCCCGGATCGGCGTATCGCTGCAACGCCCCAAGAACTCCCGGGCCGAAGTCGATCACGAGCGGCGGAGTTCCCGGTGCCGTGAGCAGGTATCCCGAAGCCGGTGAATCCGGACCCGTGACGCTGCCGGAACACCCCAGGACGGTCATGCGCATACCGGTCATGCTGCCACGTCTACCCGTCTGGGAAAAAGCTCTTGGTGGTTTTGGCGCGTCGAAGTCACACCGCAGTGAGGGTGTGACCCACGTCCGTTCAGAAACTCGGTGGTCGAACGGCCGGCGCCGACCCGGCGCGCTTGGCCCTCTCCCCCGACGTGAGCGCCCAGGCGGCCACCACGCCGCCGATCGCTCCGAACAGATGTCCTTGCCAGGAAACCCGTGGATCGCTCGGCAGAACGCCCCACAGCACTCCGCCGTACACGACGAAGACGGCAACGCCGATCAGGATCTGTGTGAAGCTCCGCGTGAAGAACCCGCGCACCAGCAGGTAGGTGACCCAGCCGAAGATCAGCACGGACGCACCGACGTGATTCGAGTTCGAGCCGGCGAACAACCAGGTCCCGACGCCGCCGATCACCCAGATGATGCCGGTCGCCGCGAGTCCCCGCGCAATTCCCGACACCAGCACGAGGTATCCGAGGATCAGCACCGGAATGGTGTTGGCGATCAGATGACCCCAGTCGTCGTGCAGCACCGGGGCGAACAGGATTCCCCACAGGCCGTCGAGCGTGCGCGGGGTGACGCCGGCGTTCTGGACATTCTGACCGGAGATGACATCCACGATCTCGATCACGTAGAGCAGGATCGCGAAGCCGCCCACCAACACGGCCGACTGCTTCCACACCGAGGGCGGACCGGATTTCGGTGCCGGCGTCCGGGTGCCGAAGTCCGGACTGTTGAAATCCATCGTCATCGTGTGCGTCCTCCACCGTCGATCCGGTTTTCTGATCCGGTCACTCGCGACCAGGCTCAATTCGAGATTACCGCCGATTCCAGGAGTGCTGCCTAGAGAAATGCGGACGGGAAGAGTTCGCGGTAACTCGGGATTCCGGCTACCGACGTGGCGTCGAGAATCGCTGTGACGATCGCACGTTCGACCACCTGGGCCGAAGCCGCGCACACCGCGTCGAGTATCGGCAGATCGTTCGGGAAAGCGTCCGGAACCGTGATCTCCGAATTCGGAGTGTGATCACCGGTGGCGAGCGCAAAGATCGTGTCGCCGTCGAGCGGCGAATGTGCGGGCCGAATTGCTCGGGCCAGGCCGTCATGACCTGCGACGGCGACGCGTCGGCACCCGGCTTTCGTCAAGGCGGCGTCAGTGGCGACCACACCGATCGTGGTGTTGAGGACGGTTCCCTTGGCTGCAACGGCGTTGGCCGACGCGAGTTCGGACGCGTCGGGGAGCCTGAGGCCGAACGACTCCGCGCCGTCCGAGCCGACGCCCCACGGCAGGCCTGTTCTGGGGTCGAAGACCGAACCCACCGGATTCGCCACGATCAAGGCGGAGACCGTCGTCCCCTCGGCGGGGCCGTCGGCGATCACGACGCTGGCCGTTCCCACCCCACCCTTGAGCGCTCCGGCTCTGGCACCTACCCCCGCGCCGACCGTGCCCGTGGCGAATTCGCGCGAAGCAGTGTCGGCAGCGAGGAATCCGAAATCGCCGGTCGGACGAACGGTCCAGTCCCCCACCGGCAGATCGAAGATCACGGCGCCGGGCACGATCGGTACCACCTGGCCGGGAGCGCCCATCGCGATCCCGTGATCGTGTTCCTCGAGCCAGCGCATCACTCCGTCGGCCGCGGCAAGTCCGTAGGCACTACCGCCGGTCAACAGCACGGCATTGACCTGCTGGACCGAATGGCTCGGGTCGAGCAGATCGGTCTCGCGGGTACCCGGACCGCCGCCCCGGACGTCGACTCCGGCGACCACACCGGCCGACGCGAGCACGACCGTGCAGCCGGTGGCTGCGCCGCTTCCGAGAGTGGCTCCCTCGTCGAGCTTGTGGTGATGACCGACGGCGAGGCCGGCGACATCTGTCAGTGAATCAGTGGGCCCGGTCCGCGTTGTGGTCATGGCATGAGCGCCTGGACGAGGGAGTCCTGCATCCACGTCAACCAGTGATAGACGTCGAGATGCGGGGCTCGCGGGTCGTCGGGTTCGAGGCTCTCCGGGGTGTCGGCGTCGATGCCGAGATTGGTTCCGAGCGCGAGACGGACGTCGTTGAGCGAGGACAGCCAGGCGTCGGCCTGTTCCTGCGTGAGAACGACCTTGCCGCCGGCCTCCGGAAGCGAAGCCAACAACATGCGAGCGGACTCACGCTTGGCGTCGATGATCTCGGGTTCGTGCAAACTGCGCAGCGCGCCGTTGACATTGGCGCCGGCGTCGTCGAGATCGTCACTGTCCGGAGCGACCTTGTCCGGATCGGTGCGCTGGAAGTCGGGAAGCAAACGCGCCAAGACCGGATTGTCGGGCGTCTCCGAATTTCCGGTACGAAGACCCGTCAGCGCGGCGAGCTCGTCTTCCGGCGCCGAAGACGAGCGCTCGTCGAGAAGCCCGGTCACCGACTCCACGAGCGAGCGCAGAACCGCCGCCTCGTGGCCGTCCATCTCGGACTTGAACTTCACTCCGCCGAGTGAACTCTTCCTACTCCACGTCCGCACGCGTCGGACTCCCGTCTACGAGTTAGGCGAACAAATCGGTCGAAAAAGTGCTTTTCTCAGGTGTCGTCGCGTTGCATCGTGGCCCAGAGACCGGCAGCGTGGAGGCGACGAACATCGGCCTCCATCTTGTCGCGCGAACCGCTCGAGACCACGGCCTTGCCCTCCGAATGGACCTGCATCATCAAGTCGGTGGCCTTGGCTTTGCTGTAGCCGAACAACTTCTGGAACACGTAAGTCACGTAATGCATGAGATTGACCGGGTCGTCCCAGACGATGGTCACCCAGGGCCGATCTGCGGCTTCGATGGTCGAAACAGCCTCCGACTGCTCGGGCGTGGCTTGAGGAGAGGAAGCCGTAGCGCCTCTCATCGTTACGTTCGCCGAGTAAGTGCCGGACACGGTCGCGCCGCCGAAAACCATGTATCCAGGGTACGGCGCGACGAGAGGCGACAACACCCACCCACGTCGTCTCGCGCATAGAGTTGTGTGCGTGCCTACGCAAATTTCCGACATCCGCGACGCCGGTGCCAGCACCGCACTGCTCACCGATCAGTACGAACTGACCATGCTCTCGGCGGCTCTCGCCGACGGATCTGCCTTCCGCAACTGCAGTTTCGAGGTATTTGCACGGCGGCTGCCAGACGGTCGTCGCTACGGCGTCGTCGCCGGTACCGAGCGCCTTCTCGACGCACTCGAGCAGTTCCGGTTCGGTGAACCGGAACTGGCGATCGTTGCAAAATTTCTCGACGACACGACCGTCGAGTGGCTGCGCAACTATCGATTCTCCGGTGACATCGACGGCTACCGCGAGGGCGATTTCTACTTCCCCGGATCACCGATCCTTTCGGTCCGCGGAACTTTCGCCGAGTGCGTCATCCTCGAAACCTTGATTCTCTCGATCCTCAACCACGACAGCGCGATCGCTTCGGCCGCAGCCCGCATGGTGAGCGCAGCGGGCGGTCGACGGATGATCGAGATGGGCTCGCGTCGTACACACGAACAGGCCGCCGTCGCCGCTTCACGTGCCGCGTATCTCGCCGGCTTCGACGCCACCTCCAACCTCGAAGCCGCGCGGCGTCACGACGTACCCAGTGCAGGTACCAGCGCGCACGCCTTCACTCTCCTGCACACCACCGAAGACGGTCCGGACGAGGGAGCGGCATTCCGCGGTCAGGTCGCGGCACTCGGCGTATCCACCACGTTGCTCGTCGATACCTACGACATCACCGAGGGTGTGAAAACGGCTGTCGCCGTTGCCGGTCCCGAGCTGGGCGGGGTTCGCATCGACTCCGGCGATCTCGGCGTTCTTGCTCGTCAGGTACGCCAACAACTCGACGATCTCGGTGCTACCAAAACACGCATCGTCGTCTCCGGCGACCTGGACGAGTACGCGATCGCGGCTCTGCGCGCCGAACCCGTCGACTCGTACGGCGTCGGCACTTCCCTGGTCACCGGATCAGGCGCCCCCACCGCCGGCATGGTCTACAAACTTGTCGAGGTCGACGGAATCGCGGTCGAGAAGAGAAGCACCAACAAGGCATCTCGCGGCGGCGCAAAGAAGGCACTGCGCGTAGTGCGTCCGACCGGAACGATCGTCGAAGAAGTCATCTACCCCGCCGGATCACCGTCACCTGTCTCCGATGCGGACGGCGCGACCGAACTGCTGATCCCGCTGGTTCGCGAAGGCAAGGTCGTCGACAGCGCGCCGACGCTCGAAGAGAGCAGAGCAGTTCTGAAGGCAGGGCTCGTGAGCCTGCCGTGGGAAGGCCTCAAGCTCTCGCGCGGAGACTCGGCTGTGCCCGTTCGATTCACCGGAGGTGAGCACCAGTGAGTGCAAAAGCACTGATAATTGTCGACGTTCAGAACGATTTCTGTGAAGGTGGAGCTCTTGCAGTCGACGGCGGTGCTGCGGTTGCGGGAGCCGTCAACGATTTCGTCAACTCCCACGAGTACGACGCCGTAGTCGCGACTCGCGATTTCCACATCGACCCTGGGGCGCACTTCTCCGAGAATCCCGACTTCATCGACAGCTGGCCGGTTCACTGCGTCGTCGGGACAGCCGGCGCCGAGTTCCATCCGGCGTTCGACGCTTCCGTCGCCGGGTCGGCGATCTTCTCCAAGGGCGCCTACAGCGCGGCCTACTCCGGTTTCGAAGGAGCAGCCGAGGACGGCACGACGCTCGAGGACTGGCTCCGCGCCCACGAGATCACCGACGTCGACGTGATCGGAATTGCCACGGATCACTGTGTCAAGGCCACGGCCGTCGATGCCGCGCGCGCGGGGTTCGCCACGACTGTCCTTCTCCCCTTCACCGCTGGTGTGTCGACCGCCACGATCGAGTCGGCATTGGTGCAGATGCGGGAGGCGGGAGTGCAGCTGATCGGGCGAGACGAGGCCTCGTCGCAAGAAGACTCGAATGCCGGGGAACCACCCCGGGAATCATCCGTGGACGTTTCTGACGTAGGGATCCATTAACCTTCGTGGGTGGCCGATCAACTCCCGAACGTTCCCGAACTGCTCCAGACAGCGGTGCGGTCGCTCGGCGGTGCCGAACGAACCAGTCAGCTGACGATGGCGTCCGCCGTGGCGCACTCGATCGACACCGGCGAGCATCTGGCCGTCCAGGCCGGCACCGGTACCGGTAAGTCGCTCGCCTACCTCGTTCCGAGCCTGCGCCACGCGGTCGAATCGGGACGCACCGTGGTCGTGTCCACCGCCACCATCGCGCTGCAGCGTCAGCTCGTCGACCGAGATCTGCCTCGGCTCGCCGATGCCCTGAAGAAGCCACTCGGCCGACGCGCAGAGTTCGCAATCCTCAAGGGCCGCAACAACTATCTGTGCATGAACAAGATCCATACCGGCGCGTCCGAGCAGCCACCCGAGGACGAGTTGTTCGATCCGTTCACGGTCTCGCGTCTCGGCCGGGAGGTCGTCCGCCTCACCGAATGGTCCTCCGACACCGAAACCGGTGATCGGGACGAATTGGTGCCGGGCGTATCCGATCAGGCGTGGCGGCAGGTCAGTGTCACCTCCCGCGAATGCATCGGTAAGAACCAGTGCCCGGTCGGTGAGGACTGCTTCGCCGAGCGCGCCCGAGTCGAGGCGTCGAAGGCCGACGTAGTGGTCACCAACCACGCACTGCTCGCGATCGACGCCATCACCGGCATCCAGATCCTGCCTGACCACGACGTCGTGGTGATCGACGAGGCCCACGAGTTGGTCGACCGCGTCACCGGCGTCGCCACGGCCGATCTCACTGCCGCCTCGATCAGTGCCGCGGCCCGGCGTTGCGGCAAGATCGCCGAAGAGCAGGATGCCGATCGCCTCGAAGCTGCCGGCGAGGGGTGGGCTGGACTCCTCGAGGAATTGCGCCCAGGTCGCTGGGAAGGCCTCCCGGACGGGGCGGCACCCGCACTGGCTGCGATCCGCGACGCGGCCTGGTCGCTGCGCACCGCTATCGGTCCGGCCAAACCGGGTATGGCTGCTGCAGATCCCGAAGCCGCTGCGGCCCGCAACGCCGCACTCTCGTCCGTCGACGACGTCCACGACAGTGCAGTGCGTATTCTCACCGCTTTCGACGAACCCGACCCGGCCAAGCGCAAGGACGTCGTCTGGCTGTCCTCGGACGAGTTCCGCGGATCGGTGCGGCGCTCCGTCCGGATGGCTCCGCTCTCGGTCGGCGGATTGCTGCGCTCGCGACTGTTCGCCGAATCCACCGTCGTTCTCACTTCCGCGACACTGACCGTCGGCGGATCGTTCGACGGTCTCGCCGTCAACTGGGGTCTTCCTGCGGAATCGTCCGCGCGCCCCGACTCGGGTACCGCCATCGGCACCGAAGCACCTTCTGACGCTTCGGCTTTCCGCTGGAACTCACTCGACGTCGGGTCGCCCTTCGACCATGCAAAGGCCGGCATCATCTACATTGCCCGCCACCTCCCTACGCCCGGCCGCGACGGCCTCTCCCCGGTCTATCTCGACGAGATCGCCGAACTCGTCGAGGCTGCGGGCGGACGCGCCCTCGGCCTGTTCTCTTCGATGCGCGCCGCCAAAGCCGCCTCGGAGGCGATGCGTGAACGCCTCGACACCCCCATCCTGTGCCAGGGCGACGACGCCACTGGCACCCTCGTCAAGGCCTTCGCCAAGGACGAACCCACGTCACTGTTCGGCACGTTGTCCCTGTGGCAAGGCGTCGATGTTCCGGGTCCGTCACTGAGCCTCGTCATCTTGGACCGGATTCCGTTCCCGCGCCCGGACGACCCACTGTTGATGGCTCGCCAGCAGGCTATCGAATCCCATGGCGGTAACGGCTTTCTCAGCGTCTCGGCCAATCACGCGGCGCTGCTCCTGGCACAGGGCGTCGGCCGTCTGCTTCGTAGCACCGACGACAAGGGCGTGGTGGCCGTGCTCGATCCGCGTCTGGCCACGGCGAGATACGCGGGTTACCTTCGCGCATCGCTGCCGCCGTTCTGGGAGACGACCAACCCCGAAGTCGTCCGCAAGGCGCTCACCCGCATCCGCGACTCACGTCCCTGAGCCGGTTCTCACGCGGGCACAATTCTGCCCCGGTACCGACCGAACGGACCGGGGCAGAATGCAATACGTCAGACGCTCGGAGTGGTCACCAACCCGAGTTCGGACGCATCGACCAACAACCGGTGATGCGGCAGCACCCGCACGGTGTATCCCACGGAGCCGGAGACCGGAAGCGCAACCTCGGCTTCGAAGATCTCGGTTCCGTCCTCGGCGCCGAAGTGCGTCATCGGGAACGTCACCACGTCGGTGAGTTCCTCGCCTGGGCTGACGCGTCCCAGGACTGCCTGAACCTCCACATCCGAGACCGACAAGCCGCCGAGGCGGACCTTGGCCTTCAAAGAGATGGTCGCACCGATCTCCGGAGTGTCCGGCAAGCCGGAACCGTCCACCTGCTCGACGACGACCGACGGCCACTGCGATTCGATGCGACGACGGAACTCGGCCACCTCACGCGCGCCGGCAAAATCATCCGCCACTACCGCTCGAGCTGATTCCGCCGAAGGGGCGTAGTAGTCGACGGCGTAGTCACGAACCATGCGTGATGCCAACACCTTCGGGCCCAGATTCTCGAGGGTGTGGCGAACCCTCTCGACCCAGCGCGTCGGCAGATCGGCTGCATCACGGTCGTAGAACGTCGGCAGTACCGCGTGCTCGAGAAGTTCGTAGAGGGCGCTGGCTTCCAGATCGTCACGCCGCACGTCGTCGAGAACACCGTCGGCCGTCGGAATGGCCCACCCGTTCTCGCCGTCGTACATCTCGTCCCACCATCCGTCGCGAATGGAGAGGTTGAGGCCGCCGTTGAGCGCGGATTTCATGCCGGAAGTACCGCACGCCTCGAGGGGGCGAAGCGGGTTGTTGAGCCACACGTCGCAGCCCCAGTACAAGTAGCGGGCCATCGACATGTCGTAATCAGGCAGGAAGACGATGCGGTGACGCACATCCGCTTCGTCGGCGAACCGCACGACCTGCTGGATGAGTGCCTTACCGCCGTCGTCGGCGGGGTGCGACTTGCCGGCCACCACCAACTGCACCGGACGTTTCTCGTCGAGCAACATCGCACGCAGACGCTCGGGATCACGCAGCATCAGCGTCAACCGCTTGTACGTCGGAACGCGCCTGGCGAATCCGACTGTCAAGACGTTGGGATCGAATACTCCAGTGGTCCAGCCGAGTTCGGCCTCGGTCGCGCCGCGTTCGAGCCAGGACGCTCGGACGCGACGACGAACTTCGTCGACCAACTTGCCGCGCAACGCATTACGTGTTTCCCACAGTTCGGTTGCCGACAACTCGTGCAGGCGCTCCCACCCGCGTGCTTCTTCGAGTTGCTCCTGACCGACGATCCGCCTGGCCACGTCCATCCACTCCGGCGCCGCCCACGTCGGCGCGTGAACACCGTTGGTGACCGAACCGATCGGCACCTCGTCGGCGTCGAAGCCCGGCCAGAGACCGTTGAACATGTCGCGGCTGACGATGCCGTGCAACTTCGAGACGCCGTTGGCTCGCTGGCCCAGGCGAAGACCCATGTGCGCCATGTTGAAGATCGAAGGATCGGCTTCACGCCCCATCCCGACGATGCGGTCGACGGTCAGGCCGGGAAGCAAACTCGATTCGTTCTCGCCGTTCGCTCCGCCGAAGTAGTGACGGACCAGGTCCGCCGGGAAGCGGTCGATTCCGGCGGGAACCGGAGTGTGCGTCGTGAAGACCGTTCCGGCACGGACCGCGGCCAGAGCCGAATCGAAGTCCAGACCGCTGGTGGTGACAAGTTCCCGAATCCGTTCGATGCCGAGGAATCCGGCATGCCCCTCGTTCATGTGGAACACCTCGGGATCGGGCAATCCGTACGCCGCGGTGTAGGCGCGCACCGCGCGGACGCCGCCGATACCCGCGAGGATCTCCTGCTTGATGCGGTGATCCTGGTCCCCGCCGTAGAGACGGTCCGTGACGCCGCGCAGATCCGCGTCGTTCTCGGCGATGTCGGAATCGAGCAGCAGCAACGGCACTCGTCCGACCTGAGCGATCCACACTCGCGCACGCAGCACCCGGCCACCGGGCATGGCGACGTGAATGACGACCGGCGATCCGTCTTCGGAAGCCGGGCCTGCGTCCGTCAGCAAACGAAGAGGCAACCCTTGAGGGTCGTGCGGCGGGTAGTGCTCGGCCTGCCAACCGTCGGCGGTCAGCGACTGGCGGAAGTAGCCGGATCGGTAGAGCAGTCCGACGCCGATGAGCGGCAGCCCGAGGTCGGACGCGGCCTTGAGGTGATCGCCCGCCAGGATGCCCAATCCACCGGAGTAGTTGGGCAGAACTTCGCTGACTCCGAACTCCATGGAGAAGTACGCAATTCCGCCGGCTAACGATGTGCCCTTGGCCTGCTGGGACTGATACCAACGCGGGGTGCTCAGATAAGCATCGAGATCGGCTGCTGCAGTGTCGAGGTCACCGAGAAATGCCTCGTCACTGCTGAGTTCGTCGAGACGGGTGGGGTCGACTTCCCCGAGCATGCGGACCGGATCGAACTGGACTGCTTGCCAGAGTTCGGGGTCGAGTCGCGAGAACAGATCCTGTGTCTCGGGATGCCACGACCACCGAAGGTTGGTGGACAGGGGGCCGAGCGCGGCGAGGCGCTCCGGAAGGTGGGCTCGGACAGTGAACCGACGCAAGGCTTTCACCCCGCGAACCCTAGTCGAGTTCCTTGCACTCTGTCCGGTGGAACCGAACGCCCGAGCCGACCTGACCACCGACAGACCCGCATTCGTCGTTATCAGCACTCCAGCGCCGCACCCACTACGGTTGAACCCGGCGAAAGAAAGTTTTACCGCGATCCATCACCAGAAATGGAGCTTCCCGTGTCAGGACGCCTCGGTATCGACGACGTGGTACCCGAGATCTCGGGTAACTATCCGGCAAAGGCCGTGGTCGGTGAAGTCTTCCCAGTGCACGCAACCGTGTGGCGAGAAGGCCACGACGCCATTTCCGCCACTTTGGTCGTGCGTGGTCCGCGCGGTACCAAGCCGCTGCGCATTCCGATGGACCCCGGCACCGAACCGGACACCGTCGACGCGGTGTTCACACCGTCCGCCGAAGGTATGTGGTCGTTCCGGATCGAGGCGTGGAGCGATCCCATCGCCACCTGGAAGCACGCCGTGGAAGCGAAACTCGCCGTCGGGCAAGGGGCGGCCGAGTTGGCCAACGACCTGGAAATCGGTGCGCGCCTGTTCGAACAGGCCGCGCACGAGGTACCGCGGGGCAACAGGTCCAGGCTCGAGGCCGTCACGGCGTCGCTGCGCAGCGATCAGGCGCTGACTGCTCGCGTCGCGCCGGCCTTCGCCTCCGACGTCGCCGAACTGCTCCGCGCCACTCCGCTCCGTGAACTGGTCACCAAGGGCGAGTCCCACCCCGTCGTCGTCGATCGCAACCGTGCACTGTTCGGATCGTGGTACGAGTTCTTCCCCCGCTCGACGGGCGGTTGGGACGAGAACGGGGTGCCGCAACACGGTACTTTCCGAACCTCGGCCGAAGACCTACCCCGCATCGCCGCAATGGGTTTCGACGTCGTCTACCTTCCGCCGATCCATCCCATCGGCGAGATCAACCGCAAGGGACGCAACAACACTCTCACTCCCGAACCCGGTGACGTCGGCTCGCCGTGGGCCATCGGCTCGGTCGACGGCGGGCACGACGCGGTTCACCCGCAACTCGGCACGCTCAAGGACTTCAAGGCCTTCGTCGCTGCGGCCCGCAAGCTCGATCTCGAAGTGGCATTGGATCTCGCGCTGCAGTGCGCCCCGGATCATCCATGGGCCAAGAAGCATCCGGAGTGGTTCAACGTCCTTCCCGACGGCACCATCGCCTACGCCGAGAACCCGCCCAAGAAGTATCAGGACATCTACCCGATCAACTTCGACACCGATCCTCGCGGTCTGGACAAGGAAATCCTGCGCGTGGTCCGCCACTGGATCAACGCCGGAGTCAAGATCTTTCGTGTCGACAACCCGCACACCAAGCCGCCCAACTTCTGGGAGACACTCATCTCGGAGGTCAAGAAAACCGACCCCGACGTCTTGTTCCTCGCCGAGGCTTTCACTCGTCCGGCGCGCATGTACGGCCTTGCCCGGCGCGGGTTCACGCAGTCGTACACGTACTTCACCTGGCGAGTTGCGAAGTGGGAGCTCACCGAATTCGGTAACGAGCTGGCGGCGAAGGCCGACGAAGCCCGACCGAACCTCTTCGTGAACACGCCGGACATCCTGCACGAGTCCCTCCAGCACGGTGGGCCCGGAATGTTTGCACTGCGAGCAGCTCTCGCCGCCACCCTGGCGCCGACGTGGGGCGTCTACTCCGGTTACGAACTCTACGAACACCAAGCCGTTCGCCCCGGCAGCGAGGAATACCTCGACTCCGAGAAATACCAACTTCGGCCGCGCCGTTTCGCCGAAGCAGCAGCGCGAGGCGAGTCTCTCGAGCCGTGGATCACCGCGCTCAACCGCATCCGGCGTGCACATCCGGCCCTGCAACAGTTGCGGAACCTGCACTTTCACCACATCGACAACGACGCGTTGATCGCCTACTCGAAGTTCGACGCCTCGACCGGTGACGCCGTCCTGACGGTGATCAACCTCAACCCGTTCGCTGCAGAAGAGGGCACCGTCTGGTTGGACATGCCGGCGCTCGGACGCGAATGGCACGACCACATGACCGTGCTCGACGAGGTAACCGGTGAGCAGTTCAATTGGGGCCAAGCCAATTTCGTCCGCCTCGAGCCCTGGCGTTCGGTGGCGCACATCCTCGCGCTCCCACCGGTTCCGTATCCGGCCCGGATCTCTCTGGCCTACCAAGCACGCAATGCGCACCGCGCAGGTGGAGGCAAGTGATGTCAACCGAGAAGTTCCCTTCGGGTATCGCACCGGACAATCACGATCTGGAGCTGTTGGCGCGCGGTGAACATCACGATCCGCACAGTGTCCTCGGCGCCCATCCCCACGCCGACGGCACCGTTCTGCGAGCGTTGCGTCCCAACGCCGAGTCCGTCAGCGCCGTCATCGGCGGCAAAGACTTTCCTCTCGAACATGTTTCGAACGGAATCTTCGTGGCTCTGGTCCCCTACCCCGACCTGATCGACTATCGCTATTCCGTGACGTACCCGGGTGGACACACGGTTCTCGCAGCCGACCCTTACCGATTCCTGCCGACTCTCGGTGAACTCGACCTTCACCTGTTCGGCGAAGGTCGGCACGAACGACTGTGGGACATCCTCGGCGCACATCCGCGTTCTTACGAGACACCGGACGGACCCGTCGACGGCACCTCGTTCGCCGTCTGGGCTCCGGCCGCCCGCGGCGTGACCGTCGTCGGCGACTTCGACGGGTGGAGTGGGCAATTTGCCCCCATGCGAGTCCTCGGATCCACTGGGGTCTGGGAACTCTTCCTGCCCGACATCGCAGTCGGTTCGCTGTACAAGTTCCGGGTCCACGGCCACGACGGCTCCGTTCGCGACAAGGCCGATCCCATGGCATTCGGTACCGAGGTCCCGCCGGCGACTGCATCGCGAGTGACCACCAGTTCGCATGAGTGGAACGACGCGGCCTGGCTCGAAACCCGCGCCGGTGTCGATCCTTCGCAGTCCCCGATGAGCGTGTACGAGGTGCACCTCGGATCGTGGCGTCCCGGACTCGACTACCGGCAGATGGCCGAGCAACTCGCCGTCTACGTCACCGAAACCGGATTCACCCACATCGAACTGCTGCCCGTCTCCGAGCATCCGTTCGGTGGATCGTGGGGATACCAGGTCACCTCGTACTACGCACCGACCTCCCGCTTCGGCACCCCGGACGACTTCCGCTGGTTCGTCGACCACCTGCACGCCGCAGGGATAGGTGTCATCGTCGACTGGGTGCCTGCACACTTCCCCAAAGACGAGTGGGCCCTGGCTCGTTTCGACGGAACTCCCCTGTACGAGCACGCCGATCCGCGTCGCGGCGAGCAGTTGGACTGGGGCACATACGTATTCGACTTCGGTCGCCGCGAGGTGCGGAACTTCCTCGTCGCCAATGCACTCTTCTGGCTCGAGGAGTTCCACATCGACGGACTTCGCGTCGACGCCGTCGCCTCCATGCTGTACCTGGACTACTCACGTCCGGAAGGTGGTTGGACTCCCAACATCCATGGCGGCCGCGAGAATCTCGAAGCCGTTGCGTTCCTGCAGGAAATGAATGCAACCGTCCACAAGAACCATCGAGGAGTCGTCACCGTCGCCGAGGAGTCGACGGCGTGGCCCGGAGTCACACGGGCGACCAATGTCGGTGGCCTCGGATTCAACATGAAATGGAACATGGGGTGGATGCACGACACCCTCGGGTTCCTCGGTCACGACCCGGTGCACCGGACCTACCACCATCACGAGATCACTTTCTCGCTGATGTACGCGTGGAGCGAGAACTACCTGCTGCCGATCAGTCATGACGAAGTGGTGCACGGCAAGGGAACTCTGTGGACCCGGATGCCCGGCGACGACTTCGCCAAGGCGTCCGGCCTGCGCTCACTGCTTGCATACATGTGGGCGCATCCTGGCAAGCAACTGCTGTTCATGGGACAGGAGTTCGGTCAGAGTGCGGAATGGTCCGAAGAACGCGGCCTCGACTGGTGGCAGCTCGACGATCAGTACACCGGCACTCTCCATCGCGGCGTCCAGCGACTGGTCGGCGATCTCAACTCCGCGTATCGACGTCATCCGGCCATGTGGACCCTCGACACCTCGCCCGGTGGATACTCCTGGATCGACGCCAACGACACCGAGAACAACGTCCTCAGTTTTCTGCGTTACGGTACTGACGGTTCGATTGTCGCCTGCCTGTTCAACTTCTCGGGCAGTGAGCACTCGAGCTACCGCGTCGGGCTACCAGAGCCCGGCCGATGGGTGGAAATTCTCAACACCGATGCCGAGGTGTACGGCGGCTCCGGAGTCGGGAACCTCGGAGCGGTCACAGCAACGTCGCATTCGTGGCACGGTCGGCCAGCCTCCGCACAGGTGGCGCTGCCAGCTGCTGGAGCGATTTGGATAAGTCTGGAGCGTTGATGGTCGGCCGGCGAGTAGTCATTGTCACGTCGTCACTGTTGGCAGTGGCAGCACTGCTCGCCGGTTGTGCCCAGGGAACGAGTGGCCACGCCGTCTCGATTTATCACGATCCCTTCCGCGTCGCCGGACTCGACGCAACGGCAGGACCAAGTGGGTTGCGTCCGGGAGCCCCCAACGCCGACCGAGCAATCACCGGCACCGACGGCGGGGACATCGACGCGCTGGCAGCCAACGCCATCACAGACATCGAAACCTACTGGGCCGCCGAGTACCCGGCTCTGTTCGACAAGCCCTTCGAACCGGTCGACGAGCTGATCTCGTGGGACCCCACCGAATCGAACGGCCCGGACTTCTGTGAGGAGACCACCGAAGAACTCATCAACGCCGGGTACTGCAGCATCGATCACACCATCGGTTGGGATCGTGAATTGCTGCTGCCCGAGGTGCGGGAGAAGTTCGGTGAAGTGGCCGTCGCGTTCATCTTTGCGCACGAGTACGGCCATGCCGTTCAACGCAAGGCCGGGATCGTCGGCGGTAAACGAGACGCAGCCCTGGTGCGCGAACAGCAAGCCGACTGTTTCGGTGGCGCCTTCTTGCGGCACGTCGCCGAGGACAAGGCCGCGCACTTCACGATGAACACCTCCGACGGACTCAACAAGGTGTTGGCGTCGGCGGTCGCCATCCGCGACGAAGACCCTAATGATCCTGAGAGCCACCATGGTTCGGCGTTCGAGCGCGTCACCGCCACTCAGATCGGCTTCACCGACGGCGCCGGTGCGTGCGCGAAGATGGACGCCGACGAAATCGAGTCACGACGTGCAGACCTCCCGCAGCAGTTCGCCGAAGGCAACGATTCCGGAGAACTGCCCGTCACCGAGGCAACTCTCGACGAGTTCGTGAAGACCTTCCAAGCGATCTTCGATCTACCCGAGCCGCCGAAGGTCGTGTTCACCGGCGCAGACACCGGGTGCAGCGATGCCGTTGCGACCGAACCCGTCTCGTACTGCCCGTCGACGAACACCATCGGAATCAGCGTCGACGACCTTGCCGAGCGCGGCACGCCGGGTCGCGTCGGGCGACGCGAGTTGATCCAGACCAACATCACCGGTGACTACAACGCCTATGTCCTGCTCGCGTCGAGGTACACCCTCGCGATGCAGAAGGAGAACGGCCAATCGCTCGACACTCCGCAGACTGCCCTGCGCGCCGCCTGCCTGTCCGGCGTCATCACCGCAGCGCTCAGTCCCACCAACGCCGCGGCGTCCGGAGCACAGGTCACACTCTCCCCCGGCGACCTCGACGAAGCCGTATCGGGGCTGCTGACCGACGGCCTGGCTGCCAGTGATGTCAACGGTGAGACGGTTCCGAGCGGGTTCGCACGTGTCGACGCGTTCCGGACCGGCGTTCTCGGTGGCCGGGAAGTGTGCGACAGCCGCTACACGGAGTAGCGACTGCCGGTCCACACGTCAGTAGAGAGCGGAAGCCAACTTACGACGGGCCGCGATGACGATCGGTTCTGCCGGGTCGAACAGTTCGAACAGTTCGAGCAGGCGCGTCCGAGCGGCAGCCTTGTCGTCGCCGGCAGTTCGCGAGACCACCGAGATCAAGCGGGCGAACGACGCCTCGGGTTGCTGGGCGAACATTTCCAGGTCGGCCGCAGCGAACTGCAGTTCGAGATCGGACGGATCAGCATCCGCGGCCGCAATCGACTCGGGATCGACACCCTGAACCCGAGCCATGAACTTCACCTGGCGGACAGCGCTCTTGGCCTCCGCATTGTTGGGTTCGGCGTCGAGAATTTCCTGGTACGCAGCGATGGCGGCGTCGAGATCGCCCTCGTCCAGCGCGGTTTCAGCGGCCACGAAGCGAGGATCCTCGACCTCCTCCACCGGTTCGTCCGCGTCGGAGACCGGCCCACTCAACTTGCCCTCGACAGCTTGGAGGACTGCGTCGAACCACTGGCTGAGCTGCGCCTCTGGCTGAGCGCCCTGAAAATCGGCCAACGGCTGACCAGCCGCGACAGCAACAACCGTCGGAACCGACTGGACGCCGAATGCCTGCGCGATACGAGGGCTCACGTCGACGTCGACGTTGGCAAGAATCCACTTGCCACCGGCTCGCGCTGCAAATGATTCGAGAACTTCGGTGAACACGACCGAGGGCTCGTATGCGCGGCCACCGATGTTGACGATCACCGGCACCTGGCTCGACTTCAGCAGGACTTCGCTTTCGAAGTTCTCCTCGGTCACCTCGATCACTGCCCCGGAGACAGCAGAAACGGCCCCGTCGCCGCTGGTGTTACGCGGCGGTGGTGGGGCCGTGGCCCGCTCTTTGAAGGCGGACAAGTCGACTGCGCCGCTCATGGCGGCAGCAACTGCGGACGAACGCGCGGGGGGCCTGGAACCTGGTCGAGTCACGGCTCCCAGTTTGTCACGAGTTGCGAGAAGCTACGTAGAGGGATGCAGCAGTCAGACGAGCGCCGCGTTGCCCTTGGACGCATCGAACTCCGTGGACAGCTCACCGAGCTTGCCGTTTCGCACTGCCCAGCGTTCGAAGATGACGGTGCCGAAGGGCGGAACGCTCGAGATCAGCGCAAGGATCGTGGTCTTGACGTCCCACTTGAGCGACCACGCGGTCAGGAGTGCAACAACGATGAACACCAGGAAGCCGGCGGTTCCGTGGACCATTCCGGGGATGCGAATCGCTTCTTCGTGTCCGAGGACCCACTTGAAGAACATGGCAACCAGCAAGGCCGCCCAGGTCACAGCTTCCCACCACGCCACCAGACGGAAGCGTTTCGCGGGAGTGGATACGTCAAAGATGTTCGCCATGAGGCCATTGTGCCCGAACAACTACGACGCCCCGTAGTTGTGTGAGCAAAACCACGGGGCGTCGCCGAGCGAGAGCGCTCGTTCAGGTGTATTTAGACACTCAGGCCTTGGGGACGCGGACGATGAGTGCGTCGCCTTGTCCGCCGCCGCCGCAGAGTGCGGCTGCGCCGATGCCGCCGCCGCGGCGTTGCAGTTCGAGGGCGAGGTGCAGGGCGATGCGGGCGCCGGACATGCCGAGGGGGTGTCCGACGGCGATGGCGCCGCCGTTGACGTTGACCTTGGCGGGGTCGAGGCCGAGTTCGCGGGTGGAGGCGATCCCGACGGCGGCGAATGCTTCGTTGATTTCGACGAGGTCGAGGTCGGTGGGGTCGATGCCTTCCTTCGCGCAGGCCTTGGCGATGGCACGGGCGGGCTGGGACTGGAGGGTGGAGTCCGGTCCGGCGACGACGCCGTGGGCGCCGATTTCCGCGATCCAGGTCAGGCCGAGTTCTTCGGCCTTGGTTTTGCTCATCACCACGACGGCGGCGGCGCCGTCGGAGATCGGGGAGGCGGAGCCGGCGGTGATGGTGCCGTCCTTGCTGAACGCGGGACGCAGTTTGCCGAGGGATTCGGTGGTGGTGTCGGCGCGGATGCCTTCGTCCTGGGCGAAGACGATGGGCTCGCCCTTGCGTTGGGGGATGGAGACGGGGACGACTTCGTTGTCGAAGAGGCCGTCTTTCCAGGCGCGGGCCGCGTTCTGGTGTGAGGCGGCGGCGAAGGCGTCCTGCTCGGCGCGGGTGATGTGGGCGGTTTCTTGTTGGTTGACTTGTTCGGTGAGCAGGCCCATGGCCTGGTCGGTGAAGATGTCGTGGAGGCCGTCGTAGGCCATGTGGTCGCGGAGGGTGACGTCGCCGTATTTGAAGCCTTCGCGGCTTTTTTCGAGCATGTGGGGTGCGCGGGACATCGATTCCTGCCCGCCGGCGACGACGATGTCGAATTCGCCGGCGCGGATGAGTTGGTCGGCGAGGGCGATGGCGTCGATGCCGGACAGGCACACTTTGTTGATGCTCAGGGCGGGGACGTTCATGGGGATGCCGGCGGCGACGGCGGCTTGGCGGGCGGGCATCTGGCCGGCGCCGGCGGTGAGGACCTGTCCCATGATGACGTAGTCGACTTGTTCGGGTGCGACTCCGGACTTGTCGAGGGCGCCTTTGATAGCGATGCCGCCGAGGTCGGACCCGGAGAGGTCTTTCAACGATCCGAGGAGTCGACCCATCGGGGTACGAGCTCCCGCAACAATCACAGAACTGGTCACGATTTCCTCCGGCTGCAAAAGAGAGATAGTCGTCGGTTCCGTGCGGCCTAAGAGCCAAGTCACATCCCGACGTGTACTCCTCAAACGGTAGCGCTACCGTGAAAGGTATGACACAGACCTCCCCCAGTTCTGCACTCGCACCTTTGTCGTCCGACCTCGTCGTCGCGATCGATCACGTCGGAATCGCGGTGCCCGATCTCGACGTGGCAATCGCGTGGTACACGCAGCACCTGGGCATGGTGTCGACCCACGAGGAAATCAACGAATCGCAGGGCGTGCGTGAGGCCATGCTCTCCGTCGTCGGCTCCCCCGCCGGATCCACTGCCGTTCAGCTGCTCGCTCCTCTGGACGAGAACTCGACCATCGCCAAGTTCATCGACCGAAGCGGCCCTGGACTCCAGCAGCTCGCCTACCGGGTCACCGACATCGACGCCATCTCCGCCGAGCTTCGCGACCGCGGGGTTCGGTTGCTGTACGACGCTCCCCGACGCGGTACGGCCAACTCGCGCATCAACTTCATCCACCCGAAGGACGCCGGCGGCGTCCTGGTGGAACTGGTCGAACCCGACGCGAGCCACTAGCAGACCCGACTCCAGCTCGTATGCCAGGTAGATTGTCGCCATGGCATACGAGCAGGACCGCGGTTCGATCCAACTTCCGTTCCAGATCGCACGGAAGGGATACGACCGCGACGAGGTACGCAACTACTTCGAGCGATTCGACGCGGAGCTGCGAGTTACCGCGGCTGATCGTGATGCTGCCGCTGCGCAGGCCCGTGACCTCGCCAAGCAGCTCGACGATGCACGCGACGACATCGACGACCTCCGCAAGGACGTCGACCGCCTCTCGGTACCGCCCACCACTGCGGAGGGCATGAGCGATCGCATCAGCCGCATGCTGCGCCTTGCCTCCGACGAGGCCTCGGAGGTGCGCGCGAAGGCCGAGGCCGACGCAGCCGAGATGACCTCCATCGCCGAACAGGACGGCGCCCGCCTTCGTGGTCACTACGAGTCGCTGATCGCCGAACTCGAGGACCGTCGCAACGCGATGGAAACCATGCACGAGCAGACCATGGCGCAGGCCCGTACCGAAGCCGCCCGGATCGTCGAAGCCGCGCAGGCCGAGCGGGATCGACTGGCTGCCGAGTCCGAGGCCAAGCGCACTCAGATCCGCGAAGACTTCGACATCTCGATGTCGGAGCGCCGCGCCAAGGTCGTCGCCGCCGTCAACGAGCTGGAGTCGTCGAGCAAAGCAGAGGCCGAGCGTCGACTCGCCGATGCGTCGCACGAGGCCCAGCGCAGGCTGCAGGCCGCCACTGATCAGTCAGAGCGCAAGATCGCTCACGCGAAGGAACTCACCGAAGAACTGCGCGTTCTCCGAGGCCGAATCCTGGCTCAGCTCTTGGGTATTCGCGGACAACTCGATTCGGTTCCGGCTATGCTCGCATCGGTCAACCGGGAGAGCGAACTCCTCGATGCACCGCCCGCTCCGGTCATCGTCGAAGCCGAGGAAGATCTCGAGATCGAAGACAAGAAGGCCGACGCAGATCCGGTCGACTCAGATAAGGTCAAATCAGAACCGAGTATCGACGAAGACGACGTTCTCGAGGACTCGGACGAGACGAACACCGCCGAGATCGACACCCGCGCCGTCGAGCAGCGAGCCCAGTCCAGGAACTGATCGACGCTCAGGACCACCGTCTGGTCAGGCTGCGCGTACCGCGGCCTGACCAGCATCCGGTGTGCCAGTGTCGACGCTCGTTCGCGCCGCCCGGTTCCGAAGGCCACGTCACCACGTGAGCGACGCCGGGTCTGATGTCGTGATCACAACCGGGGCATCGATAGAACTTCGTCGCGTTGGAGCCGGGTATCGGCCTCACCATGTACATTTCACCGCCCGGCCCGGGTTCCTCCCGGACCAGCGCTCCGCCGAACAACACGCCGCTTGGTGACGCCGACTCCGCGCTCGAATCCCGAGCACGCCGAGTATCCGTTCGACGGGTTTGCTTCGGCGAAGGTTTGCGGCGCGGCATGGTTCGAGTCTAAACAGCGTCAGAAGAGGCGGAACTCGGTGCTTTCGGTGCCCCGCAAGGCCTCGTAGTCAAGGACCAGGCAACGGATCCCACGGTCGTTGGCCAAAGTCTTTGCCTGCGGCTTGATCTGTTGCGCTGCAAAAACTCCCGTGACCGGCGCGAGCAGCGGATCGCGGTTGAGCAATTCGAGGTAGCGCGTCAACTGCTCGACGCCGTCGATCTCGCCGCGACGCTTGATCTCCACCGCCACCGATGCACCGTCCGCGTCTCGGACCAGAAGATCGACCGGCCCGATGGCCGTCATGTACTCACGCCGCACCAACGTGTAGCCGGGGCCGAGTGTCTCGACATGCTCCGCCAGAAGTTCTTGAAGGTGTGCCTCGACACCGTCCTTGATCAATCCCGGATCGAGACCGAGTTCATACGACGAATCGTGCTCGACCTCTTCGAGAGTGATCCGCAGTTCCTCGCCCGCCTTGTTGGTGACGACCCACAGGATGTCGTCGCCGTCCCCGGTGGTCTCGACCAACCAGCACGGCGGACTCATCCAGTTGAGCGGCTTGTACGCCCGATCGTCGGCATGGATACTGACCGAGCCGTCGGCTTTGACCAACAGCAGTCGTCTTGCGGTAGGGAGGTGGGAGGTCAGGCGTCCCACATAGTCGACACGGCAACGAGCAATAACTAGGCGCACCGGACCACCCTAAGCGATCATTACGACTACTCTCGACACACTATGCAGCGAAGCCGTGTCCCGAGTGCGCCCCTGGGGTCGTGGCTGCTCGGATCCACCGACGAAAGCCCCAGGCGCCGCCGAATCCGCGTCCAGGCACTACTCACCGCGCCCCTCCTGGTCACAAACCTGATCGGAGCGGTACTGGCGATCGTGCTCATCGGATTCGTGGTTCCCGGACCCGAGATCATCCACCCCGAATTCGCATGGATCAACTTCATTGCCGTGCCCGTCTTCATCGGGTGTGTCTTTCTCATCGGACTTCTGTGGGGCACCAAACGGCTGATGCGGGATCTTCGATGGGCCACCGAGGATCACCCACCGACAGAGCAGAATCAACGCGCGGCGCTGCGCGGGCCGTGGCGACTGACCCGAGTGCAAGCCGTCCTGTGGACGGCCGCGCTCATCACCTTCACCACCATGTACGGAATCGTCGACCCCGACGCCATTCCGAAAGTTCTGTTCACCGTAGCTTTCAGCGGTATCACCACGTGCGCTTTCTGCTACCTGCTCAGCGAGTTCGCACTCCGCCCGATTGCTGCGCGTGCACTCGAATCCGGAGCACCCCGCAAGGCTGCCGTTCTCGGACTGACCGGCCGGACAATCCTCGTCTGGCTGCTCGGAAGCGGAGTTCCCGTCACCGGCCTGATGCTCGTAGCGGTCTTCAGCTTCATCCGGCCTGCTTCGTGGCAAGCCCTTGCGACCGCGATCCTCGTCATCGGCGGGATCACTCTGTGCGTCGGACTCGGGCTGACATACATCAACATCCGGTCCGCCGCGGCCCCCATTCGGTCCGTGCGACGAGGAATGGAACAAGTCACCCGTGGCGACCTCACCGCGTCCGTCGTCGTGTACGACGGAACGGAACTGGGACTACTGCAGGCCGGCTTCAATCGCATGGCCGAGGGTCTGCGCGAGCGAGAGCGAATACGCGACCTCTTCGGGCGCCACGTCGGACACGAGGTTGCCGCAAACGCGGTTCGCCGAAACCCGGAACTCGGCGGTGAAGAACGTGACGTTGCCGTACTCTTCGTCGACGTCATCGGATCGACCACCATCGCGGCCACCAACTCCCCTACGGCGGTGGTCGCTCTACTCAACCGTTTCTTCGACGTCATCGTCGACGAGGTCGACGCACACGGCGGATTCGTCAACAAGTTCGAGGGCGACGCAGCGCTGGCGATCTTCGGAGCGCCGACGACACTCGACGATCACGCCGGCAGCGCACTCGCCGCTGCCCGCAAGATTCAGCAGCGCCTGCGTGCCGAGGTTCCGGAAGTGAGCGCGGGAATCGGCGTCGCCGCAGGTGTTGCCGTAGCCGGGAACGTCGGTGCGCGAGAAAGATTCGAGTACACCGTCATCGGTGATCCCGTCAACGAAGCGGCGCGACTGTCCGAAGTTGCCAAGACGGTTCCGGGTAACGTCGCCGCATCCGGTCGGGCTGTGGCTGCCGCTGACAGCGCCGAGGCTGCACAGTGGTCGATCACCGAGAACATCACCCTTCGCGGCCGCCTCGAACAGACCGAGCTCGCGATTCCGTGCGACGCCCTGGAGTCCGAGACCAGCCCGTCAGACTCCGTGCCCGTTCAGCCCTGACCCCACCTCCCCCCTGAGCGAACGGCACGTTCGGTCGGTCCAAGGCGATCAACGCCACGTTCGCTCGATGACTTTCCCGCTTCTCGACGGTCTATATCGGCACAGCGGAAATCCGACGACGCCTGGGAGATGGGTACGACTATGAAACTGACGACCTTTACCATCGCCACTCTCGACGGGGTGATGCAAGGACTCGGTGGGCCGGACGAAGATCGGCGAGGTGGATTCGAGCGGGGCGGCTGGTCCGCGCCATTGGTGGACACCGAAGCCATGGATTACCTCGTCCAGGTCTACCAGCGCGCTGACGCGTTCCTGTTCGGGCGACACACGTACGAGATCTTCGCCGGCTATTGGGGCGCGTTCGAGAATCCCGACGTCAACCCCATTGCAAGCGCACTGAATTCGCGGCCCAAGTACCTTGCGTCGACGACGCTCACCGATCCGCAATGGACGAACACGACAGCCCTTTCAGGTGACACCGCCACAGCTCTCGGCGAACTGAAAGCCAGACCCGGCGGTGAGCTTCAGGTGCACGGCAGTGGCAACCTGTGCCGCTGGCTTTTCGCGAACGATCTTGTCGACGAGATGATCCTGCTGATCGTTCCGGTGGTGGTAGGCCAGGGCACGCGACTGTTTCCCGACTCCGGACCGGACATCGCACTAGAGCTGGCCGAATCGCGAGCCACATCAAAGGGCGTGACGATTCAGAGGTATCTGCCGGCTGGCCGGCCGAAGTATGCGACTGCCACCGCCGACGGCATCGACTGATCCGGGCAAAGTGCCTGTCGTCCTCAGTCGTGTTCCCGCCCCTGATGGTGTGAACGTACCGTTCCCCTCGCCCAAGAGGGTGAGCGTGTCGTTCACTCGATCCCGGACGGGGTGGTGAGTCGGCGGCGTGCCCGCCCCTTTGATCGTGCGAACGGTGCGTTGGGTCGATCTGAGGCGACGAACGTACCGTTCACTCGAAGTCGGGGGTGCCGGCGAAGGTACTTTCGGGTGATGGTGGGGGTGTTTTGGGTACGAGAAAGCCCCCCAACCAGTACTGGTTGGGGGGCTTCTCTAATGTGTGTTCGGCGGTGTCCTACTCTCCCACACCCTGTCGAGTGCAGTACCATCGGCGCTGAAGGGCTTAGCTTCCGGGTTCGGAATGGGACCGGGCGTTTCCCCTTCGCTATGACCGCCGTAACTCTATGAAACTGTCACAGTAACCTTCTTCTGATCACCTGGTTTCACCACCCGTCAACACCAGTTTCTGGTGTTGGGGGATGGAGAAAACAGGGTTTCTCATCAGTATCTGTGTGTTGTTTCAGATACCGCACAGTGGACGCGTAGCTTCTTTGTGGTAAGTCCTCGGCCTATTAGTACCAGTCACCTGCATGCATTACTGCACTTCC
>NZ_JASHKY010000030.1:0-56358 GCF_030056935.1 Rhodococcus sp. IEGM 1302 | reverse complement strand
TGCCTTCGATCAGCTTTCGGCCGCGATGGCGCAGGCAGATGTCATGGTCACCTGTACCGGCGCGGTCGGGGCAGTGGTCACCCTGGCGGATGTGCACCGCGCACTCGCCGAGCCCGATCGCGACAACACCAAGCACCTCGTCATCTGCGACCTCGGGCTGCCGCGCGACATCGATCCCGCCGTCGCCGGCCTGCCGGGTGTGACCGTTCTCGACATGGAGACGCTGCAGCGTGATCCAGCGGCAGGCGCCGCCGCCTCTGACGCAGATGCCGCACGCACCATCGTCGCCGGCGAGCTTGCGACCTACCTTGCCGGACAGCGCCTCGCGGAGGTCACTCCGACCGTGACGGCTTTGCGTCAGCGCGCCGCCGACGTCGTCGAAGCCGAACTGATGCGACTCGATTCGCGTCTGCCCGGCCTGGACGATCCGCAGCGCGACGAGGTTGCACGCACCGTGCGACGCGTCGTGGACAAGCTGCTCCACGCCCCGACCGTGCGCGTCAAGCAACTGGCGTCGGCCCCCGGCGGCGACTCCTACGCAGCAGCGCTGCGCGAACTCTTCGAACTCAGCCCCGGATCTCCCGCGGCCGTGGCCACACCCACCGATCTGGTGGACGGCGACCGCACTGGAAGGGACCTGCAGGCATGAGCGTCACCACCCCTCGATCGGGGAGCCCGCTGCGGATCGGCACTCGCGGAAGTCTTCTCGCGACCACGCAAGCCGGTACCGTGCGCGATGCCCTCATTGCGGCCGGACATCCCGCCGAGTTGGTCATCATCAAGACCAAGGGCGACCAGTCCACCGATCCCGTCCAGAAGATCGGCGTCGGAGTGTTCACAGCAGAGCTTCGAGAAGCCTTGCTGGACAACCGCGTCGACGTTGCGGTGCATTCCTACAAGGACTTACCGACCGCGCAGGACCCGCGTTTCGTCATCGCGGCGATTCCGCCACGCGAAGATCCGCGTGACGCGCTGGTCGCCCGTGACGGTCTGGTCCTCGGGGAGCTTCCGGCCGGTTCCAAGGTGGGAACCTCGGCGCCGCGCCGTGTTTCGCAGCTGAAGGCACTCGGTCTCGGCCTCGACATCGTGCCGTTGCGGGGCAACCTGCAGCGCCGTCTCGGCAAGGTCGAATCCGGTGAACTCGACGCCGTGATCCTCGCTCGCGCCGGCCTGTCTCGTATCGGTCTGCTCGATCTCATCACCGAGAACATCGAGCCCGTGCAGATGCTCCCCGCTCCGGCGCAGGGTGCTCTGGCCGTCGAATGCCTTTCTGCCAATGTGGAATTGGCGGCGATCCTAGCCGAGCACGACGACGCGGGTACCCGGGCGGCAGTTACTGCCGAGCGCGCCCTGCTCGCCGAGTTGGAAGCCGGCTGCACCGCTCCGGTGGGAGCGATCGCGGAGATCGTCGAATCCCTCGACGACGACGGCAGAATCTTCGACGAACTGTCGGTACGCGGCTGCGCAGCCGCCATCGACGGTTCGGACGTCATCCGTACCGGCGCAGTGGGTGCGCCGGACAAGGCCGAGGAACTCGGCCGAGCGGTAGCGCGCGAGTTACTCGAACTCGGCGCCCGAGAGTTGATGAACGTGACTACAGGCGAGGCAGCCGATGTTTGACGCCCCACTTTGCACTTGCACCAAGTTCCCATTTCGATACAGCGCACTGGAGAATCACCGATGACCCGAGTCCGAAAGAACACTCCCGGACGGATCCTGTTCGTGGGATCGGGACCGGGCGACCCCGCCCTGCTCACCGTTCGCGCACGTGACGTCCTCACCGGCGCCGCAATGGCATTCACCGATCCGGATGTCGACAAGGGCGTCGTCGCACTCGTCGGCATCGACATGGGCCGCGACGAGGAGACCGGCGAGCTGATCGCGGACGTGCGTCCGGCACTCGGCGAGCCTGCCGAGGTTGCAAAGACATTGGTGCACGAGGCCAAGAACGGCCACGACGTCGTGCGTCTGGTCTCCGGCGACCCGCTGACCACGGATTCCGTGATCGCAGAGGTCACCGCAGTCGCCCGTACGCAGGTTCAGTTCGAGGTTCTCCCGGGTCTGCCTTCCGGTTCGGCTGTGCCGAGCTACGCCGGCATGGCGCTCGGCTCGGGTCACACCGAGGCCGACGTTCGCGGTGAAGTCGACTGGGCTGCTCTGGCCGCTGCACCGGGACCGCTTGTCCTGCACGCGACGTCCGGACATCTCGCCGAGACCGCCAGCGCGCTGGTCGAGAACGGCTTGGCCCCGCAGACGCCTGCTGCGATCACCGTCCGCGGTACCACTCGTCAGCAGCGAACCGTCGAGGCAACTCTCGCGACGCTCAACGAAGCCGGATCCGAACTGGTGGGCTCGCTCATCGTCACCGTCGGCAAGGTTGTCGCGCAGCGCAACAAGATGTCGTGGTGGGAATCGCGCGCTCTGTACGGCTGGACCGTCCTCGTGCCGCGCACCAAGGATCAGGCCGGCGAGATGAGCGACCGTCTGGTCACTCACGGAGCGATCCCGATCGAGGTTCCGACCATCGCCGTCGAGCCGCCTCGCAGCCCGGCTCAGATGGAGCGTTCGGTCAAGGGACTCGTCGACGGTCGCTACCAGTGGGTCGTCTTCACTTCCACCAATGCTGTTCGCGCAGTATGGGAGAAGTTCGAAGAGTTCGGCCTCGACGCTCGCGCCTTCTCCGGTGTGAAGATCGCCTGCATCGGTGAAGCAACCGCAGCCAAGGTGCGCTCGTTCGGCATCAACCCCGAGCTGATCCCGACCGGTGAGCAGTCCAGCGAAGGCCTGTTGGCCGAATTCGCCCCGTACGACGACGTTTTCGATCCGGTCAACCGGGTTCTGTTGCCGCGGGCGGACATTGCGACCGAAACCCTCGCAGAGGGCCTGCGCGAACGCGGTTGGGAGATCGACGACGTCACCGCCTACCGCACCGTCCGGGCAGCGCCGCCGCCGGCCGAGACCCGCGAGATGATCAAGACCGGTGGATTCGACGCCGTCTGCTTCACCTCGTCCTCGACCGTGCGCAACCTCGTCGGCATCGCCGGCAAGCCGCACGCCCGCACGTTGGTCGCGTGCATCGGCCCGAAGACGGCCGAAACCGCTATCGAGTTCGGTCTGCGCGTCGACGTGCAGCCCGAGACCTCGCAGGTGGGACCGCTGGTGGAGGCTCTCGCCGAGCATGCTGCTCGTCTGCGCGCCGAAGGTGCTTTGCCGCCCCCGCGCAAGAAGTCTCGAAGGCGCTAGCGCACCCGTGAGGGGTTGAGGAGTCTGTGGACTCCTCAACCGCTCACAGGTTCCGACGAAGGAGGGCTACTTCTCGTGTTTCCTACTCATCGCCCTCGCCGGCTCCGGCGCACTCCTGCGCTCCGGCGACTCGTGGCAGAGACCTCGCTCGAACCCCGGCACCTCGTTTTGCCGATGTTCGTCGCCGACGGCATCGACGCACCGCGTGAGATCAGTTCCATGCCAGGCGTTTTCCAGCACACCCTCGATTCGCTGCGGTCCGCAGCGGTGGAAGCGGTGGAAGCCGGCGTCGGTGGCCTGATGCTGTTCGGTGTCCCGAAGGCGGAGGACAAGGATCCCCAGGGGTCCGGTGCCTCCGATCCCGACGGCATCCTCAACGTCGGATTGCGCGCTCTGGCAGACGAACTCGGCGATTCGACGGTCATCATGGCCGATACCTGCCTCGACGAGTTCACCGATCACGGCCACTGCGGCGTGTTGACTGCCGGCGGCGCTGTCGACAACGACGCGACCTTGATCCGATACGTAGAAATGGCTCTCGCGCAAGCTGAATCGGGTGCGCACCTGCTCGGCCCCAGCGGCATGATGGACGGTCAGGTGGCTGCGATCCGTGGTGCACTCGATGCTTCGGGGTATGTCGATGTCGGCCAGCTCGCCTATGCCGCGAAATATGCGTCAGCGTTCTACGGGCCGTTCCGTGAAGCCGTCGGATCCTCACTGCAAGGCGACCGTCGTACGTATCAGCAGGACGGCGCCAATCGCCGCGAGTCGATGCGCGAGGTAGACCTCGACGTCGCCGAGGGCGCCGACATGGTGATGGTCAAGCCTGCAATGTCCTACCTGGACATTCTGCGTGAGACCGCCGACCGGTCCCCGGTTCCGGTCGCTGCGTACCAGATCTCGGGGGAGTACTCGATGATCACTGCGGCCGCGCAGAACGGGTGGATCGATCGGGACGCGGCGATTCTCGAATCGCTCATCAGCATTCGCCGCGCCGGTGCCGACGTGGTCCTCACGTACTGGGCGTCGGAAGTTGCCGGATGGCTGTGACGGAGTCACGCATGGTGGCTGCGCCGGTATCGACCGATACGCTGGTGTCATGACCGAGCAGTGGCCGCCGTCGCGCCAGGAACCGCCCCGCCGGGAACCTCCCTACGAGAACCAGCCGTTCGAGAATCAGCCGTACCGCGAACTCGGACCGATGCCGACGGGTCAGATCCCGGGATACGGCCCCGGTTACAACGGATACCCGGGACCTGCGCCGAAACCCGAGCCGCCGACGGACGTCGTGACTGCGATTCAGTTGTGGTGGGCTGTGACGGCGCTGGGGTTGGTCCAGGGCGGCGCGATGATCTGGATGCTGCTCGGGCAGAAGTCGATGTTCGTCGACGAGATGCTCAGAAATCAGGCAGCTGTCGACGCCGGTCTGACGCGTTCCGACGTGGAGGGCATGTTCCCACTGGTCATCGTGTTCTCTGCGGTTTTGGTCGTGATCGTCACCGCGGTGTTCCTTCTGTTCGTGCGCGCGATGAGTCGCGGCAGGAACTGGGCTCGAATGTTGCTGACGTTCTGTGGCGTCTTCATGCTGGTCTCCGCGATCCCGGTGATCTTCGGGCTCGGCGGAGACGGCGGCGCGGCCACTCTGCTGTTCGGCGGAGCGGAAATCCTGCAGGCAGTTGCTGCTGTCGGGGCGATCGTGATGATGCACCGAAAAGAGTCCAATCCGTACTTTCTTCGTTTCCCCCCGGCGGGGAACCGGTAGGTAGCTCGGGGTACTGTGAAACGGGTCACTGAAGTAGTAGGGGAGAGGTCGGACGCGATGAGTTCTCAGGAAGCCCTGCGTACGGAAAGCACCCACGACGCGCCACTGCGCCAACGTGGTTCACGCACCGAAGTGATCTTGTTCGCGATCCTCGGAGCCTCTGTTCTGGTGACACTCCTGATGCTCATGATTCCGGGCATCGTCAGCGGATAGCGCACACTTGAACCCGTGAGTATCTCTACGAAGGTCAGGCGCCCGACGGCTGTCGAGGCAGCATTCTGGCTGTGGATCGCCAGCGCGTTCCTGCTCATACTCTTCGGCCTGATCAATGTCACCAGCGCTTCGTATTCGTTGCGTGAGCAGTTCACCGATCAAGGCGTTTCTGCCGGAAACATCGACATCTACGTCACCTTCGTGCGGGTGTCAGGGCTGGTTCTGCTGTTGACCGGCCTCGCGATCGGCGGCCTCGCCGGTCCCACTCGCGCCGGAAGGGCGTTGTGCCGACGGATCCTGGTGATCGTGTCCGGAGTGTTCGCGGTGCTGCAGATCGCGCTGGTCGTCGCCGGGATCAGTACCGTGCTCGCGCTGGTTGTTCCCGTCATGCTGATCTTTGCCTGCGTCGCGATCTACCGCGACACCACCCGAAGTTGGTTTGCCCGTGGCTGATCGCGCGCCGGAAATCGGCCCGGACGTTCTGTACTACGAACCGGGTTCTCGGTGGTGGGCCATCGCGTTCGGTCCGATCTTCTGCCTGATCGCCTTGGTCATCGAACTGTTCACGGGCCCGGTGGTGCATTGGTTCGGTCTGGCGATGTTCGCCGTGATCCTCACCGGATTGGTCTACGTGCAGGTGATCGCAGCACGGCGGCACGCGAGCGTACTTCTGACCGCGACCACGTTGCGTCAGGGAACCGAAGAGGTGCCGATCACCGAGATCGCCGAGGTGTTCCCGGAGTCCGACGACGCTGCCTACGAGGACGAAATGGAACCGTGGGAAACGGCACGCGCGCTCGGTGAGCTGTCCGGAGTGCCCAGGCGTCGGCACGGTATCGGCTTACGTTTGACCACCGGGGGATTGGTGCGGGCGTGGGCAAAGGACGATCAGGCACTGCGCGAGGCGTTGAGTCAGGTCGTTGTGGTTGGTGTCGAACCGGACGGGTCTGCCGATGACTGAGCCACAGCCATCCCCGCGTGTCGACGTGAAGACGTGGATCGGTGTACTCGGTATCGTCGCCGCAACGATTCTGGCGGTCGTGTGCTGGCGAGCGGGTACGACGACGTCCGACTTCGGACCGATACTGGAGGGCGCTCCACCGTTCGAGAGCACGCACTACGACGGTCTCTGGATCTCGGGCGCCGGGTTGTCGATTCTGGTTGCGGGGCTGATGGCCATCGATGTCGTGCGCCGCGTCCGGGTGGGCTTCGTCGCATCGCAGTAGCCCTCATACGGGTAGGGGGTATAGTTGCGGTATGAGTAGTTACAGCCCCGAGCAGGACGATCTGCTCAAGCGCCTTCGTCGTATCGAAGGTCAGGTAGCCGGAATTTCACGCATGGTCGCAGACGACCGGTACTGCATCGACGTGCTCACCCAGGTATCCGCCGCGACGAGCGCGTTGCAGTCCGTGTCCCTGAAGCTTCTCGACGCCCACCTTGCGGGTTGCGTCGTCGAAGCTGCCAAGCAGGGTGGTCCGGAAGCGGACGTCAAGATCAAGGAAGCTCAGGCGGCCATCGCTCGCCTCGTTCGTTCGTAAGGTGTCGGTCCGTCACTCCGTGATGGACCGCGCGAGCGCCCGGGCGGAGAAGCTCACGAAGTACTCGGGTGTGACTTCTTTGGCGATGTTGATGACGATGGTGTCCGACAGGCCTTTGAGTCCGGAGAGCACGAGATGGATCAACGCGGGGTCGTCGATCAACCTGCTCCCTTCGGCTGCAGCAGATTCGGTGAGCGCTCGAATCAATGCCGAGTTGTAGACCGCTACGGATGCGTGAAGTTCCCGCATGCTTTCTCGGTCGGACCCGGCCATGCCTTCGATGTCGCGCCAAGTGGTGGTGAGTCGACCCACCCGTGCCCAGTGCCGAGCAAACTCGGAAATCATGGACTCGAGTAAGGCGCTCAGTCCCTGCTCGCGGGGGAGCGAGTTCACGAAGTCCGCCATTTCCAGCTGACTTTCGCTGAGGAGGGCGGCGAAGATGTCCTGCTTGTCGACGAAGTACTGGTAGATCAGGCCAGTGCTGGTGCCGGCTCGTTTGGCGACAGCGCGGATCGTGAGCGCGGAGTAGCCTCCTTCGTCCAGAAGCGAGATCGCCGCGTCGAGAGTTCGGCGTCGACGCACTTCGGCGTCGCCGTAGATCGACTTGCTGCTGGTACTGCTCATTTGATCACCGTAGTCGCGGTGGTCGGCATCCTCAATTCACATCGAACACTGTTCGTTGTCGAACGCCGCCCAGAATTGGATGTGACTCAGATCATAGAATGAACATTGTTCGAAATAGAATGAACATCGTTCATTCTGGTGTTACGGTATGGCGCAGACCACATCGAGGCCAGTGCAAAGTGCTGGACACTCTGCGGTCGGCCTGACCTTTCTTCCCGTATCGATCGGGAGGTCTACACAGTTGTGGAGTACCTATGACACGCACTAACGATGAACGCGCGGCGATCGACATCGCCGCTGCAGCTGGAGAACTTCTGCTCGACCATCGGAAATCCCTCGGCGAAAACGACGGTGATGTCGCGACTTTCAAGAACGCGGCCGATCGGCTAAGTCACGAATTCATCGTCGCCGAACTTGCCCGACGCTTTCCTGCGGATGCAGTGCTGTCGGAGGAAGGGGCTGACGACCTCGCGAGGCTGGCTGCGGATCGGGTGTGGATCGTCGACCCTCTCGACGGCACCCGTGAGTACGGCGAGGCCGGACGATCGGACTGGGCCGTTCATGTTGCGCTGACCGAAAACGGTGTCCTCACAACCGGTGCGGTCGCAATGCCTGCCCTTGGCGTCACCTATTCGAGCAGCGATGATCGGACCGAACGGGATGCCGCGACGCCGGTTCGAGTCGTCGTATCGCGGACGCGTCGTCCGGAACCGGTCATGCGCATGGCCGACTCGATGGGCGCGGAGTTGATCGAAATGGGATCCGCCGGAGCCAAAGCAATGGCTGTCGTCTCGGGTGAGGCAGACATCTATGCACATGCGGGCGGACAGTACGAGTGGGATTCGGCGGCGCCCGTTGCTGTCGCACATGCTGCGGGACTGCATGTTTCGCGTATCGATGGCAGCGAACTGCGCTACAACCAGGAAAACCCGTGGTTGCCGGATCTGCTGATCTGCCGACCCGAACTCGCCCCGAAAGCACTGGAGGAACTGGGCCGATGACCGCGACACTGACGCACCTCGAACGACTCGAAGCCGAGAGCATTCACATCATGCGTGAAGCTGTTGCCCAGAGCGAGAACCCGGTGATGTTGTACTCGGTGGGCAAGGACTCCGCCGTGATGCTGCATCTGGCGCGCAAGGCCTTCTATCCGTCGAAGCTGCCGTTTCCGCTTCTGCACGTCGATACCACGTGGAAGTTCCGTGAAATGTACAAACTTCGTGACAGTACCGCTGCTGCAGGCGATCTCGATCTGATCGTCCATACCAACCCGGACTGCGTGAAGCAGGGGATCAACCCGTTCACTCACGGCAGCGCTGTCCATACCGATATGTGGAAGACCGAAGGCCTCAAACAAGCCCTCGATCACTACAAGTTCGACGCTGCATTCGGCGGCGCCCGACGTGACGAAGAAAAATCCCGCGCCAAGGAACGCATCTTCTCGATCCGATCAGCTGCGCACCGTTGGGATCCCAAGCAGCAGCGACCGGAACTGTGGCGGATGTACAACGTCCGCAAAGCGCCGGGCGAGAGCCTGCGCGTCTTCCCTCTCTCGAACTGGACCGAGCTGGATGTGTGGGAATACATACGCCAGGAGGAGATTCCGATCGTTCCGCTGTATTTTGCCGACAAGCGGCCCGTCGTCGAGCGGGACGGTGCGCTGATCATGGTCGACGACGACCGGATGCCGTTACTGCCGGGAGAGACCCCGGAACTCAAGAGCGTTCGTTTCCGCACCCTCGGCTGCTACCCGCTGACCGGAGCCGTCGAATCGACCGCAACGAGCCTGACCGAGATCATCTCGGAAATGTTGCTCACCACCACTTCCGAACGCCAGGGACGGGTCATCGACCACGACTCCAGCGCGTCGATGGAAAAGAAGAAGCAAGAGGGGTACTTCTGATGACTGTTTCCTCGGATCTGATCGCTGACGACATCGAGGCGTACCTCGAACGTCATGCAAACAAGAGCATGCTGCGATTCATCACGTGCGGCAGCGTCGACGACGGCAAGAGCACCTTGATCGGCCGTCTGCTCTACGAATCGAAACTCGTCTTCGACGACCAGTTGACGGCGCTCGAAGCCGATTCGCGCAAGAGCGGAACCCAGGGGGAGGGGCTCGATTTCGCGCTCCTGGTCGACGGTCTCGCCGCCGAACGTGAGCAGGGCATCACGATCGACGTCGCCTATCGCTACTTCACGACCGAGCGACGCAAGTTCGTCGTCGCCGATACTCCGGGGCACGAGCAGTACACCCGAAACATGGTGACGGGCGCGTCGACCGCCGATCTTGCTGTGATCCTTGTCGATTCCCGCAAGGGGATACTGACCCAGACCCGCCGGCACTCGTATCTGGTGTCGTTGCTGGGGATCAAGCACGTGGTGCTTGCCGTGAACAAACTCGACCTCGTCGACTACTCGCAAGAGGTCTTCGATGCCATTACCGCGGATTATGCAGAGTTCGCTCACGAGATCGGTCTGGACGGGTTCGTCGCCATCCCGATGTCGGCATACATGGGTGACAATCTCACCGAGCGCAGTGCGAATACCCCGTGGTACTCCGGACCAAGCCTGATCGAGCATCTCGAAAGCGTGGACATCGACGATGCTGCCGCCGCGGCTCCGTTCCGGATGCCGGTGCAGTGGGTCAACCGGCCGGACCTCGACTTCCGCGGATTCTCCGGCCAGATCGTTTCCGGCACCGTATCTCCCGGAGATCCCATCCGCGTGCTCCCCAGTGGAAAGACGTCCACAGTCGAGCGCATCGTGACCATGGGTGGCGACCTCGACGTTGCCGGTGCGGGCCGCTCGGTCACCATCACGCTCGCCCACGAGATCGACATCAGTCGCGGTGATGTGCTGTCCATCGGCGACAATCCGCCGGCCGTAGCCGATCAGTTCGAGGCCTGCATCGTCTGGATGGGTGAGGCTCCCATGCTGCCCGAACGGCCGTTCCTGTGCCAGATCGGTACCGTCACAGTCACTGCGCGCATCACCAAACCGAAACACAAGATCAACGTCAACACTCTCGAGAAGACCGCAACGACTACTCTCGCGCTCAACGAAATCGGTGTCTGCAACCTCAGTTTCGATCGACCGGTCCCGTTCGACCCGTACGTCGGCAACCGTGACACCGGTAGCTTCATCCTCATCGACCGCCTTACCAACGGCACTGTCGGTGCGGGCATGATCACGCACTCGCTGCGTCGATCGGACAACATTCACTGGCAATCCGTGGACGTCGACGAGGCCGCGCACACCAGGCTCAAGGGACACCAACCCGCAGTTCTGTGGTTCACCGGTCTCTCCGGTTCGGGAAAGTCGACCATCGCGAACGATGTCGAGCGTCAACTACACGCACTCGGCGCGCACACCTACCTCCTCGACGGAGACAACGTCCGTCACGGGCTGAATCGAGACCTCGGATTCACCGAAGCCGACCGCGTCGAGAACATCCGTCGCGTCACCGAGGTCACCCGACTGATGGCGGACGCCGGTCTGATCGTGCTCGCGTCCTTCATTTCACCGTTCGAGGCCGAGCGTCATGCCGCCCGCGAATTGATCGGCGACGAACAGTTCGTCGAAATCTTCGTCGACACCGCTCTTGCCGTCGCAGAGGAGCGAGATCCCAAGGGGCTGTACAAGAAGGCTCGACGGGGCGAGTTGGTGAACTTCACCGGAATCGATTCGCCGTACGAACCGCCGCAGAACCCTGACATTCACATCGACACCAGTGTCACGACGACCGAGGACGCTGCGATCGCGATCGTCGACCATCTCCGCGCCCGCGGAACCATTTCTTGATCCGCCTGAACACGAGGAGCATCCATGCCTGACAGGGCTGAAATAGTTTCTGCCGTAGAAGATTACGTCAAGTGTCTCGGACGTCACGACGTCGACGGACTGGTTGCGCTGTTTGCGCTCGACGCAGTTCAACACGAACCGCTGGGGGTCCAGACCTACCGCGGAATCGACGAGATTCGCGAATTCGATACCGCGAACGCGCAGGTCGATTTCACAGTCAGCCTGCTCGGTCCGATTTCGGTGACGGGAAAGTACGCAGCCATGCAGCTTCGGGTGCAGCGCGCCGGTATCCCTGACTTCGCTGCCACCGATGTGTTCGAGTTCGACGAGAACGGCAAGATCATCTCCCTGAGTGTTGTTCTCGATCCGCAGGCGCTGTGCTGACCCATCAGGGCCTGCTGGCAGGCAAGGTTGTCGTCGTCTCGGGAGTGGGCCCGGCGCTGGGTCGTTCGATTGCGCTGCAGAGTGCGGCGGCCGGAGCGAAGGTTGTTCTGGCTGCCCGCACACCCGAGCGCTTGGAATCGGTGGCAAGGGAGATTCGAGACCGCGGCGGAATCGCGTTGGCCGTCCCGACGAACCTCACCGACGTCGATTCGATCGCTTCGTTGGCGGAGACAACTGTCGCTGAGTTCGGTGCGGTGCATTGCTTGGTGAACAACGCATTTGTTCAACCCGCGCAGGTCCCGCTCCTGGACGCCGACGTGGTGTCCATCCAGTCGGGCATCGACATCAACTTGCTCGCGGCGTTGAACGTCACCAGAGAATTTGCTCCGGCATTGATCGAGTCGCACGGGTCCGTCGTGATGGTCACGTCCATGGTGTTGCGCAACCAGCTTCCCGGGTTCGGGGCCTACCGCATCATGAAATCCGGGCTCCTGGCAATGGCACGCAGTTTGTCGATCGATCTCGGTCCCAAGGGCGTTCGAGTCAATTCGGTTGCTCCCGGCTATATCTGGGCGGACTCGGTCAAGAACATGTTCGAGAAGAAGGCGGCGGCGGCAGGAGTCGACCCCAAGATGATCTACGACGAGATCGCAGCGGGCGCCGATCTGCGCCGATTGCCGGAGCCAGATGACATCGCAAACGCTGTCGTCTTCCTCCTGTCCGATTCAGCGAGGGCCATCACAGGGCAATGTCTCGACGTCAACTGCGGTCACACGCACCACTGATCAACTCATACAAGGACTAGCCATGACACAGGATTACGACGGCATCGGTTCCATCGATGACCTGCACCAGGCTGCGCGCGAGGCGGCCGGGTACGAAAACTTCGGCAGCGAAAGCTATCTCGAAGGACTTCGAGTTCTCCTCGAGTCGTTCCAGAACGAGGCCGACCTCACTCCTCACGGCAAGGTGATCGCTCGCAAGATGATCGTCGGAGCGCTCGCGGGTCGCCTGACCAGTGAGGCCGGATTCGCGAAATATCCAGAGCACGTAGATGTTCCGATCGAACGCCCGATCTTCGTGGTCGGGTTGACCCGCACCGGCAGCACCGCGCTGCACCGTTTGCTCGGTGCCGACCCGGCGCATCAGGGCGCCGAGATGTGGCTCGCCGAGACGCCGCAGCCGCGCCCCGAGCGCGACACGTGGTCGGAGAACGAAGATTACGTTCGCTCCGACGCCTTCTACCGTGCTCGCCAGCGTAACGAGGCAGACCTGATGAAGGTTCATTTCATGGGGGCGGAAGAGGTCGAGGAATGCTGGCGGCTGCTGCAGCAGACGATGCTCTCGACCGCGTTCGAGACGGTGGCGTACGTGCCGAGTTACACCCGGTGGCTGGCGGAGCAGGACTGGACCGAAACATATGCGCGGCACAAGAAGAACCTGCAGTTGATCGGGCTGCACGACCAGGACAGACGGTGGGTGCTCAAAAGCCCGAGCCATGTCTTCGCGATCGACGAGATCATGTCGGTCTATCCGGATGCACTGTTCGTTCGGACCTTCCGAGACCCGTTGACATCGATGGCGTCCACCTTCAGCCTCGTAGAGCAGGGCGGACACGACATGTCGAGGGCCTTCGATCGTCCGGCCATCGGGCGCACGCAACTGGAGTTGTGGGCGCGAGGGAATGCGAACTTCAACAATGCCCGTAGCCGTTACAACCCCGATCAGTTCATCGACGTCGACTACAAGGACTTCATCGCCGATGCGGTCGGCACCGTCGAGAAGATCTATGCACAGTTCGCCCTGCCCTTCACAGACGACGCCCGCGCCGCGGTGGAGGCGTCGCATCAGGCCAGCCTTGCCGAGCACCGTCGTCCGTCGCATCGCTATTCGCTCGAGGATTTCGGCGTGAGCGCTGCCGACGTCGAAGCGAAGTTCGCCACCACACCCTGAAGCCCTCCGGCCCTGTGCGCCTTTTTGGTAGTGCCGACTACCAAAAAGGCGCACAGGGCGAAGCCCCAACCGAAACAAGGAGATTCACATGAATGCTGTTTGGGAAAAGTTCTGCGCAGATCTGCTCGAGGTCGGAAAGGTCCTGGAAGACGAGATCGTCCCTCAGGATCCGCTGACTCAAGCCGAGGGCGTCCGCTACCTGAGTCGGTTGCTTCGGTACGGCACGATCAACTGTGTCGAGTACACCGATCCGCGGTGGCCGCAGTTCTCGTCGGCTCCGAACCCGAACATGATGACGAAGATCGGTGCCGACAACCCGGACAACGTCTACATGCGCGCCAACATTTCCGGGAAGTACAACTACCGGATCATCGGCACCCGAGGCACCGTCCCGCTGATCACCTTCGGCTCGCGCGTAAATCGGTACCACATCGACGGCACCATGCTGCAGACCGGCGATCTGCATATCCACGACCTCGAGGTCGACGAGAACGGCCGTTTCGAGTTCATCGCGAGCGTCGACAAGCCCGATGAGGGCGCTTGGCTGCCTTTGGCGCCCGACAGCAACCTCATCTCCGTTCGGCAAACTCACCAGGATCGGCGCAACGAGGTCATCGGTGATCTGACCATCGAATGCCTGAACCCGGACGGGGAGTTCGTCCCGTTGACTCCGGAAGAGATCGGCGAGCGCCTCACCAAGTCCGTCGGGATCGTGAAGGGGATGGCGGAGACCTTCCTGGAATGGTCGCGCAAATTCCAGCCGCACACCAACGAGATCTTCGACTGGGGACAGGACTACTTCCAGGACGCCGGCGGCGATCCGACGATCTTCTACTTCCACGGTTACTGGAAGCTCGCCGAGGACGAGGCGTGGGTCATCGAGACCGAGGTTCCGAACTGCGAGTACTTCAACTTCGTGCTGCAGAACTTCTGGGTCGAGTCCCTCGACTACAACCGCACGAACATCTACATCAACAATCACACCGCGAAGCTCAACGACGACGGCACCATGACAATCGTCGTGGCGGCGAAGGATCCGGGTTATGGCAACTGGATCGACACCGATTCGCATGCCGAGGGGACATGGGCGCTGCGCTGGATCAAGGCGGACTCGCACCCGATCCCGACGTCGAAGGTAGTCAAGATCTGACACGCTGACGGAGATTGGGAACGTATGTACACCAGGAAGATTAGGTTCGGCCCTCGCTTTGTCGCGCTCGGGCTTGCCGGTGCATTGATGTTGGCCGGTTGCGCGTCGAGCAGTGGGGACAACTCGGGATCGGCTTCACCGAGCAGTAGTGGCGCAGCTGGTTTTGTGGGCGCCCCAGATGTGGGGGAGCGGATCGACGGCGGTGTTCTCACCTTCGGGTCCTATTCGTTCCCTTCCTCGTTGGACCCCACGAGAACGCAAGCCGCCGGTTCGACCGGCGGAACCGAAATGGCCGCGATTTACGACACGCTGGTACGCAGCGACTCCACAAACGGGAGCTTCGTGCCACAACTCGCGAAGACACTGTCGAACAACAGCGACTTCACCTCGTACACCGTCACTTTGGCTGACGGCCTCACCTTCAGCGACGGAAGTCCGCTCGACGCGGAAGCGGTGAAGTGGAGTATCGATCGATTCGTGGCAGGCAAGGGTGATGTATCGCAGACCTGGCTCAACATCGTGGATCGGATCGAGACGCCCGACGCCACCACAGTCGAATTCGTGCTCGAGCGGCCCTGGCGTCAATTCCCGGCGCTGTTGTCGCTCGGGCCCGGAATGATCGTTGCGCGAAGTTCCGGGGGAGAGGCAGGGTCGGTTCCAGGAACCGGGGAGGGAGCGTTCACACCGATCGGGGCGGGTCCGTTCACCTTGGCCAAGTTCGCCCCGCACGAAGAACTGGTACTCGCCGCACGCACGGATTATCAGGGCGGTAAACCTCCACTGGACACAGTGCGGTTTGTTCCCACGTCGGGTGCGCAGTCTCAGTACGAATCGTTGAAGAGCGGCCAGATCGACATGACGTACATTCTCCGCGACGAGGCCGTGATCGAACAAGCTCTCGACGACGGATACTCGGGTTACCTCAGTCCGACCGGACAGAACGGGATCGGCACGATCAACAACCGTGAGGGCAAGCCCGGGGCCGATGTTCGCGTCCGTCAGGCGATCGCCTACGGGGTGGATCCGGCGGCGGTCAATACCCGGGCGAACAACGGATTGGGCACCGCCAGTTCCGAACTGGTCCCGCAGACGTCACGTTGGTACGACAACACAGCAGGCATTCCGTTCGATCAGGTGAAGGCAAAGGCGCTGCTCGATCAAGCGAAGTCCGACGGGTACGACGGGAAACTCCGCTACCTCACCACCTCGGAGCCGAGCCAACAGGCGACGGCACTGACGGTTCAGGCGTCGCTGAACGCGATCGGTTTCGACGTCACCATCGACTACGCGACCGATGTGACCGATCTGGTTCGACGGGTATACAAGGACCACGATTTCGACATGACCAGAGGTGGCGCTCCGGTCGGAGAAGAAGCGCCGTACCTCAATTTGTACAACAGTATGGCCAGTGATTCGAAGAACAACCCGTCCGGCTTCGCGGACCCGGAGATGGACGCGATGATCACAGCTGTGCAGACGGCATCGACGGACGATGCTGTCCGTGAGGCGATCAGCAAGGTGCAGGAGTACGCCAACGCGACTGTGCCTTACGTGATCTGGGGGCCGGCGTCGGTGTTGACCGCATGGGACGGCAACGTTCACGGCGTCGTTCGCAACATCACCGACATCATGTTCTTGGGCGGCGCTTGGATCTCGCCCAACGGCGAAACGGTGGAACGATGAAGTGGTCCTTGGCGGGTGCGATGATCGACGCCCTGGAACTGTGCGAGTTGGCGCAGGTCGCCGAAGAGGTGGGGTTCGACGGAATCGCGATGCCGGATTCCGTGTTCTATCCGGAGCAGGTGTCGGCGCCGTACCCGTACACTGCAGACGGGAAGCGGATGTGGGCGCCCGAGACGCCGATGCCTGATCCGTTCATTGCCATGGCGGCGATGGCGGCCGTCACATCGCGAATTCAGTTCTACACCAACGTGTTCAAACTTCCACTGCGCGATCCGCTGTTGACTGCCAAGCAGGTCGCGACCATGGCCGTGATGTCGAGGAACCGCGTCGCTCTCGGCGTCGGTTTGTCCTGGATTCCCGAGGAATTCACCTTCACCGGTACCGAGATGCGCACCCGCGGCGCGCGTACCGACGAAGCCATCGAGATCATCAAGGCGGTGTGTGCGGGACGTGGGCCGGAATGGGTCGAATACCACGGCAAGCACTACGATTTCGACGCTCTGATGATCAGTCCTGTTCCGGAGATTCCGGTTCCGATCTACATCGGTGGGCACAGCGAACCGGGGTTGCGCCGTGCAGCCAGGCTGGCTGACGGTTGGATGTCGGTGAACACGACCAAAGCCGAATTAGCCTGCGCCATCGATCGTCTCACGGAATTGCGGGTCGAGTACGGTCGTGCCGATGTTCCTTTCGGCGTCAACGTCTCGCCGACGGATGTTCGTGATCTGGACGGATATCGCGAACTCGAGACTCTCGGAGTCACGGAAATCAGAGTGTTGCCCTGGTATCGCTACGGAGTTGACGCCGGTGATCGTCAGGGACGACTCGACTCCGTTCGGCGGTTTGCCGAGGAGGTCATCGCTCAGTACTGATCGATCAGCGTCTGCATCGCCCGGCCGTAGAGTTTTGCCAACTCGTCGCGATCTGCGGACTGGGGGATACTTTCGTCGCTGAGGACGCTCAACAGCCCGGACACCTGGGCGGAGACCAGGAGTGCGCGGGTGTACGCGTCTTCGCCGTCTAGACGAGCGGCGAGATTGGTGGCGAATACTCCGGTCATGTCTCGGAGTCGCTCCCGGATGCGTGCACTGTCCGACGCTCGCATGAGCGCTGTGTACACCGACAGCATCCGGGCGTCGGCCTTGCCCAGGACGAAGGCGGCGATTCGCTCACCGAGGGTGTCGAGTGGGCCGTCGAACTGGCCTTCGAAGTAGTCCGCAACCGGCGTGGTTTCCAGGAACAGTGCTTCTTTGGACCCGAAATGCCGGATGACCAGGGCCGGATCGATTCCGGCAACTTTGGCGATGGCGCGAACTGACGTGCCGCCGAACCCGTGCTCGCCGAACAGTTGGAACGCCGCCGCGCGAATCGCCTCGGATGTCGAGGGTTGCTCCTGCTCTGGCGTGTGCCTCGTGGGTGTCACGACATCGACCTCTGTGCTCGCTCGCCGACCGCGTTGTCAACGGCGTTGACTATAACGTGTCAACGGTGTTGACTGTTGAGTCTGTCAACGGTGTTGACAGCTAGATGCGGTTAGTGAAGAGAGCGTGGAATATGACAGATACCGACGTCCGAGTACCCAGCGAAGAAGTTGTCGATCCGCCGACCAATTGGAAGATGGTGGGCAGTGGACTCGCATTTCCGTTGTTCTTCGTCATCATGTTCTGCCTGTGCTACGTCAGCGCCTTCCATTCGCCGACGCCGAATCAGGCACCGATCGTGGTGGTCGGGTCGCCGTCCGTCACGGCCCCGCTGATCGACGGAATCCAGGCTTCGTCGGGTGACAAGTTCGACATCGTTGCCACAGCCAACGCCGCCGACGCACTCTCTCGGATCGACAACCGCGATGCGATCGGCGCCATCGAGATCGGTGACACCGTGACCGCACATATCGCCACCGGCGCGGGCGCCTCGACGGTTTCCGTGGTGAGCAGCTTGGCGCATTCGGTTGCGGAGCAGACGGGGCAGCAGGTCACGGTGATCGACTCGGCGCCTGTCACGGCGCGAGACTCCTCGACCGTCGGACTCTTCTACTTCCTGATCGTCTGCACCCTCGGTGGCTACCTGACCATCACGGTGCTCAGTCAGGTTGCGCCGAGAATGCGGTTGCGAGAGCAGTATTCGATCCTGGCCGGTGCGGCGATACTCACCCCGCTCATAGCCTTCGGCATCACCAGCATCTTCATGCACGCCTTCGGGGCGTCGTTCGGCCAGATCCTGCAACTGCTGGGAATCTCGATGGTTTACACGTTCACCGTCGGTACGGTGAGCATCCTGCTCAATCGACTGCTCGGCCAAGCCGCGATCTTCGCGGTGCTGACGGTGCTCGTTTTCATCAACTTCCCGAGTTCGGGTGGTGCCATTCCGGTGTCGTTCCTGCCCGGATTCTGGCAGCACATCCATTCGTTCTGGCTCGGATCGGCAGCCATGGAGCCCATCCGCTCCGTCATCTACTTCAGTGGCAACGGCGCCGGACCGCACCTGCTCGTTCTGGGGATCTGGCTGGTCGCGGCACTCGGCCTGACCGGACTGCTCGCCTCTCGCCAGTCGAAAAAGGCAGCAGCGCACTGAGTGTGGTGGGGCCGGCGATTGCCGACCCCACCCGAACCCTTTACTTCAGCCGTACCGCGTCGGTGCCCGGTCCGTCGAGCATCGCGGACCCCAGCAGGATGTCCGGAATGCCGAACCCGTCGATCAGTGTCTCGACGTGGGGGCGCAGGGTGCGGCAACGCTCGTTGATTCCGCGCGTCACGGCCTTCGAACGCTCCACCGACAGATGCCGGTGCTCCATGAACCAGGCCTTGTCCTCTTCGATCACGGACAGTGCGTAGAGATCGCACACCTCGCCGAAGAGTTCCTTCGCGGTCTCGTCCTCACACGAGTCGATGCCGGCGACGAATGCTTCCAGGATGACGCGCTCGATGTGCGCCTGAGCGGCTTTGAGTACGTGGTCCTGCACGAAGTTGAACGCGTCGAACGGGTTCTCCTCGCGCTTCTGCGCTGCCTGCAATCGCCTTGCCGCAGTGGCGAGTAGGTACTCTTCGCGGTCTTCGAACATCTTCATCTGGGTGCCGCGATTGAAGAGGCTGCCGTCCTCTTCGTTGTCCTGGCGAGTGTCGACGATCGTCTGCAGGATCTGCTGCGCTGCCGTGCGTTTCTTGACCACGTCGGAGACCGTCGTAGCGGCGAAGCGCATCCAGTCGACCGGGCTCATGCCGCGGACTTCGTCGGCGTAGGAGGTGAGGAGTTCTTTTGCGACCAACTGCGTCAGAACGTGGTTGTCACCCTCGAACGTGGTGAAGACGTCGGTGTCCGCCTTGAGTGCGGTGAGGCGGTTCTCGGCGAGATAGCCTGCGCCGCCGCAGGCTTCGCGTGCTTCCTGGATGGCCCGAGTGGCATGCCAGGTGTTGGCGGCCTTGAGTCCGGCGGCGCGACCTTCGAGTTCGCGCTGCTCCTGCGGATCCGGGTCGTCGCTGCTCTGGATGTCGTGCATCGCGGCGACGAGTTCGTTCTGTGCGAACTGCAGAGCGTACGAGCGGGCGATCAACGGCAGCAGACGCTTCTGGTGGACGAGGTAGTCCATGATCAGGACTTCGTCGTCACTCTTCGGAGCACTGAACTGCCTGCGCTGCAGGGCGTATCGACCGGCGATGGCCAATCCGACGCGGGCGGCCGCTGCCGCGGAACCACCGACGGTGACACGTCCACGAACCAGTGTGCCGACCATCGTGAAGAAACGACGGTTCGGGTTCTCGATCGCCGAACTGTACGTGCCGTCCTCGGCGACGTCGGCGTAACGGTTGAGTAGATTCTCACGCGGGATGCGGACCTGGTCGAAGACGATGCGGCCGTTGTCGACTCCGGGCAGTCCACCCTTGAGCCCGCAGTCGGACGTCGTGACGCCGGGGAGGTCGTTGCCGGCGTCGTCACGAATCGGCACGACAAAGCAGTGGACGCCCTGACTTTCGCCTCCGGTGATCAGCTGCGCGAACACCGCTGCGACGGTGGCGTGCTGGGCAGCGCCGCCGATGTAGTCCTTGCGAGAGGACGGAGTGGGGGAGTTGACGACGAACTCGCCCGTCTCGACGTCGTAGGTCGCCGTGGTTTCGAGTTCCTGGACGTCGCTGCCGTGACCGGTCTCGGTCATCGCAAAGCAACCGAGCAGGTCCAGATCGATCAGCGGCTTGACGTACGCCTGGTGGTGACGCTCGGTGCCGAGGTTTTCGATGGCGCCGCCGAACAGACCCCACTGGACGCCGGCCTTGACCATCAGGGAGAGGTCGGACATCGCGAGCATCTCGATGCTGGTGACGGCGCCACCCGCGTCGCCCGTTCCGCCGTGAGAGACGGCGAAACCGTTTGCGGCGTACCCGAGATCGGCGAGGACCCGCATCTGTTCGAGAGCCTTGGAGCGCGCAATGGCGGTGTTGGGTGTGTAGTGCGGAGCAAAACGTTCGTCGTTCAATTCGCCGCGAACGCGCTCACGCACCTCCCGCCAGCGTCCGTCGAGTGTTGTCCTGAGGTGGTCCGCTGTGGTGGCCATGGAACCGACGATAGCGCGTAGCGCACCGCGGGCAACCCGGTTCGATCCCAACCTCACATTCAGCAGGAGCCTGCGGCACCCGCTTCGATTCCTTGGCGGAAGAGTTCCTTCTCGCTCTCGGACATAGCCTGGTACGAAGGGTCGTTCTCGACGATCTTCAGGAAGTCGGCGCCTGCCGTCTGGGTCGACGTGTCGCCGCTCTGAACACGCTGCTGAACGTAGACGGACACCGCCGAACACCCGCCGAGAAACGCGGGGTCGGTGCTCGTCGCTGCGGTGGTTCGAGCCGAGTCGGTGGCGCTCGGCGGCGACGAAACTGTCGCCTTGTCGTCGTTCGAAGCGTCCGAACCACACGATGTGAGAAGAATCGCAGCCGAGACCATCAGCGTCGTCAACAGTCGCTTCATGCCCGGAATCGTCTCACGCGGGGCCCGGTTCGACCGGAAAACTCGCCTCGAGCACCGAAGTCCTACACCCTGTCGTTGTCAGATTCGACAGAACTGGGACACTGGAAGCCGTGACTGTGTCTTCCGGTGATCCCGACGTGCATGCAACGAACTCCGCTCGGCTCTTCGAACGTGCCGGCAACGTGATTCCGGGTGGCGTCAACTCGCCCGTCCGCGCGTTCGGTTCGGTCGGCGGAACACCGCGATTCATTCGCGAAGCATCCGGCTACACCCTCACCGACGTCGACGGAAACAATTACGTCGACCTGGTGTCGTCCTGGGGTCCGATGATTCTCGGGCACGCTCACCCGGCAGTCGTCGAAGCCGTTCGCGAAGCAGCCCTCGGAGGTCTCTCCTTCGGTGCGCCGACCGAAGGCGAAGTTGCCCTCGCCGAGGAAATCGTCGCCCGCGTCGCGCCCGTGGAAAAGGTTCGCCTGGTCAACTCCGGAACCGAAGCCACGATGAGCGCAGTCCGCCTCGCCCGCGGATTCACCGGGCGGACCAAGATCGTCAAGTTCTCCGGTTGCTACCACGGCCACGTCGACGCCCTTCTCGCCGACGCCGGATCCGGCCTCGCGACGTTCGGGCTGCCGACCTCTCCCGGCGTTACCGGCGCTCAAGCCGAAGACACCATCGTCGTGCGCTACAACGATCTCGACGCGGTGGCCGCGGCCTTCGCGGCCAATCCCGGCGCCATCGCGTGCGTCATCACCGAAGCTGCCGCCGGAAACATGGGCGCCGTCGCACCGCTTCCCGGTTTCAACGAGGGACTGCGTCGTCTCACCCGTGAGCACGGCGCACTCCTGATCATGGACGAGGTGATGACCGGATTCCGCGTCAGTGCCTCGGGTTGGTACGGCATCGACAACGTCGCAGGCGACCTCTACACCTTCGGCAAGGTCATGAGCGGCGGCCTGCCCGCCGCAGCATTCGGCGGCCGCGCCGACATCATGGGCCACCTCGCACCGGACGGTCCCGTCTACCAGGCAGGCACCCTCTCGGGTAACCCCGTAGCCGTCGCCGCCGGACTCGCGAGCCTGCGCGCCGCCGACGCCGAGGTGTACGCCAAGCTCGGCCGGAACGCGACCGCCCTCGGCGACCTCATGACCCAAGCACTCACCGCCGAAGGCGTCGAACACCGAGTGCAGTACGCAGGCACCTTGGTGAGCGTGTTCTTCACCGAGAACACGGTGACCAACTACGACGAAGCCAAAGCCGCGCAGACCTGGCGATTCCCCGCCTTCTTCCACGCACTGCTCTCCCGCGGCGTGTACCCGCCGCCGAGCGCGTTCGAAGCGTGGTTCGTCTCCGCAGCCCTCGACGATCGAGCCTTCTCGATCATCGCCGACGCCATGCCTCACGCAGCCAAGGCCGCAGCTGCTGCCGTCAAGCCCTGAGCAGTTCCAGTTCCAGAACACCCGCACGCTTCCGACATCCATCATCTTCAGCGAGGACCCTCGACTGTGACCGACGCCGATCACCCCGACCACACGTCCACCCGCACCATCGTCCACGTCCTGCGCCACGGCGAAGTACACAACCCGCGCGGGATCCTCTACGGACGGCTCCCGGGTTTCCGGTTGTCGGTGGCGGGCGAAGCTCAGGCTCGTGCGGTCGCGTCGGTGCTCGCCGATCACGACATCACCCACGTGGTCGCGTCGCCGCTGCAGCGGGCACAAGAGACCGCGACTCCGATCGCCGAGGCACACAAGCTCGACATCGTCACGGACGAAAACCTGATCGAGGCAGGCAACGAGTTCGAGGGTCTCAAGGTTGCCGTCGGGGACGGTGCGCTCTCGCGTCCGCGTCACTGGTGGAAACTGCGTGACCCGTTCACCCCGTCCTGGGGCGAGCCCTACCTGCAGATCGCCCATCGCATGCTCGCAGCCGTCAATGCCGCACGCGTCGCGGCAGTCGGACACGAAGCCGTCGTCGTCAGCCATCAGCTTCCGGTCTGGACTCTGCGTCGATTCCTGCAGGGTGAGCGTCTGTGGCACGATCCCCGTCACCGTCAGTGTGGACTGGCGTCGTTGACGTCACTGGTCTACGAAGGCGACACCCTGGTCGACATCGTCTACTCCGAACCTGCCGGCGCCTCCGACCCGAGAGTGACAGGAGCATGATTTCGCGCCGCATCGCCGCAGCATTCGCAGCCGCTGCGTCGGCGATGCTTCTTCTCTCGTCCTGCGCGACCGGCGATGACGCCGTCGCACAGGGCGGAACTTTCGACTTCGTCTCACCGGGCGGACAAACCAAGATCTTCTACGATCCGCCGTCCGACCGAGGCACCATCGGCAAGCTCTCCGGGCCCGACCTGATGAACGAAGGTCAGAAGGTCGGTGTCGAGGACTTCGAGGGCAAGGTCGTCGTTCTCAACGTCTGGGGTCAGTGGTGCGGACCGTGCCGCGCCGAAGCCGACGACCTGGAACAGGTCTACGAGCAGACCAAGGATTCGGGCGTGCAGTTCCTCGGCATCAACGTCCGCGACGACACCAAGAACAAAGCGCAGGACTTCGTGGTCGACAACAAGGTCTCGTACCCGTCGATCTACGACCCGTCGATGCGTTCGCTGATCGCCCTCGGTGACGGCTACCCCACGTCGGTCATTCCGACGACGATCGTCCTGGACCGCCAGCATCGCGTCGCCGCGGTGTTCCTCCAAGAACTTCTCGCCGAGGATTTACTGCCCGTCGTCCAGCGAGTAGCTCAGGAAGACGCGCAGTAAAGATGACAACCACGACCACTACGCTGCTGGCCGGCAGCGACACATTGAGTGCCGGTGTGGGCGAAGCGTTTCAGAACGCGGCGTCGTCCGGTCCGCTTCTGCTCGCCCTCGGCGCCTGTGTGCTCGCCGGTCTGGTGTCGTTCGCTTCACCGTGCGTCGTGCCGCTCGTTCCCGGCTACCTGTCCTACCTGGCCGGCGTCGTCGGTGCCGACGCTCCCGCGATCACCGCCGAAGAGGCGAAGACGCGGACGATCACCCGGAGCAGTCGACTGAGGGTGGCCGGTGCGGCCGGACTGTTCGTCGCGGGCTTCACCGTTGTGTTCGTCCTCGCGACCGCGTCGGTATTCGGCGTGATCTCCACGCTGCTCGTCAACCGCGAGGTCCTGATGCGAGTGGGCGGTGTCGTCACCATCGCAATGGGTCTCGTCTTCATCGGGCTGATTCCGGCGCTGCAGAAGGACGTTCGTTTCGAACCGCGTCGCGTGTCGTCACTGGTGGGTGCGCCGCTGCTCGGGGGAGTGTTCGCTCTGGGCTGGACGCCGTGCCTCGGTCCGACATTGGCAGGCGTGATGTCCGTAGCGGCGGGAACCGACGGGATGACCGCCGCGCGTGGTGTCACGTTGATCGTCGCGTACTGCATCGGACTCGGCCTGCCGTTCATCATCTTGGCGCTGGGATCGGCGCGCGCGCTGACCGGCGTCGGCTGGTTGCGTCGTAATGCACGCACCATTCAAATTTTCGGCGGAATCATGTTGGTGGCAGTGGGAATCGCCCTCGTCACCGGCGCGTGGGACCAGTTCGTCGGCTGGGTTCGCGACGCATTTATCTCGGAGGTGACGCTGCCGATATGACAGCTGACGACAATAACGACCACCCGAAACCCGTGCTGCCGAAGCAGTCGGTGATCGGTCGAGTCGTTGCACTCGGGCGCAACACCTGGCGCGGGCTCACCTCGATGCGGACCGCGCTGGTACTGCTGTTCCTCCTCGCGCTCGCTGCGATCCCCGGCGCCCTGCTGCCACAGCGAACCCTCAACGAGGGCAAGGTCACCGACTACATCGCCGCGCGTCCGACGCTCGGTCCGTGGATGGACCGCCTCGAATTGTTCGACGTGTTCAGCAGTTTCTGGTTCACCGCGATCTATGCATTGCTCTTCATCTCGCTGGTCGGCTGCATCCTGCCGCGTTGCGTGGAGCACGCGAAGGCGCTGCGCACCCGTCCGGTGAATGCGCCGCGCAATCTTGCTCGCCTGCCGCACCACACCACGAGCGTCGTGGACGGCGAGACTCCCGACGAACTTGCTGCCCGGGTGTCGAAAGAACTGCGCGGGTGGCGCGTCGAAACGCGTCGCGGCGATTCGAAATCACGACGCGAAGGCGAGATCACCATCTCGGCGGAGAAGGGATACCTCCGCGAGTTCGGCAACCTCGTGTTCCACCTCTCGCTGGTCGGATTGTTGATCGCGATCGCCGCGGGCAAGTTGTTCGGCTACGAGGGCAATCGCATCGTCATCGCCAACGACGGCCCCGGGTTCTGCACGACCTCGCCGGCAGTGTTCGACTCCTTCGTCGCCGGTCTGAGCCTCGACGGCACCGGCATGACCCCGCTGTGTGTACGTGTGAAGAATTTCCAGGCCGACTACCTCGAGACCGGTCAGGCCGAGATGTTCACCTCGGACATCTCGTACCAGGCAGGCGACGACCTCGAGTCCGATACCTGGCGGGACACGACCATCCAGGTGAACCACCCACTGCGGATCGCCGGCGATCGTGTGTACCTGCAGGGACACGGATACGCGCCGACATTTACCGTCACGTTCCCGAACGGTGAGACCCGCACCGAGACGCTCCAGTGGCGTCCGGACGACGCCACGACGTTCCTGAGCAGTGGCGCGATGCGCTTCGACCCGCCGGGCGGCATGTATCCCGATGCGGACGAGCGTCGGAAGAATCAGATTGCCATCGAAGGATTGTTCGCGCCCACCGCGCTGTTCCACGGCAACCTGCTGTCGTCGAGTTACCCGGCGATGAACGATCCGGCAGTCGCCATCGACATCTACAAGGGCGACACCGGACTCGATACCGGTAACCCGCAATCGCTGTTCGAACTCAACACCGAACTGATCAATCAGGGCCGACTGGTCAAGCAGGATCGAGTCAATCTGTTTCCGGGGGAGAGCGCGACGCTTGCCGACGGAACCCAGGTGCGATTCGATGGTGCCGTCGACTTCGTGAACCTGCAGGTCTCCCACGATCCCGCTCAGGTGTGGGTGTTGGTTTCGGCGTTGACCATGATGGCGGGCCTACTCGTCTCGCTCGTGATCAAGCGTCGCCGCGTCTGGGCACGTATCTATCCAGATGACGAACGACGTACTGTAGTAGAACTTGGTGGGCTTGCCCGCACCGACCACGCAGGCTGGGGCGACGAGTTCGACCGCCTCGCCGACCGCTTGCTGAAAAGCAATCCGACCACCGCGGTGAACCAACCGCACGCGCAGGAGAACGCCCGATGACAACGAACGAGACACTCGCGCAGTACAGCGACTGGGCCTTCAAGTCCGCCTTCACCGTGCTCGTGCTGGCGTTTGTGCTGCTCATCGTGCAGTACGCGTCGGCCAGAGCAAAGGCGGTTCAGGACAAGGAACTGGTCTCCGCCGGCGGTGTCGACGCATCCGTGCCTGGCAGGGTCGCGGAGACTCCGAGCAAGTCGCTCTCGGAACGATTCGGCGGAATGGGCCGAGCTGTCCTGGTCGTCGGAACGGTGCTGATCATCGCGTCGATCGTGCTCCGCGGATTTGCGACGGAACGATTCCCGCTCGGCAACATGTACGAATTCGTGGCGATGGCGTGTGCGGCGTCGTTGCTGGTCGGGCACGTCCTGTTGATCAAGCCGGCGTACCGTCCTATGTGGGTCTTCTTGCTGGTGCCGGTTCTGATCTTGATGTTCCTCGCCGGCACGGTCCTTTACGCCGACGCGGCTCCCGTGGTTCCGGCGCTGCGCTCGTACTGGCTTCCGATTCACGTGACGATCGTCAGCGTCGGTTCCGGAATCTTCATGATCGGCGGTATCGCGAGCCTTCTGTTCCTGCTGCGACTGAAGTTCCCGCCCGGTGACGAAGGCACGAGCATCGGTGGCCGGATCGCAGAGCGACTGCCGGATGCCCAGACTCTCGACCGCTTGGCGTACAAGAGCACGATCATCGCGTTTCCGCTGTTCGGCGCCGGCGTCATCCTCGGTGCCATCTGGGCGGAAGCTGCGTGGGGACGCTTCTGGGGTTGGGATCCGAAGGAGACGATGTCCTTCATCGCCTGGGTGATCTACGCGGCCTACCTGCATGCGAGGGCAACGTCCGGGTGGCGCGAGACGAAGGCCGCCTGGATCAACATCGCCGGTTTTGTTGCGATGCTGTTCAATCTCTTCATCATCAACATGGTCGTCTCCGGCTTGCACTCCTACGCGGGCCTCACCTGACCCTCTCGAGGTACCGTGGGTGGCTGCCGACCGGTCTGTAGGTATTACCGGTAGGTACGTCAGGGGCGGGCAACAGTTACGATGCAGCTTGGCGAATTACTAGCTGTCTGGTAGCTGTGGGATCGACGAGGGGGAGCGGCGAGATGGCCGACAAGATTGAAGACGCCGGAGCAGGATTGTGGGAGCCGGTGCGCCCTGCCGAGCCGACGCGGCGCGAGCCGCGCGCATCCGCGCCCGAGCCGTCATCGGACTCGGTTCCCAGCGACGTTCGTAGTCTCTTCGTGGCCCCGGTCGACTCCGGGCCGCTCCAGCAAGTCGCCGGCCAGGCGCCCAGTGCACCCGCCGCTCCGCCGCCGACGACGACCCCAGCGGCTCCGGTACCAGGTCCCAAGACTCCGGTCATCCAGTATCCGGCAGCGCAGCCAGGCCCGATCAACGGCCAGTTCTCGACCTCGCCTGCGATGCCGATGCAGACCTACGAACCTACGAATCGTGGAGGGTCGCTTCCGGATTCACGAACTGGCGTTCCGCAGCCTGTTCAGAATTCGCAGCCTGTTCAGAACCTGCAGCCTGTTCAGAACCTGCAGCCCGGCCCGACGGCGCATTCATCCGCGAGACCGCTCCAGCAACCGCAGGCACCTTTTTCGCCCGGCGTCCATCCGCCCAATCCCGCGATTCGGCAGTTCGGTCATCCCGGCGCTGCGCCGGTGCAGAACGGCCACGCCCTCCAAAATGGTCAGGCCGTGCCGATGGCCCCGCCGACGGCGCCACCTACTCGCGCTCCGATGCCGCAGACCGGACTCACCTCGGCTCCGGACAGTCGCTTCGAGTCAGCTCTCCCGATGACTGCGCAAGATCTCTCGGCTGCGCTCCTCGTCAAGCGGCCTGTCCGGCCTGCCCCGGTGGGTGGCTGGCGCAAGGCGCTGTACACGTTGTCCGGCCGATCGGTGAACCTCGGAAACGGTGCAAAAGAGCAGCACCTCGTCGAGTTGACGCGCCAGATCAACCAGCCGCTGCAGGGCTGCTACAAGGTTGCGGTGCTCAGTCTCAAAGGCGGCGTCGGAAAGACCACGACCACAGCGACACTGGGGTCGATGTTCGGCTCGATCCGCGGCGATCGCGTCGTCGCTGTCGATGCAAACCCCGACCGGGGAACGCTGAGCCAGAAGATCCCGCTCGAAACTCCGGCAACAGTGCGAAACCTGCTGCGCGACGAGAACAGCATCGAGAAGTACAGCGACGTCCGTGGCTACACATCGCAAAATCGACACCGGCTCGAAGTGCTTGCCTCCGACAGCGATCCAGCAGTTTCAGAGGCCTTCAGCGGTGGGGACTACACGCGCACGGTCGACATGCTCGAGAAGTTCTACAGCATAGTTCTGACCGATTGCGGCACCGGATTGATGCACTCGGCGATGCAGGCCATTCTCGAAGGTGCAGATTCGTTGATCGTCGTCAGTTCCGGTTCCGTCGACGGTGCACGTAGCGCCTCCGCAACCCTTGATTGGCTCGACGCTCACGGTTACAGCAGGCTGGTCGCCACGTCCGTAGCTGTCATCAACGCGGTACGGCCTCGCACGGGCAAGGTTGATCTGCCGCGGGTCGTCGAGCACTTCGAGCAGCGCTGTCGAGCGGTGAAACTGATTCCGTTCGATCCGCATTTGGAAGAGGGCGCCGAAATCGATCTGGACCGGCTGCGTCCAGGTACTCGGGAAGCGGTGCTGGAGTTGGCTGCGGTGGTTGCGCAGGACTTTCCGGCCTCCCCGTTCGCGTTGACGGGGCGGTAATCGGATAGCCGGGCGAGCCCGGACGCTACGTCGACGCGTCAGTCGGCGGTACGTCCGGACCTTCCGTGCGCTTGCGTCGTGTTTGCTGGTTCACATTCCACAGGAATTCGGGATCGTCATCCGGCCCGCGTACACCGCTCACCGGGGTGCGCGTCGACGGATCGGGCCCGAATGCCTTCCACATCAGAACGATCAATGTCACCAAACCCACCAACGCCAACAGATACAACACGGCGCACCTCCTCAGGGAACTGAAGTCGAGCCTACTCAGTCTCCGCCCCGCTTCACCAGAAGTGGTGCGGACAAGCGTTTCGGCTCAGTGCGCTAGTGCTGTATCTGTCGGGTACTGCAAGATCTGTCGGGTACCGCAAAGTGCTTCGAAGTGAGCTGAAGTTGCTCAGTTGTTGTCTGCTTCGGTGGTCAGCGAGCGCAGAAGCTGCATGACCTCGGTCTCACGGAATCGACGATGTCCTCCTGGCGTGCGAAGCGAGCCCAGTCGTCCTGCGTGTGCCCAGCGGGTCACGGTCTTGGGATCGACATGAAACAATGCCGCTACCTGTCCGGGCGTCATGAGTGCGTCTGCGGCGGTATTGAAGGTTGGTGCGCTCATTGTGAGGTCCTCCATGTTGATGTCGAACGTTTGACGAACAGTGATTCCGAACCGAGCAGTGATTCCGAACTTTGGTTCCGAACCGGTGTGTCGACCAGTTGCCAAAAACCTGCGTCGAGTTTGTTTCGAAGTCCTTCGCTCACATTCGACCGTTTTCTGAGTGGTAGCGCAATGTTTGCACAGATATAGCCGGGTAGTCGATCTTTCAAGAAAAAGTAATGTTTAAGTAAAGGACAAAATGGATATAGCGGGCTCGGTCCCACCCGTATTCGGAATGGGTAACCTGAGAGGGTGAGTCAGTTGTCTGAAAACCCCGAAAATGTTCCTTCTGAGCCGGTCAAGGCCAGTAAACCTTCCGCAAACTCTGGGCAAGCAAAGTCGGCTTCCGGGCCGGTGACCAAGGGTCAACTAGCCCGCGACGTGGTGCTGTACTCGGTCGCTCGGCTGCTGCTTGTCGTCGTGATCGGTGCCGTCATCATCGGTGGCGGAAAGCTCGCCGGCACGGACGTTCCCTTGATCGTCGCGGCGCTGTTCGCAGTTCTGATCGCGCTGCCGCTGTCGTTGCTGCTCTTCGCGAAACTGCGCAAGCGTGTCAATGCGGGCATTGCGGCGGTCGACGCCCAGCGTCGGTCCGATCGTGACGATCTTCGCTCCAAGCTGCGCGGAGACGGGCGGTGACCACGGGGTCGCTCGACGTCGACCGTCGGACCTCACGCCAGTGGGTCGACAACGCGGTGCGGTTGATCGAAGCCGACGCGCAACGCAGCGCGGACACTCACCTGCTGCGCTATCCGCTGCCGAGTAACTGGACCGTCCAGCTTTATCTGAAGGACGAGTCGACCCACATCACGGGGAGTCTCAAGCATCGACTCGCACGGTCGCTTTTCCTCTACGCGATCTGCAACGGCTGGGTTACCGAAGAGACCACTGTCATCGAAGCGTCGTCCGGATCGACGGCTGTCAGCGAGGCGTATTTCGCGAAGTTGCTGGGCCTGGATTTTGTCGCGGTGATGCCCGCGAGCACGAGTCCCGCCAAGATCGCGTTGATCGAGGCGCAGGGGGGACGTTGTCATTTCGTGAGCGATCCGTCGTCGATCTACTCGGAATCGCATCGGCTCGCGAGTGAGTTGAACGGTCACTACATGGATCAGTTCACCCACGCCGAGCGCGCGACGGATTGGCGCGGAAACAACAACATCGCCGAATCGATCTTCACTCAGCTCGAACACGAGGAACATCCGATTCCCGACTGGGTGGTCGTCGGAGCCGGGACGGGCGGAACCGGTGCCACGATCGGCCGCTTTCTTCGTTACCGGAAATTCGACACGGGGCTGTGCGTGGTGGACCCGGAGCACTCCGTGTTTTTCGACGCGTGGCGAGCGAGCGATCCGTCGATCGTCGGTACTCGAGGTTCCCGGATCGAGGGCATCGGCCGTCCGCGCGTCGAACCGTCTTTTGTCGGTCAGGTGGTCGACCGAATGATCAAGGTGCCGGACGCAGGCTCGATCGCGGCCGCCCGGCACGCCAGCGCGGCCCTGGGGCGCAAAGTGGGCGGCTCGACGGGGACGAACCTGTGGGGAGCTTTTGCGTTGATTGCCGAAATGATGGCGGCCGGGCGCAGCGGCAGCGTCGTCACCCTCCTGTGCGACGGCGGAGAGCGTTACTCGGGGACGTACTACAACGACGAATGGGTGGCGTCGGAAGGGATCGACCTGCTCGGTCCGACGGCAGTGCTGGACGAGTTCGTCCGTTCGGGTGCGTGGACGGCCAGTTCCTGAATCGCCGGCGCCGGACCGTGTGACGGGCGGCTCATCGTCACCCGCGGCCAGGCGTCCAGCCCGGACGACTGCTCGTCCGTTCTGATGCGTATCAGGCCGGGAGAGAGCGTGTTCTCGGCCAGACGCACGAACCCGAGTCGCTCGTAGTACGGCGCGTTCCACGGAACGTCGACGAACGTCGTCAGAGTCACGAGATCGTGGTGATGGTCCGCCGCCCATTCGGTGACGGCGTCGATCAGCTGAGCTCCGAGGCCTTTGCGGGCATGATCGGGGTGAACGGAGACCTGTTCGATATGCGCACCGCCGTCCACGATCTCGACGAGCGCGTACGCAACGGGTACGTCGTTCGCGTCGGTCTGAACCCAGATGTGCTCGGCTGCGAGAAAATCGTTCAACTCGTCGAGCGTCGGCGGTGGATCGTCTGCGATGGCGTCCATCCCGATGTCTCGGAACGGTTCGCCCGCGGCGATCTCGATCTGTTGCAGTGCGGGTAGGTCGGTGGATATGGCCGAGCGGATCACAGAAACCGTTTTACCTCGAGAGTGGAGTTTCTCCCAGCGCTACGCCTTCTGTAACGCAAACCTACGCAACCGTAGGTTGTGTATCGTTTGGTCAAGGGGCACTTCTCCAGCGAGGGCGGATCATGGGCAATCCTGAAGTTTCACTCGACAATTACGAGGCTGTGTACGAGTACTACCGCAGTCATCAGCAGAACCGATTCGTGGCGAAGTTCGCTTATGCCGCATTGGCGCTGAAGTACCGCCCGCGAGTGAGGTACGCGCCGGGTGCGGAAGCTGCGCTGAAGACTCTCCTGGAACGTAAGACGCAGTTGGTCGTGGCAGTCAATCATCTGACCGAGAGCGACCAGTTCACGCTCGCCGCGACCGCGTGGCGTACTCCGTTGCGTCGAGTGATCGGACGGACCCGGGTCCTCGCCAAAGACGAACTCTTCGTTGATCCTTCACAGCGCAAGAAGGTCGACATGATGGGCAGCATCCCGGTTTTTCGCAGCAAGAACTACGGCCTCCGGGCTGTTTCGGATGCCGGCCGAGTGATGATGGACGTCGCGGCCGAGCGGCTGGGCAACGGGGACTGTCTGGCGATTTTCCCGGAAGGGACGTGCAACACCGAAGATCCGACGCGGTTGCAGCACGTCAACAGCGGAATCGGCCACATCGTCGCGCGCGCCGAGAAGTTGGGATGCTCACCGGCCCTGGTGTCGATCGGCATCAATTACGGTCCGGTGGCCGGCGACGTCAAGGCTGCGAGTGTCTTTGTCGGAATGCCGGTGACCGAACTTCCGGACAAGCCGATGGATATCGCCCGAACTGTGCAGGCTGACTTGCAGGTGGCAGTGAACGGGGCCGTCGCCGGATACTAGGCGCGCCTGTCAATTTTGGTTGACAGATTCCGGTTGTCAACCTAAATTGACATCATGACCGAAGCAACCTCTCTCGCTGCTGCCGCCGGTAGCCCGGATCCCACCGAGGGATTGCGTGCTGTTCGAGCGCTGCGTCGTCTTCTCGAAAAACTCGAGGCCATTCAGGTCGCCAATGCGCGCCGTCACGGATGGTCCTGGCAGGCGATCGCGGAAGCTCTCGAGGTCAGCCGTCAAGCCGTCCACAAGAAATACGCGTCCGCGCAGTCGGAATCGATGCTGCGTTCACTGCGCGAGAAGGGCAGGTAATTGCCATGTTCGAAAGGTTCTCCGCACAGGCTCGAGGCGTCGTTGTCGATGCTGTCGCCGGCTCCGGTCCTGTCACGCCGATGGAACTTCTGACCGCGCTGATCACCTCTGATCGGGGCATCGCCACCGAGGTGCTCACCGAGTCTGGTGTCACGCTCGACGTGATCCGCCACGCCGGCGCCGGATCGAACGAAGGTAGCTCCAACAATTTCGACGACGACGCCGAGATACTCAAGTCGATCGGCATCGATCTCGATGCGGTTCGGGAGAGTCTCGAGCAGTCCTTCGGCGAAGGTGTGCTGGACGAGACTCCTGTGCCGGACGGCGTCGACACTTCTCGCAAGAGCCGATTCGGGTTCCCTCGTTCACGATTCGAGAAGGACTCCAAGAAGGTGTTGGAACTCTCGCTCCGTGAAGCGCTCGCGCACAAGGACAATCGCATCGGCGCCGAACACATCCTGCTCGGCATCCTGCGTGTCGCCGACGGGCCTACCCGTCAGGCCCTCGAAACGCAGGTCACGATGTCGGTGATCCGTGAGCGCTTGGAAGCGAAGATGAATCGCGCCGCCTAGATTCGGCACGGCTCCGCATGCACGGGGCGGGATGTGCCAGCATTCAGACATGACATTTCTGGCACGTCTCATCATCAACGGCATAGCCATCTGGCTGGCGTCGGCGTGGGTCACCGGCATCACGATCGCCAACCACGACAACGGCACCTGGGGCACGGTTCTCGTGATCGCGGTGATCGCTTTGATCTTCACGGTGGTCAACGCGTTCATCAAGCCGGTAGTGCAGCTTCTCTCGCTACCGCTGCTCATCCTGACTCTCGGATTGTTCACGCTCGTGATCAACGCCCTCATGCTGATGCTGACGGCGTGGATCTCGTCTGGAACGTCCTACGGCTTGACGGTCGACGGCTTCTGGACGGCAGTCTGGGGCGCGCTGATCATCTCGATCGTGAACTTCCTGCTCAGCGCGTTCGTCCCGGACAACCGTTGAGTCCGTCGACTTTCAGGCGAGACTGAGCGCAACTGCGGTCGCGGCACCCCAGACGAGCATGGCGAGTCCGGTGTCGCGCAACGCGGGGATCAGGGCCATACCCTGCCCGCCCGAACGCAGTGGGGCGTTGGCTCGGATTGCCAGTGGCAACGCCAGCAATCCGAGCAATGCCCACGGAGTGCGCAGGATCAGCAGCAGGGTCGCGACGAACGGGACGGCCAGCAGGATCACGTGCAGTGTGCGGGTCTTGGCGTCGCCGAGCCGGACTGCGAGAGTGATCTTTCCGGACTCGGTGTCGGTCGGGATGTCTCGAAGATTGTTGGCAACGAGCACCGCGCTCGAGAACGAGCCGATGGCGATCGCGCCGGCCAGCCCGGCCAGATCCACCCGTTCGGCCTGTACGAACTGAGTTCCCAGCACTGCAATCAGTCCGAAGAAGATGAACACGGCGATCTCGCCGAACCCGCTGTATCCGTACGGCTTCTTGCCGCCGGTGTAGAACCAGGCACCGATGATGCAGAACACGCCGACCGCAACCAGCCACCAGGCTGTGGTCGCCGCCAGAACGAACCCGGCTACCGCGGCAACGGTGAAGCAGCTGATCGCCGCGGCCTTCACGGCTCCGGGACTGACCAACTTCGATCCGACCAAGCGCAGTGGCCCGACGCGGTCGTCGTCCGTTCCGCGGATTCCGTCGGAGTAGTCGTTCGCGAAATTCACCCCGACGATCAAGGCCAAGGAGACGATCAGTGCCAGGAGCGCCTTCCACCACACTGCGAGGTCCAGGGACGCCGCGGCTCCGGTGCCGACCAGCACGGGCGCAATCGCGTTCGGGAGTGTGCGCGGCCTCGCGCCTTCGATCCATTGAGCAGCTGTTGCCATACAACGATCTTTGCACTGTGCAATACGATCGAACGCGGTGGATCAGCACATGACTCGAGACGTGAGTGAGCGCGCCAGGTACGCGCAGTCGGGCGAAGACCTGGCAGACATTGCCTTGCTCGGACCCGTTTCGACCAAAGTGGGCGGTCGTCTGGTTCCGTTGCCGGGTCCGCGAGCTCGAACTCTGCTGGTTGCGCTGGCTCGCAATCCGGGTGAGCCACGTACCGCGCAGAGCCTGATCGACGACGTCTGGGGGCTGGAGCCGCCGCGCTCACCGATGAACGCCCTCCACACTCAGGTCTCGCGCCTGCGATCTGCACTCCCGGACGGGGCCCTCGAAGTCACGGCGGCCGGATACCGGCTCACTCTCGCTCGGGAGCGTGTCGACCTGGCCAGGGCAGCGGACGCCGCCCGTGGTCTGCGCACCGTCGGCGCCGACGCGTCCGAAGCGCTCGCCGTCACGACCGCGTCATTGCGCCTGTGGCGCGGTACCCCCGGGAGTGACGTCGTCGGCGACGTTGCAGATCGTCTGGCGCTCGACGCAGGCCGGGTGTACGACGAACTGGAGACGGCGCAGATCGACGCGTTGCTCACATTGGGGGAGTACGCGGCAGCCATTCCCCTGGTGCGCGGACGCCATCTGGCGAGCCCATTCGACGACACAGCGGCCGAGGCGTTGATGCGTGCGCTCGCCGGAGCAGGCCGAGTCAACGAGGCACTCGAAGTGTTCGCGGAGTTCCGCAACCACCTCGCCAATCGCCTGGGCGCTGATCCGTCACCCGCACTGGTGACTCTCAACGCGGAACTTCTCGGGGCACCTGCGGCTACACCGCGGTCCGCCCGTGCGATCGGTCTGCGCGCTGCCCCCAACACCTTGCTCGGTCGCGACAACGACATCGACCAGATCGAATCCTTGCTCGCCCGCTCGCGCGTCGTCACCATTCTCGGACCTGGTGGCGCCGGAAAGACCCGTCTCGCACACGAATTGGGCCTGCGCGGATCCGTGAACCAGCCGGGCGTCTCGGTGGTCCTCGTGGAGTTGGCGTCGTTGCGCAGCAGCGAAGATGTCATCGCGGCCATCGGAGGCACCCTCGGAATCAGCGAATCCGATCTGGCGCCAGGCAAATTGACCGTCGGCCGAACGCATTCGGCGAGAGAGCGACTCAAAGAGGCGCTGTCCGCCGGTCCGATGTTGCTCATCCTCGACAATTGTGAGCACGTGATCGGCGCGTGTTCGGAGATCGCGGCCGAGATGATCGCGGCCGGTCGTCAGCTGACGGTTCTGACCACCAGTCGTTCTCCGCTCATGATCAGTGCCGAGGCGGTGTACCCGTTGCCGCCGTTGGCGATCGAAGACGGAACCGGCTCGGCAGTCGAACTCTTCTCGGCGAGAGCCCGTGCGGTGCGGCCGTCTGTTCATCTGGACGTCGACGCGGTAGTCAAGCTGTGTACGACGCTCGACGGACTCCCGCTGGCGATCGAGCTCGCTGCCGCGCGGGTCCGCACCATGAGCGTCGACGAAATCGGTTCGAGACTGCGAGACAGGTTCGCGTTGTTGCGCTCCGATGATCCGACGTCTCCGGATCGGCATCGCACCCTGCACGCGGTGATCGACTGGAGCTGGAATCTGTTGGGCAGCGGGGATCAGATTGCGTTGCGTCGATTGTGCCGATTCCCGGCCGGCTTCACCCTTTCTTCGGCGCAGGCCGTTGCCGGGTGGGGCGAGTTGACCGATGTGGCAAGTGCCGTCGAAGCGCTGGTGAATCAGTCACTTCTTTCCGTCAGCGACGGGCAGGGAGATCTTCGGTACTACATGCTCGAGACTGTCCGTGAATACGGCGAGGAGCAACTCGCCGCGTCCGGGGAGGGACCGGAAGTGATTCGGCGCCTCGACGACTGGGCGATTGCGATCGCCGAGGATGCCGTCGTGCGTGCACGGACGGATCAGCTCCGTCTGATTGCCGACCTCGACGCCGAGCACGACAACCTTCTGGCTGTACTTCGCTGGGCCGTGGAACGCGGCGACGCGGTGACCGTAGCCAACGTCTTCCCCGTCCTTGCGATTCTGTGGGCCGTACGAGGATCGAACTCGGAAATCTCGAACTGGGCGTCGAAGATCGTCGGGGCGACCGCGGACAACGATCTGCGCGACGTGAATGCAGAACTGGTGGGCGCTACGTTCATCCTGGTGGCGATGCATCTCTTCTTCGGAGAGGCCGATCGAAACCATGCCCGTGCGCGGATCCGACTTCGAAAGCTGTTGCGTGAGCGCGATGATCTCGGTCCGTTGTTCGCATTTCTGATCAAGCTGACCACGAGTGGGATCGCCAACCACAAACTTGCGCGGTTGGTGGCCGAAGGCGTTCGCAGTTCCGATCCCGAGACCCGAATGGCGGCGCTGTCCGCGCGTTCGAACATGCGGGAGAACATCGGAGATCTGCGCGGTGCGTTGCTGGACGGGGAGACTCTGTTCGACTACGCCACCAGCATCGGTGACGAGTGGGGTCTGGCGATGGCGGCCCAACATGTCGGGTCGGTTCACAGCCAATCCGCCCGCTATGGCGAGGCCATCGAGTTCTACGCGATCGCGGCGGCGTCGATGGAACGCCTCGGTGCGCGTGACGAGGCGATGCAGCTCATCTGCTTTCAAGCCGGAGCAATGATCGCGGCCGGTGACACCGCTGGTGGTCGGGTGCTTCTCGATCGTGCACGTCCGGCATTGGCGCATTCGGGTGGGACCGGGGCCATCGAAACCGATCAACGGCGCGCGGCGCTCACAGCGAGTATCGCCGAGGCGGATCTCGCGGACGGCCGTATCGACGAGGGCTTGGCTCGGTATCGAGAAGCGCTGGAGCTGTTGGGTTCTGCGATCGAGAACATCTTCGGTGATCCCTTCGTCGTTCTGCTCGGTGCCGCGGCTGTGTGCGCTCACGCAGTTCACGGCCGGCACGAACTGGTGGCGGGCCGCGTTCTGCAGATGAAGGAGTCGAGTGCTCTCAAGCTCGATCCCAACGGTTACGCGGACCTGCCGCTCGCGGGTTCGTTGGCGTCGGCGATCGGGTCGTTCGATCTTGTCACGGGCAACATCGAACGCGGAGTCGAACTGATGGCTTTGTCGTTGAAAATGCCGGGGAGACAAGACTTCGTCTCGCTCCATCATGCGCGCCTCTCCGACTTCGCGGTTGGTCTGGTCGGAGCCGACAGGTGGTCTGTGGAAACCGAGAAGGTATCGGGTTACTCACGCAGAGCGGTCCGCGAAGCAGTGTTGGCTGCGCTTCGCGGACCGGTGCTGGATTAGGTCTGGACGATGGTGCGGGACTTATGTCTTGCGCATGTACATCCGCACGGTCAAAGGTGCCATGACGGCGACGATCACCGCGGCGCCCACCAGCGACCACACGACGTGGATACCGAAGTGGCCGTCGTTGGCCAACTCGCGAACCGCGGTCACCAGGTGTGAGACCGGATTGACGTTCACGAACTTCTGAAGCCAACTCGGCATGGTGGCAGGATCGACGAACGCATTCGACAGGAACGTCAGCGGGAACAGCACGAGCATCGAAACACCCTGCACCGTGGACGCTTTGTTCATCAGCACGCCCATGAGAGCGAAGATCCAGCTGATGGAGAAGGCGCACACCATGACCAGGATCGCGGCAGACAGAATGCCGACCACGCCGCCTGCGGGGCGGTAACCCATCGCGAAACCGACGATGAACGTGATGGTCGTGGCGATGCCGTAGCGCACGACGTCGGCGAGCAATGCACCGGACAGCGGGGCGATACGAGCGATGGGAAGGGACTTGAAGCGGTCGAACACGCCCTTGTCCATGTCCTCACGAAGCTGCGTGCCCGTGACGATGGAACCGGTGATGACGGTCTGGACGAGGATGCCGGGGATGATCGTCGGCAGATATGCCGTCACGTCACCGGCGATCGCGCCACCGAAGATGTAGGTGAACATCAACGTGAAGATGATCGGCTGGATGACGACGTCGAACAGTTGCTCGGGGTTGTGCTTGATCTTGAGAATTCCGCGGTACGCCATCGTGAACGTGTTCGCGAAGCTCTGCTGCAGGCTGATGCGGCGGGGTGCGGCATCCGGCTGGGCTATCGGCGACCGGGGTTTGGTGAGGGTGGTTGTCATGCGACGCTCCGATCGGAGTCGTTGTCGGACTGGGCGTCGTTGCGTCCACCGTCTTCGGGCTGGTGCCCGGTGATGGTCAGGAACACTTCGTCCAGGCTGGGTTTCTGTACGTTGATCTCGTCGACGGCGATACCTTGCTCACGCAGACGGATCAACAGGTCCGCCGTGATCGACGGGTCGCTCAGCGGGGCGGTGATCCGCCCGACCTCGGGAGTGACTCCCACCTCGACGCTCAGCGCAGCGGCGATGAGCGAGCGAGCCTCCTCGGTGCGATCACGATCGACGAGCTTGAGTTGGAGCGAGGAGATCCCGACCGAAGCCTTGAGTTCGTCGGCGGTGCCGTTGGCGATCACGCGGCCGCGGTCGATCACCGCGATGCGATCGGCCAGTTGATCGGCTTCGTCGAGGTACTGCGTGGTGAGCAACACCGTCGAACCCTCGGCGACGAGTCGCCGGATGGTCACCCACATCTGGGCGCGGGTGCGCGGATCGAGGCCGGTGGTGGGCTCGTCGAGAAACAGCAGCGGCGGGCGCGCGATCAGGCTTGCCGCCAGATCCAGGCGTCGACGCATGCCACCGGAGAAGTTCTTCAGCGGTTTGGTCGCGGCCTCGACCAGATCGAACTCCTCGAGGAGTTCCAGGGACTTGGTGCGCGCATCGCGGCGGCTCAGGCCGAGCAACCGGGAGAAGATCACGAGGTTCTCGGTCGCGGTCAGATCCTCGTCGACGGAGGCGTACTGACCGGTGACGCCGATCAGGGATCGGACCGCGGTGGGTTCACGGCTGACGTCGTGGCCGAAGATGCGCGCCTCACCGCCGTCGGGGCGAAGGAGAGTGGCGAGCATGCGGACGGTGGTGGTCTTGCCGGCGCCGTTCGGCCCGAGGACGCCGAACACCGAGCCGGTGGGGACGGTGAGGCTGACGCCGTCGACCGCGCGGTGCTCGCCGAACTTCTTGACGAGTCCGTCGGCCTCGATGGCAAGAGGCGAAGCTGTGTGGTTCATGGGATGAAGCTTGGCAGACCGATCTTGCATGGACCTTGCGTGGAACTTGCGGTTACTTGCACAGCGCGCGAGGTCGGTGCTGCGGCTGCTAGCTGAACCGAGCCACCAGGGCGGCGCGGTCGAGCTTGCCCGGTCCGCGCAGGGGGAGTGCGTCCAGGACGAAGAGTTCCCGCGGCGCTGCGGTGACGTCGAGTGTCCGCTGAGCATGTGCGCGTAGTTCGTCGAGCGTCGGAGCTTCGCCCTCGGGTACGACGACGGCCACCACCCGCTGCCCCAGCCGCGGGTCCTCGATGCCGATCACCGCGCACTCGCGAACGGCGGGGTGATCGGCCAGCGCGGCCTCGACCACCTGCGGTACGACGGTCAGCCCACCGGTGGAGATTGCCTCGTCCAACCGGCCGCTGATGCGCAGGACCCCGTCGACCACAGCTCCGGCGTCGTCGGTCCGGAACCATCCGGGTTCGGCGAAAGCGGGGTGGTCGGGAAGCCCGCGGTACCCGGACGCGAGCATCGGTCCGCCCAGCAGTACTCGCCCGTCGTCGATACGAATCTGTGCTCCGGACAACGGGATTCCGTCGTAGACGCAACCGCCGGACGTTTCGCTCATCCCGTAGGTGCGGACGACGGTGATGCCCGCTTCGGTCGCCTGCGCGAGTACCGGTGCGGGAGTAGCAGCGCCGCCGAGCAGAACCGCGTCGAGCGAAGCCAGAGCCTCGACCGCGGAGCGATCACCGAGTGCCTTGACCAACTGCGTCGGCACCAACGAGGTGTAGCGGCGCGGTCCGCTCATCGCGGCGACAGCGCCCGGCAATGCGGCAGGGTCGAAACCCGCACTGACGTCGACGATCACCGGTTGTGTTCCGGCGAGGACACTGCGCAACAGAACTTGCATCCCGGCGATGTGGTGCGGGGGGAGAACCAGCAACCAGGATCCGGTGCCGCCGAGGCGTTCATGGGTCGCGTCGCCGCTGGCTCGCAGTGCGCTCGCGGTGAGCATCGCGCCCTTCGGGGTTCCGGTGGTCCCCGACGTGGCGACCACCAGCGAGATTCCGTCGTCGATGGGCTGATCGGGGTACAGAGCGTCGCTCAGTCGGGCCGTCTCGCGTGCGTCGGCCGCCGGGACGGGAAGCACGGCGTCGTGCACGCCGTCCAGGATCTGCGCGATGGCAGGCAGTACCTCGAAGACCGCCTCACCCGGTGGAACGGCCAGTGTGCGAAGAACGTTCACCGGACGTCCGGTCCAGCCAGCGGCCAACCACCGGCAGCCAGATGGCTTCGTACGCGGTCGACGTCGGTTTCGAGTGGCATCTCGTTGGTGATCTTCGTGATGAGGACCTGGATGTCGGTCTTCTCGATGGGCAGATCGCCGTCCTCGATCAACGCGTCGGCGACGGCGTCGACCTCGGTTTCGGAGAGTCTGCGAGTGAGGAGCGCGAAAAGTGGGATGTAGTCCTGCTCGGGGACGCCATTGGGATAGCCGGCCCGCAACCAGCCGACTATCGACGTGAGGAAGGGCGGAAGGGCCATGACGTCAGCTCACGTCTCGAACTTCGTTGTCGGTGTCCACGTCTTCGATGACCGGCCACCCACCTGCGCGCAGCCTTTCGGTGACACGATCGACGTCGTCCTCGGACGGCTCCTCGTTGAGGATTCCCTCGATGATGGCGCGGATGGTGTCGTAGTCGACGTGGCGGTCCGGCACTTCGTGTGCCGACTCGATGGACATCGAAACGACCTGCTCGATCTCCTCGTCGGTCAGACGACGACGGAGAACGGCGAGCAGCGCAAAATGATCCTTGTCCGGGATGCCCTCGGGATACCCGGCACGCAGCCAGTCGAGCACGCTGCGCAATGAATACTTGCTCAAATCCTCGGCCTCATTTTCGTTTCGGTGGTTTCAGTGGTGCGCCGCGACGACCACTCAGAAGACGTGGATTCCGAACGTGCTGGCCAAGAAGTTCTTCATCAACAACAGAATTCCGGCGAAGATCGTGACGAGCACGACCGCAAAACAGAGGTACGCACCCATTTTACCCAGGGTGGACGGTCCTTCGGTGCCGTCGGCGTTCGGCAGACTCAGCGACTTGAGGCCGAAGGCGAAGATCGCCGGCAGTCCGGCTCCGAAGAGCAGTCCGACTGCCACTACCTGCCAGAGCGAATCGAGGGTATCGGTGAGTAGATGCATTCTCTTGCGCCCCTTTCAGGAGTTGCGAGTGGGTTCGGTGGACGGAGTGGGATCAGCAGTCGGAATCTCGCGAGCCGTCGCATCCGGATTCTCGTCCCATTCGGCGGTCACGTTGGCGGCGTCTACGGGTTCCTTACGCGAACGCAGGTACATGAAGATCGCGAACGCGATGAGGGCAGCGAAGACGACGAGCACGCCGGCCAGGCCGCCGATCAGATGCGCGAGTGCCCAGCAGATGGCGCCGACCACTGCAGCCGACGGCAAGGTGATCAACCAGGCGGCGGCCATCCGGCCTGCGACGCCCCAGCGGACCTCGGCGCCCTTGCGCCCGATGCCGGTACCGAGGATCGATCCGGTGGCGACGTGGGTGGTCGAGAGGGGGAGTCCGAGGTGGCTCGACGTGAGAATGATGGCGGCGGACGACGCTTCGGCTGCCAGACCCTGCGGCGCGGCGATCTCGACAAGGCCCTTGCCCAGGGTGCGGATGATGCGCCAACCGCCCAGGTAGGTGCCGAGAGCGATCGCGACGGCACAGGTGAACTTCACCCAGAACGGCATCTCGGTCTCGGCGGTGATGGTGCCGTGAGCGACCAGGGCCAAAAAGATGACGCCCATAGTCTTCTGGGCGTCATTGGTGCCGTGCGCAAGTGAGATCAGCGAGGCGGTGCCGATCTGGCCGAAACGGAAACCGCGCTCACGCTCGTCTTCCTTGACGGATGCGGTGATTCGGTACACGAGCTTGGTACCGACGCCTGCGACCAGGGCCGCGACGACCGGCGCGAGGATCGCGGGGACGACGACCTTGGTCAGAACTCCACCCCACTCGACGCCGCCCATACCGATGGAGGCGATTGCGGCGCCGATCAATCCGCCGAACAGTGCGTGTGAGGAGCTCGACGGCAATCCGAGCAGCCAGGTCGCCAGATTCCAGATGATTCCGCCGACGAGACCGGCGAAGACGATCAGCAGCAGATCCTGCCCACTGACCGCGCCGAGGTTGACGACGCCTTTGGCCACGGTCGCAGCGACCTCGACGGACAGGAACGCACCGACCAGGTTCAGGATCGCGGAAAGTGTGACCGCAACTTTGGGCTTGAGTGCTCCGGTCGCGATGGAGGTGGCCATTGCGTTACCGGTGTCGTGAAAACCATTCGTGAAATCGAACGCGAGGGCGGTGACAACTACCACCAGGAGGATTACGAGCTCTGCGGTCACAACGTGAATTGTGCGTATCGAACGCGTAAAAGTACAGCGAACGGGATGCGAACAGGGGCTCCGCGGAGTACGTCCCCGCGCGTGGGCTGCGGCGCTGCCGTTCGCGATGTGTTCAGCGCCACGAAATCGGAACCCTGTGTGGGACCTCACTTTTTGGTCTCACTCACCGGGAAGGCACATTCGGACCGTTTTAAACGCTGATTACCTACGGGCACCGAGCGCACCGGAACAGGGGTTTCACCCCTGTTTCTCGGTGTCTGTCAGTGAGAAGGAGAGCTCCGACCGTGAAGCCCAACAAGTCCACGAAGCTGATCGTGGCACTCGCCGCGACCGCCGTTCTGGCGTCAGCCTGCGCATCGAATCGTGGTGACGATCCCTACGCCGTCGCTGTCGGCGGACCCGGCGTCAGCGCCGACCTTGCGTCGAGCACATCCGACGCGAAGTTCGGCACCCTCGATTCGCCCTGCGGTGAAGGCGATGCCACCGGCGCAACCGATCAAGGCGTCAGCGACACCGAGATCAAGATCGGGTTCGGTGACGACCGCGGTTATGTGAAGTCTCCTGGGCTGAACAAGGAAATGAGCGATGCGGTGAACGCGCTCATCTCTTGGTGCAACGATCAGGGCGGCATCAACGGCCGCAAGGTCGTCGGAACCGACTACGACGCCGCGATGACGCAGGCCAACTCGGTCATGCAGGAAGCGTGCGCGAGCCAGTTCATGATGGTCGGCTACGGCTTCGCGATGGATCAGACCGCCGAGCAGACGCGTGTCGCGTGCAACCTGGTGTCCGTGCCAGGCTTCACCGTGTCACCCGACGCAGCCAACGGACCGATGACATTCCAGGGTGTCCCGTTCCCGGTCGACTACGCGAACGGTTCGCAGTGGTTCCAGATGGCCGAGATGCACCCCGATCTGGTGAACGACTTCGACGTCGTCAACAGCACGATGCCCACGATCATCAGCTCCACCACGAAGATTCGCTCGATCGCCGAGGCTGCGGGTTTCAAGCTCAAGGATTGCGGCGTCACCCTCAACTACGAGGGGGAATCGAGCTATGTGCCGTTCGCCGAGAAGTACAAGGAGTGCGGCGCGAAGGGGATCTGGACGTCACGATCGGCAAGCCCGTCGGAGCTGAACTTCGTGAAGGCCCTCGACCAGGTCGGGATCGATCCCATCTTCTTCGGTGAAGCCACCTGGTACGGCGCGACCGTCTCCGATTGGAACAAGGACACCGGACTGCTCGACAACCTCAACGCGGGCATGACCTTCCAGATGCTCGAGAACGCGGACAAGGTGCCCGCAGTGAAGAAGTACGTGGATCTGGTCTCCGAGCAGGGTGGCAAGACCGCGCTCCTCGGTATGCAGGCGGCGTCGTCGTTCCTGCTGTGGGCGGCCGCCGCGGACGAGTGCGGTAGCGATCTGACGCGTCAGTGCATGGTGAACGAACTCTCGAACATTCACGAGTGGGACGGCGGCGGATTGCACGCCGTCACCGATCCCGGCAAGAACATGCCGGCCACCTGCGGACTCATGACCTCGCTGAAGGGCAGTACCTACGCGCAGGCGTTCCCGTCCACCGCGGGCGAATTCAAGTGTGACCCCAAGTACCTCGTCGCGACCGACAAGAGCACCTGGGGAACCGAACTCGGCGCTGACCGCGTGTCGACGAAGTACCAGAACGCCAACGTCATCAAGCCGCAGTCCTGATTCTTCCGACTCGGGCGGCGAGCGCCAACCGCCGCCCGAGTCCCTAACGAGGGTTCAGCCATGAACACTTTTGTCACTTTCACGATCCTGGGCCTGGTCCTGGGGTCGGTGTACGCGATCGCCGCCTCCGGGCTGGTACTCACGTACAACACGTCAGGCATCTTCAACTTCGCGCACGGTGCACAGGCAATGCTCGGTGCGTTCATCTACTGGCAGTTGCGCTACGGCTGGGAACTTCCCACTTTCGTCGCCTTGCTGATTTCACTCGTCCTGGTCGGGCCACTGATGGGCCTCGGCCTCTACGTCCTGATCATGAAGGGTCTGCGCGATACCGCCGAGGTCACCAAAATCGTTGTGACGGTCTCGATCCTGCTCGGAATGCTCTCGATCTCGCACTGGTTCTGGCACCCCGAGACCGCTCGGACGATGCAGATGTTCTTCGGCGACCAGTCCAAGATCACGGTGTTCGGCGCGAGCATCCGCTACCACGAGTTGATCTGCATCCTCGTTGCGATCGCCATCGCCGTCGGCCTGCGCATCCTGTTCACGCGCACCCGCGCCGGTGTCGCGATGCGCGGCGTCGTCGACGATCCGGAACTGTTGCGCCTCAACGGCCACAATCCGGAGCGTCTTGCGGCCCTGTCCTGGGCGATGGGTTCGACGCTCGCAGTCCTGGCCGGCATCCTGATCACCCCGATCAGTGGCGGCACACTCGAGGCGAACATGTTGACACTCTTGGTGATCGACGCGTTTGCCGCGGCCATGTTCGGCCGGTTGCGCAGCATTCCGCGCACGTTCGTCGGCGCCGTGGTTCTCGGGCTTGCCGGTACGTACGTATTGGCGTACTTCCCGACGAGTTGGAGTTGGACGTCGAATTTCCGTGTCTCCCTGCCGATGATCGCGCTGTTCGTGGTGCTGATCGTGCTCCCACAGGACCGGTTGCGTGGAGCGGTCACCCGTACTCGCGAGCGTTACCACGTGCCGAGCGTGCGCAAGGCCGTCGTCTGGGGCGTGGCCCTGATCGTCATCGTCTACCTGATCCGTCTGCTGATGGTGACCTCCGCCGTCACCACACTGACCATCGGAATGACGTTCGCGATCATCGCGCTCTCGCTCACACTCCTCACCGGTTACGCGGGTGAATTGAACTTGGCGCCGGTGTCTTTCGGCGCTATCGCTACCATCGTGGCCTTCCACTTCGGGATCTCCGGTTCCGGGTTGGCTGCGCACCTCAACCTGTGGGGCATCGTCGTCGGAGTCCTCGTCACCGCCGTGATCGGTGGCCTCGTCGCCCTGCCGGCGCTGCGGCTCAGAGGGCTGTATCTCGCGCTGGCAACCATGGCCTTCGGAGTGTTCCTCTCCAACATGGTCCTTCGCGACACCACCGAACACGAGATGTTCGGCATGAAGTACTCGCTGTTCAAGGACGGGAACATCGCCCTCCCTCCGCTGAAGATCGGTCCGCTCGATCTGAGCAACGAGACGGTGTTCCTGATGACCGTGACCGCGCTGTTCTCGATACTCGGCGTCGGCGTCATCGCGTTGCGTAACAGCGGCTACGGGCGCCGACTCGCAGCGATGAAGGACAGCCCGGCCGGTTCGGCCATGCTCGGACAGAGCCTGGTTCGGCTCAAGCTCAGCGTCTTCATGATCTCTTCGGGGATCGCCGGTCTCGGCGGCATTCTGATGTCGAGCGCCATGGGGTCCGTCTCGGGCGAGAGCTTTGCCATCATGGTCAGCCTCTCGCTGCTCATGCTGACCGTCGTCGCGGGTATCGGATACGTCACCGGCGCCCTGTTCGGTGGACTGATGGCTGGAATCGGGTTTGCGGTCATCATGGTCTCGTTCACCAATCTGGCTTCGGCGCAACCGGAGTTGGAGGGAATGTGGCTGCTCTTCGGCAACATCGCGGCAGTCAGCCCGGCACTGATCGGCATCGGCGTCGGCGCGAACCCCAGCGGAACGGTCCACAGCGTGATCGAGGGCTACCGACGGCTCGCCGGTGCCAAGCCTGTTCTGATCGGCGGCGCCGCAGTCGTTCTGCTGACCTACGTCCTCGCTCTGACCGGTGTACTCGGCAACTGGTGGTTCGCGTCCATCACGATCGCGGTGGTGTTCATGCTGCCGGTGATCGGTGAGATGGTCATGCCCAGCGCGGTTCTCACTCCGGAGGAACTGGCCGCCAAAGCGACAGTCGTTCCCGAGGACATCGGGATCGATGTCCCTTACAGCCCCGAGATCCGTGACGAGATCGACCGCGAACTGGGGATTCCTCAGTACCAGGGTGGCTCGCCGAAGGAGTTGACCGTCCATGTCTGATACACCACTTCTCGAAACGCGCGGTGTGAGCGTTCGTTTCGGTGGACACGTCGCGGTCAAGGACGTTTCGCTCACCGTGCAACCCGGAACGGTGACAGGACTCATCGGACCGAACGGTGCCGGCAAGACGACGCTCTTCAACACCATCACCGGGCTGCAGAAACCCACCTCCGGTCAGGTGTTCCTCGGTGGCGTCGACGTGACGAAGCTGCCGCCGCACAAGCGGGCGGGGCGCGGGCTGGCACGTACCTTCCAGCGGCTCGAACTGTTCGTCTCGCTGTCGGTGCGAGACAACCTGCGCGTCGCGGGAGACATCCACAAGGCGAACGGCCGCAACAAGATCGACGTGGACGGCGAGACCGATCGCCTGCTGGAGCTGACCGGGCTCACGGATGTCGCGGACAAGGACGTCGCGGACATCCCCACCGGACGGGCTCGCGTCGTCGAAGTTGCACGAGCCCTCATGACCGACCCGCGAGTGCTTCTGCTCGACGAACCGGCCTCGGGTCAGACCGAGCAGGAAACCGAGGTCTTTGCCGAGATGCTCACCGAACTTGCTGCGGGTGGACTCGGAATCTGTCTGGTGGAGCACGACATTCCGCTGGTGATGAAAGTGTGCTCGACCATCCACGTGCTCGACTACGGCGCAGTCCTCGCCTCGGGTGATCCGGAGAAGATCCGGACGGATCCGGAAGTGATCGCGGCCTACATCGGGACCGAGGAGGAGGCGGTATGACTTCAGCGAAAATCGGCGAGGCGAAAATCGACGAGGGTATACGCAGCCCCGACCGCGCCGAACCGTTGCTCGAACTGTCCGGTGTCCGCGCCGGTTACGGATCCATCGAAGTTCTGCACGGGGTGGACCTGATTCTGGAACCGGGCGCCGTGGTGGCGCTGCTCGGACCCAACGGCGGCGGCAAGACGTCGACGCTCAAGATCTGCTCGGGCGTCCTTCCGGTCACCCGCGGCGAGTTCCGGCTCGCGGGCCAGGTCGTGAACGGAGTCGAGCCTTCGGAGTTGGCTCGGTTGGGGGTCTGCTCCATCCCCGAAGGACGCGGGATCTTCGCCAACCTCACTGTGCGGGAAAACCTGTGGATCGCCACCGGAACGGGCGTCGGGCTGGCCGAACTCGAAGAGGTTGCGTACGGCAGGTTCCCGATCCTGGGGGAGCGGCGCGGACAGTTGGCCGGATCGATGTCCGGTGGTGAGCAGCAGATGCTGGCGCTGTCACGGGCACTCGGCACTCACCCGACGGTGCTCCTGCTCGACGAGCTGTCGATGGGTCTCGCACCTCGAATCGTCTCGCAGATGTACGACGTCGTCGGCTCGCTTGCAGCCGAAGGCATTTCCATTCTCGTCGCCGAGCAGTTCGCGCGAGCGGTGCTGCCCATCGCGACCTCGGCCGCACTGATGTTGCAGGGACGCGTCGTCAAGACCGGCGATCCACACGACATCGAAAACGAACTTTCTACCAGTTATCTAGGAGGATGACGATGACTACTCTCGCCGAAGATCGCCGTGAGGAATTCAAGAAGAACATCGCAGAGTTGAAGCTGGACAAGAAGCAGGCAGGCGGCGACGCGGCGACGCGCATCGCGGGCCTGGTGCTCATGGTCGTCGGAGTGGTCGGCGCCTTCGTCGTCTACATCTCTTCGCTGACGCTCTCGGACCTGCGGGATCTGGTGTCGTACCAGATCCTCACCGTGGTTTTCCTCGCCCTGACAGTGGTCGGTGCCGCTCTCTTCCTGGCCGCATCGGTGGCAAAGGTGCTGCGGCTGTGGCTGGTTCGCCAACTGCTCGAGGGCCAGGCCCAGACAGATCAGATCTCGCAGGCGTTGAGCACGCGCAACTGATCTTTGTGAAGAACCGAACGATGCCCGCCACGAAAGTCGTGGCGGGCATCTGTCATTGCTCGGCTACAGCGGTGTCTCGGCTACAGCGGTGTCTCGACTACGCGGACGGTGGCCGGGAATCGCGTCGGATGGGATGGTCCTCCGGGATCTGCACCATCACGATCGGTGTCCCGTCCGGGTCGGCGATCCACATCTCGTGTAGACCCCACGGTTCCTGTCTTGCCTCGCGCGCGATCTTGACCCCGGCGAGAACCAGTTCGGTCTGAACGGCAGTGAGGTCCCGGACCTGCAGCCAGATCGCGCCGCGAAAGCCGCCCTCGCCGGTGCCGCCGTGCGCAGCGACTTCGATCAGACCTTGGCCGGCGAAGAAGACTGTGCCGCCGGGATATTCACGAGCGATCGCCAGACCGAGGGTGTCTCGGTAGAAGCTCAGCGTTCGTTCGTACTCGCTCGGGCGCAATATCGTCCGACTGCTCAGAATCTCCACGTCCGACCTCCCTCTCGCACCTACTGTGTCAGAAATACCAGGGATATGGTGACCAGTCGGGATCACGCTTTTCGAGGAACGAGTCACGACCCTCGACGGCCTCGTCGGTCATGTACGCCAAACGTGTTGCCTCACCGGCGAACAGCTGCTGGCCGACCAACCCGTCGTCCTGCAGGTTGAACGCGTACTTGAGCATCCGCTGTGCCTGCGGCGACTTGCCGTTGATCTTGCCGGCCCAGTCGATCGCGACGTTTTCGAGTTCAGCGTGGTCGACAACTTTGTTGACCGCGCCCATCTGATGCATTTCCTCGGCGGTGTACGTCTCACCCAGGAAGAAGATCTCGCGAGCGAACTTCTGGCCCACCATCTTTGCCAGATAGGCGCTGCCGTAGCCGCCGTCGAAGCTTCCGACGTCGGCGTCGGTCTGCTTGAACCGTGCGTGCTCGCGGCTGGCGAGCGTCAGGTCGCACACCACGTGCAGGCTGTGGCCGCCGCCCGCAGCCCAGCCGTTGACCAGGCAGATCACGACCTTCGGCATGAAGCGGATCAAGCGCTGGACCTCGAGGATGTGCAGGCGCCCGGCGCGTGCTTTGTCGACGGTGTCCGCCGTTTCACCTTCGGCGTACTGGTAGCCGCTGCGACCACGGATGCGCTGGTCTCCGCCGGAGCAGAACGCCCAACCGCCGTCCTTCTCGCTCGGTCCGTTGCCGGTCAGGAGCACCGCTCCCACGTCGGAGGTCATCCGGGCGTGATCGAGCGCGCGGTACAACTCGTCGACGGTGTGCGGGCGGAACGCATTACGCACTTCCGGTCGGTCGAAGGCGACGCGAACGGTGCCTTGGCTGACATGCCGGTGGTAGGTGATGTCGGTGAGGTTCTCGAATCCGGGGACAGGGCGCCAGAGCTGCGGGTTGAAGGTCACCTGAGCCACGATAGAGGCACGGCTCGCGCGTCTAACGGATACCTGAGGTAGAACACGTTCCCGGGCGCGCTAACGTGCAGGTCATGAGCGAACAAACCGCAGACGGCACGGAGATCGTCACAGACGGTGAGAAGCGGGGCGGATTTCCACGGTTCCGGCACACTCCCGCAGGTCCGGACTTCGGCCGCTTCGTCGAAGCGATGCGCAGGTTGCAGGACCTTGCCGTCTCGACCAATGTTCCCGACGACGTACTCGCAGACATCGCTACGCAAGCCGAAGAGCTTGCCGATCGGTTGACTCCGTACGAGGTCCCGGAAGGCAAGTCGCCCGCAGGCTCGAACATCCAACTGCCCGGACGCGGCAGCCTCCTCATGCTCCCGTGGATGGTCGAGAAGTTCGACACCGAAGGAGTCCGCAGTACCGGCGTCTTCCGCCGCTACCACCTGGGCGGTAACGGCGCCGCTCACGGCGGTGTCCTGCCCTTGCTGTTCGACGACGTCTTCGGGATGACGGTCCACGCGGGTGGCCGTCCGATCTCCCGCACCGGCTACCTCCACATCAATTACCGCGCGATCACTCCGCTCAATCAACAACTGGTGATCGAGGGGCAGGTGGATCGGGTCGAGGGTCGCAAGACTTTTGTCAGCGCGCGCCTGACCGATCTCGACGGCAAGCTCCTCGCCGACGGTGAGGCGCTCATGATCGAACTGCTTCCGGGACAGCCCTGACATGTTCCCCTCGTTCGACGATCTGATCGCGGACGCCGTGGTGCTCGCGCTGCCGATGCGAGTTCGCTTTCGCGGCATCACGACTCGTGAGGCCCTGCTCGTTCGCGGCCCGGCCGGGTGGGGAGAATTCGCCCCGTTCGTCGAGTACGACGACGACGAGGCGTCGCAGTGGCTGCTCGCGGGTATCGAAGCGGCGTGGCTGGGTCCGCCGCCTGCGCTTCGTGACGCAGTTCCCGTCAACGCGACCGTGCCGGCGATCGACGCGTCTGCCGTTCCGGAATTGCTGGAGCGCTTCCCCGGGGCCCGGACAGCCAAGGTCAAGGTCGCCGAGAAGGGACAGTCGCTGGCGCAGGACGTCGCCCGGGTGAACGAGGTGCGTCGGCACATCCCGAACGTGCGCGTCGACGCCAACGGCGGGTGGAGCGTGGACGAGGCGATCACGGCCTTGCGAGCGATCACCGATGACGGTGAACTCGAATACGCCGAGCAGCCGTGTGCAAGCGTCGAGGAACTGGTCAGGGTCCGCGCCGCGGGGACCGGTGTGCGGATCGCTGCCGATGAGAGCATTCGCCGTGCCGAGGACCCGCTGCGCGTCGTACGAGCGGGGGGAGCGGACGTCGCCGTCGTGAAGGTGCCGCCGCTGGGCGGAATGCGTGCTGTGGTGGCGCTGTCGGCGCAGCTGGCGGACTACGGGGTGCCGGTGGTGGTCTCGAGCGCTCTGGACACGGCTGTGGGGATGTCCGCGGGACTGGCGGCCGCGGCAGCCTTGCCCACCCTTCCGTTTGCCTGCGGACTCGGTACCGGCGGCCTGTTCGTCCGGGATGTCGCGGTCACCGGGGCAGCTGTCGACGGTGCTTTGTCGGTGGGTGCCGTCGAGCCTGATCCGGTTCTGCTCGAGACGCTGGCCGCGCCCGCGGACCGGCGCGACTGGTGGTTGGAGAGGGCCAGGCGCTGCCATCGGATACTCGGCAGTAGGGACCAGCCGAATTTCGTATAGTCTCGGGCGCGACCTGATGAACATCAGTGAAGAATGAAGGGATCGAAAGTGGTTGCAGCTCTGAACGAAACCCTGCTCGAGGAATCACGGGTTCCCGCGGTCGTCGCGGACGTGCAGACCTTGATCGACGCAGAGGTTTCGGATAAGTCGGGGGCCTCAGGGCTGGCTCTCAAGGGTGGCTACGGCGCGGTCAAGAAGGTGAGCCCGTCCATCGTGCCGGACGCCGTCACCGCGCTTCTGCCGGCTTTCGTGGCAAAGCTCGAGCCGTACTGGCAGGAATTCTCGGCTTCCGGTGAAGGCAGCTTCGCCGATTTCATCAGCGCCCGCGGTGACGCGGTTGCCGATTCCCTCCTCGAGGTGACGGACGAGCGTATCGAAGGTAGCGACAAGGCCGTCGTCAAGTCGATGTACTCGAAGCTGCGCGGTTCGGCGAAGAAGCATGTGACTGCAGCTCTGCCGCGTCTGGGCGATGTGATCCAGAAGCACGCTGCATAAGCGAACGTAAAACGACGAGTGGCCCGGGAGTTTCTCCCGGGCCACTCGTCGTGTTCGGTGCGTTTGTCAGTGAGCCGAATGTCCGTGGCGCCAGAAGCCGGTGAAGGTGATGTCGGTTTTGGCGAACTTCCGGTCGTTCACGAGGTGCCGACGCAGCCCGGTGGTGAGTGCCTGTTCGCCGGCGACAAAGGTGTACGACGGCCCCTCGGGCAGTTCGGCGGCGCGGACGATCTCGAGGGTCAGAACACCCGGCGTCGCGTGTTCGTCCTCGCGAACGAGCCAATGCACGTTGACGTTCGCCAACTCCGGAATGTCTTGCTTGTCTTCGATGTTCGGAATCTCGACGAAGACCTCGGCACGCAGGTCTGCGGGTGCGGATTCCAGAATGCCGATGATCGCGGGAAGTGCACTCTCGTCGCCGACGAGCAGTTGCCACTTGGCCTCGGGTGTGGGGTTGTAGATGCAGCCTTCGTCCAACAGGGCGACCTCGTCGCCGGCCGACGCGGTGTCCGCCCACGCGGATGCCGGGCCGATGTCGCCGTGATAAGCGAAGTCGATGTCGATCTCCGTGGTCTCGCCGAAGAGACCGGATCCGGCGGCACGGTAGGCGCGAATCGTGTAGTTGCGCACGACGGGCCGCGTGTCCTTGGACATCAACAGGTACTGCGCATACCAGAGATTGCTGGCCGCGCTCGGCAACCGGAGTTCACTCTGGCCGACCTGCGGGATGAACATGCGGAACCACTGATCGGCACCCATCGGAGCGATGGTGGACAGCTCTTCGCCGGCAATGGTCACCCGGATGAAGCTGGGGCTGATTCGTTTGTTCGCCACGACCTGCGCCGACACGATGCTGCGTGAGGCCGGTTTCACGAACTTGGCGCGCTTGGCCATGACTGGTTGCTCCCTGATTATCTGTTACTCGTACCTAATCAGGTAACCCTAACCTGATTTACGGTCGCTGTGGAGTGGTGGGTCTGTCCTTTTCGACGACTTCGGGAGGAAGACCCCACTGCGCTCGGCCAAGTCGGCTCATCGGTGCGATTGCCGCGAAGTCCGGTAGGCCGTCGTCGGCGACAGCCTCGGGACGTACTGCGACCGCGACCACATTTCCCATCACGACAAATGAATTACCGACCTCGACGACCTGGTGGAGCGTGCATTCGATGGCGATCGGGGAGTCGGCGACCCGGACGGGGCGAACCCGCTCGCTCGGCTCGCTACGGATGTTCAACTCGAGAAACTCGTCGGCCTCGGCGTCGTAGAAGGCGGAACTCTGGTTCACCACGTCGGCAAGCCTGGCAGTCGCCAGGTTGATCACGAATTCGCCGGTCGCTTCGATGTTGCGCAGACTGTCCTTGCGTCCGACCGACGTGAACTGCACGATCGGCGGCGCCGAACTTGCCACGGTGAAAAAGCTGTACGGAGCCAGATTGCCGACGCCGTCCGCCGACAGGGTGGACACCCAGGCAATCGGCCGGGGGACCACCGAAGCGGTGAGTAACTGATAGAACCGACGGGGTTCGAGCTCGGCTGGATCGAAGAGTGTGCGCACCCACACATAATGCCGCTGTCCCCGCCCCTGGGCATGCTTGCGCCCGAACATCTGACACTCTTGAAGGCGTGAATCCGTCCACTGCACAAGCCACAGCCGTCGTCGACGAACTGGTTCGTGGTGGCGTGCGTGAAGTCGTGCTGTGTCCAGGCTCTCGCAACGCGCCCCTCGCATTTGCCCTCCAGGCTGCCGATCTCGACGGCCGGTTGCGTCTGCACATGCGGATCGACGAGCGGACAGCAGGCTTTCTGGCACTCGGACTGGCAATCGCCGGGAAACGACCGGTCCCCATCGTGATGACTTCCGGGACCGCCGTCGCGAATCTCGGACCCGCTGTCCTCGAGGCCAACTACGCGCGAGTGCCGCTGGTGGTCCTGAGCGCCAACCGGCCGTACGAGATGCTCGGCACCGGCGCCAACCAGACCGTCGAGCAACTCGGGCTCTTCGGCAGTCAAGTCCGCGCAACCATCAGCCTGGGCCTGGCGGAGGACGATTCGACGCAGAACAGCCAGTGGCGCTCGGCGGTCTGCCGGGTCCTCGCCGCTGCCCGCGGAACCCGATCCGGAAACGCGGGTCCGGTGCACTTCGACATTCCACTTCGTGAGCCGCTGGTGCCGGACGTGCACGTGCAGGGACCGGTCCCGGAGGGCCGTCCCGGCGGTGCGGCCTGGACCACCACCCAGAATGCGACGCTCGACGTTCCCGTCGATCTGGATCTCACCGCAGATACGGTGGTCATTTCCGGACACGGTAGTGCGCTTCGGCCTGAGCTGGCCGGCCTGCCGACGGTGGCCGAGCCGACGGCTCCGATGCACGGGATCGCACTGCATCCACTCGCGCTCTCGCAACTCAAGCCCAAGCAGGCGATCATCACCGGCCGCCCGACGTTGCATCGTCAGGTCTCGAAGGTGCTGGCCGACCCGGGCGTCGACGTCTACGCGCTGACTACCGGGCCGCGCTGGCCGGACGTATCCGGCAACGTACTCGCCACCGGAACCAGGGCAGTGGTCACCGGGACTCCCGATCCCGCCTGGATCGCTCGATGCGCCGCGCTGACCGAACACGCCGAAACTGCCGTCCGCAAGCAACTCGACGCCCACCCCAAGGCCACCGGCCTGCACGTGGCCGCTGCTGTGATGGATGCTCTCGCGGACGGCGACCAGCTTCTGCTCGGCGCATCCAACCCTGTTCGCGACGCGGCACTCGTGAGCTACCCCAAGCCCGCCGTACGGGTGCTGTCGAATCGCGGCGTCGCAGGTATCGACGGCACCGTCTCGGCGGCGGTGGGCGCCGCGTTGGCGTACGAGGGCGGCCGGACCGTCGCTCTCATGGGCGACCTGACATTCCTGCACGACGCTTCCGGGCTGCTGATCGGGACCGGTGAGCCGAGGCCGAGCGACCTCACCATCGTCGTCGCCAACGACGACGGCGGCGGTATCTTCGAGCTCCTCGAACA
>NZ_JASHKY010000069.1:0-436 GCF_030056935.1 Rhodococcus sp. IEGM 1302 | reverse complement strand
ATTGCGTTCTGGTCGGATGCGTTGGCTGATCTTCCGGAGCAGTTGGATCTGCCTGGTGATCGTCCGCGTCCCGAGATTGCTTCAGGGCGCGGCGCCAATCACAGTTTCACCATCGAACCGCAGCTGTGGTCTGAGCTGGACGAACTGGCCAAGGCAACGAACGCAACTCCGTTCATGGTTGTTCACTCGGCTCTGGCGGTGCTGTTGGCACGACTGTCCGCGACGACCGACATTGCGATCGGTGCCCCGATCGCGGGTCGTGGTGAAGCCGAGCTCGATGACGTGATCGGTATGTTCGTCAATACCTTGGTGCTGCGTACCGAGGTTGATCCGTCGATGTCGTTTGCCGAGTTGTTGGCGTCGGCGCGTGAGGTGGATTTGCAGGCGTTCGCGCATGCGGATGTTCCGTTCGAGCGTGTGGTGGAGGTTCTCGATC
>NZ_JASHKY010000068.1:0-441 GCF_030056935.1 Rhodococcus sp. IEGM 1302 | reverse complement strand
CCAAACCGCGCAGCAGCATCATCGAACCACGCCGACAACGTCGAATCCACACCACTGTCGACACCCGTGTCGCTCCATGACAGAACGCGATCCAACTCACTGGCGCTCATAACATCCACGTCGCCAACGGCAGCGGCCGGATTCGCGACAACGCCACGGAGGACGGACACGAACCGATCAGCGAACTCGGCCGCTGTCGACGCGTCGAACAGATCCGTCGCGTAGGTCAGGGTGCCGGACATACCGGCGTCAGCGACGTCTTCAAGTGTGAATTGCAGATCGAACTTGGCCAGTGCTGCGTCGAATTCCACAGCAGCGGCGGTGAGTCCGGGCAGTTCGAGAGCACTCTGTCCAAGGTTCTGGAACGTCAACGCCACCTGGAACAACGGATGACGAGCCTGCGAACGAACCGGATCGAGAACCTCCACCACACGCTCGAAC
>NZ_JASHKY010000029.1:0-56970 GCF_030056935.1 Rhodococcus sp. IEGM 1302 | reverse complement strand
GAGTGAGGCCGGAATCATCGCAGTCGGTCACCGAGTCGTGCACGGTGGTGACATCTTCTATTCGCCGACTCTCATCGACGACGGCGTCGTGAAAGCCATCGCGGATTTGTCGAACCTTGCGCCGCTGCACAATCCGGCCAACGTGATCGGTATCGAGGTGGCGCGCGAAGAACTGCCAGACGTTCCGCACGTCGCAGTGTTCGACACCGCCTTCTTTCACACACTGCCCGCGGCGGCGTCCACCTATGCGATCGATCGGGATGTGGCCAAGGCCAACCAGATTCGCCGGTACGGCTTCCACGGGACCTCACACGAATACGTGTCTGGACGGGTCGCGGAGTTCCTCGGCAAGGATCCGGCCGAGCTGAATCAGATAGTCCTGCACCTCGGAAACGGCGCTTCGGCCTCGGCAATCAAGGGCGGCAAGGCCATCGACACCACGATGGGCCTCACCCCGCTCGAGGGTCTTGTCATGGGCACCCGCAGCGGCGACATCGATCCAGGCATCATCTTGCACCTCAACCGCAACTCGGGAATGAAGGTCGACGAGATCGACGACCTCCTCAACCGGCGCTCCGGTTTGAAGGGACTGTCGGGAGTCAACGATTTCCGTGCCCTGCTCGCACTGATCGAGGGCGGCGACCAAGACGCACAACTTGCGTACGACGTTTACGTACACATGCTCCGTAAGTACATCGGTGCCTTCATCGTTCAACTCGGTGGCGTCGACGTCATCACCTTCACCGGTGGCGTCGGGGAGAACAACATCGACGTGCGACGCGACAGCCTGGCCGGGCTTTCCCGTCTCGGTATCGAGGTCGATCCGGCTCTCAACGAGGCGAAGAATCGCGACGAGCGTCGTATCTCCGCATCCTCGTCGGCCGTCGAGGTGCTGGTGGTCCCCACCAACGAGGAGTTGGCGATCGCCCGCGCGGCGAAGGCTTTGGTGGCCGCACTGTAGGTTTCTGCAGCACTGTAAACCTCGGGGCGTCCGTCAGAAATTGCTGCGCGGACGCACCGCATTCGCCCGGTCCACGAGGGCGTAGCGGTGCGTGCGGGAGGTCGTGGCGCGAGCGAGGGCTCGAAGGCAGGCTTCGGCTCCGGTGCGCAGACCTTGCTCGGTGAAGGGCAGGTCGAGGATGGGTTCGAGTTCGGTGTGCGAGCGATTGCCGTAGCGAATCCAATCGAGTGCCGTGCCCAACACCAGGGTTCGCATCTGCAGGCTTCGGCTCTCTTCAGCAGGCAGCGCCCGAACACGACGGGCGGCTTCCCGCAGAGTCGATTCGTCGAGTTCGGCGATCGGAACGCCGGACAGCATCGTCAGAGCGCTGGACATCCGTGCGACGTTGTAGTGCCGGGAAGACGTGGGTACTTCGTCGAGGGCGGCGATGGCTGCCTTCTTGTTGCCGTGATCGGCGAGTTGTCGGGCGAGCCCGAATGCTGCGCTGACGTAGTTCCGTTCGGTCCGCCAGACGGTGCGGTAGTACTTCTCGGAGAAGCGGCACCATTGGTCCGGGTCGTCGCTCTCCCAGTGCTGGAGAATCAGTTCTGCCGTCGCTGCCAACGCCAGCTTGGGTGCAGCCTCGCCGGGCAGTGCGGTGAGAACTGTCTCGAAGTGACTGAAAGCGGGCTCGAATCGGTCCAGTTGTAACGCCGCAAGTCCTCGATACCACTCGATCTTCCAGTGGTCCCCGATGTTCTGCTGGAGTTCGCCCAGAACTGTCAGTGCGGTTTCCGGATCACCGAGATCGAGATGAGCCTTGGCCTCGGCCAGTCGAACTTCGCCCGAGACGGCGGCCGCGGGTGTGCCCGACGTTCGGTCGATTCCGTTCTCGCGGGCATGCTTGAGAGCATCGAGAGTCTGAGACGGTTCGCTGTGCACCGCCGCTGCCAGCAACGGCGCGCTGGGATCGGTGGGGTCGACCAACGGAATGGGAAGTGCGTGCGCAACTTCGCGCGGATCGAGAGCGGCGTCGTGGCTGATACCGTCGACGTACACATCGGTTTGCCCGACCAATTCATCGGTGCCGAAAGACGTTCGCTGCCTGCTGAACACGAGCGAGAGTCCGGGATTCTCCTGCCCGGTCTGCTCGGCGAGGATTTCTCGCAGAACGCCGGTGAGTTGTCCCGCGATTTCCTCGGCGGACTGGAATCGCTTCTTCGGATCCGGGTCGGTAGCGCGTAGCAGGAGACGGTGAAAGAACTCGTGGTCGCGCAGTAGTGGCTCGTCCTCGGGTTCGGGAAGGCCGTCGAGGTACCGTCCGTGCTTCGAAGGCATGTCGAGGGTGAGAACCGCGAGTGTTCTTCCGACGGTGAAGATGTCGGAGGCGATGGTCGGACCGGTCTCGATGATCTCGGGTGCTTGATAGCCGGCGGTACCGTACAGGTACCCGTAGTCTTCGATTCCGGACACGGCGCCGAGATCGATCAGCTTCAACTGATCCTCGGTGACCATCACGTTCTCGGGTTTGAGGTCGTTGTAGGCCAGGCCGGTGGAATGCAGATAGCTCAGCGCCGGAAGGATTTCCAGTACATAGCCGATTGCCTGCTCGATCGGCATGTGCTTGCCGTCCGGGAATTCGGCCAGCACCTCGCGCAATGATCGCCCACCCACGTACTCCATGACGATGTACCCCATGGGTGTGCCGTCCGGGCGCGGATGCTCGACGAAGTTGAAGATCTTGACGATGCTGGGGTTGGCGACCTCGGCGAGGAACTGACGCTCGGCCACCGCAACGGCTTGCGCTTCGGAATCACCGAAATGCAAGAGCCCCTTGAGAACTACCCACCTGTCGCTGACATTGCGATCGATCGCGAGGTAGATCCATCCCAGGCCGCCGTGCGCGATGGGCCCTTGAACCTCGTACTGACCGGACACCAATTCGCCCTCTTCGAGAAGTGGGCGGAAGTCGAAAGTGGAACCGCACTTGGGGCAGGTGCCGTGCTGAGTTGCCTTGGTGCTTGCGCTCTTACGACCGACTGGTTCGTTGCATTTCCAACAGAAGCGTTTCCGCTCGGGGACGGTCGGGTCACTCATCACCGCAGATGCGGGGTCGATCTGCGGGACGGGGGGAACCTCGACCAGGCCGCCGCCGAGGCGCAGCTTTCGCCCCGACCGGCTGCGGCGGGATCGAGTGGAGCGGCCGGTAGGGGAGGAGGACGCGGACGGCGTGGTTGCTCGTATCTGGGCCGAGGTCGGTTCGAGACGCTCGTAGGCGCCCGTGGCTTCGGGCTCGGGCCGCTCGTAGGCGCCGGTGGCTTCGGGCTCGGGCCGCTCGTAGGCGCCGGTGGCTTCGGGTTCGGGACGCATGGAAGCCTGCGTGGCGTCGGGCTCGGGGCCGGTTTCTTCGGTCATGTCAGCCTCAATCCCGGTAGACGGCCGGCGGGGGACCGGGCGAAGGACCGAGGACGCTGAGCCAGCGGTCGTAGATACGGTTCCAGGTCCCGTCGCTCCGGATCCGATCCAGTGTTCCGTTGACGAATCGGACCAAGTCGGGGTTGTCCTTGTTCACTCCGATTCCGTACGGTTCGACGCCCAGTGAGCCACCGACCATCATCAGATACGGGTCTTGCGAGGCGAGGCCCGCGAGGATCGTGTCGTCGGTGCTGATCGCGTCCACCTGCCCCTGCTGGAGGACGACGAGGCAGTCGGACCACATCGGGACGGTGACGACGGTGGCTTCGGGTTGGAGTTGCTGGATTCGAGTCGCCGAGGTCGTTCCCCGGGCAGCGCAGACCCGCTTGCCTGCGAGGTCGTCGATGCCGCGGACGGATGACCCCTGCAAGACCTGAATTCGTTGTTCAGCGGAGAAGTACTGCGTCGAGAAGTCGACCTTCTCGCGCCGCTCGCACGTGATGGTCATGGTCTTGACGACCACGTCGACCATCGATTCCTGGAGTGCGGCGATCCGATCGTCCGACGTCAGGATTCGGTACTCGATCTTCTCCGGGTCACCGAGCAGATCTCGGGCGATTTCGCGGGCGATGTCCACGTCGAAACCCTCGAGGCGCCCGGTGGCCGGATCGCGAAAGCTCATGAGGTTGGAACCGGTGTCCAGGCCCACGATCAGCCGCCCGCGGGCGCGGATGGCGTCGAGGCTCGGCGTGGGTGGCTGCGGAGATGCGTCTGCGGGGGTGGGCCGCAGGCTCGCGGTGAGGTTGGTGCACGACGCGGTAGTCGTCGGTGTCGGGCTGGGAGCGATGGTGGCCTCGGCCGGCAGCGGCGGTTCCGTGTACGACGTGGCGCCTGCGTTGTCCAAGTCTTCGGCTCGATCCGCACCGCAACCGGCGAGCACCAGCATGGCCGCTGCCAGAACCGCGACACATACGGCCGGGCTCTTCCTCCGCATCACCGGTACTCCCGTCACTGATACTCCCGCAGTCGAGGCCAGAATCCGATGAAGATTCCGGCAACTCCGAGAACTGCCAATACAGACATGCCCGGTGCAGAGGCAGCCAACACCCGGGAGGCGTACGAGACGTCGGACCGAAGATTCGTGCGCGAATCCACGATTCCCTGCCAGAGTTCGTGATCGAGCTTTCCGTACTCCGCGGCCGAATCCTGTTCTCCGGCGCCGATGGTGATGGCTGCGGCGGACGTGAAGTCGCCGTTTCCGAGACGGTCGTACATGCGCGTGTGCGCAGCCACCCACTGCTGGCGCGAGTCGAGTGCGGCGGTCAGCACTTCGCTGTTCACTCGGGCGCGTTCGTCGCTTTGCAGGCCCTCGAGGATGTCCCGCAGAGCATCGACCTTGCGGGTGAACGTCACGTTGTCCTCGGCGGTCGAATCCCGCCTCGCCAGCGTGAGGGTTTCCACGGTGCGTGCTTGCTGCGCCATGATTCGTGCCTCGGTCAGTTCGTGCAGTGGCTCGGCCCCGGCGTCGAGCGCGCGCCCGGTGGCCAGTGCGGAGACCAGTCCGACCGTGAGCAGCCACAGCAGAGCTGCAGCGACCGCGAGCGAGGCAAGGATCAACCCGAGATTGAAGCGTCGGCGACTCTTGCGGGAGAAGTACATCTGTGTCGCCACCAGCGCGCACAGCACGAAGACGAACGCCACGATCGGCCACCACGGTGGAGTCTCGAAATCGCGCTGTACTTGGGAGACCAGCGTCTCCTGCGAGGCGTGCAGTTGCTGGGCCATCGGCAGCAGCGAGGTCTGCATCAACTGCGAGGCCTCGCTCAAATATGCTGCCCCGACCGGGTTTCCGACGCGATTGTTCGCCCGTGCAGTTTCGACCAGCCCGGTGTAGACGGAGAGGTCGGTCGAGATGGTGGTCAACGCGCTGTGACCGGCAAGATCGGTCGAGTCGAGACCGGCCGACGCCTGGACGATCTCCGCAGAGGCCTCACCGATCGACTGCGTGTATCGGTCGCGGACTTCGGCGGGTTCGAGGCCGCCGGAGATGAAGGCGGTGGCCGCGGCGGCGTCTGCCAAGGACAACGCACTGTAGAGATTCTGGGCCGAGTTGGCGAGAGGCTCGGTTTCGACGAGGAGGAGGTCGAGGTTCGCCTGGCGGTTCTCGATCGCTGCGGTGGCGAGGAGTCCGGCGATCAAAGTGATCGCGATCAGGATCAGTCCGACGACGGTCAACCGGCCAGGCGTCGAGGACATGAAGGCCTGCAGTTCGCGCCGCAGAAGTGCCTGCTCGTCCTCCGCCGACACTGATGTGGCCTCGGAGGGCGGCAGCGACCGGGGTTCGATGGACGGGACGACACGGTCGACCATCGAGCACCTCACTTCGCTGTAGGCGGGACCGAGAAATGATGCCGCCGAGAAATGATTCAGGGCATCTTCGCGAGCATATAAGCATCACCTACACCTGGAGCAGATTGAAACGGTTAGTGTGGGACAACGGCGAGAGCAGGCGGAGCGAGGTAGTCGATGCGTGGTGACGGTGACGGTTGGTCCATCGGATCGGACGGTACTCGGCATTGGGGTAAACACGGAGCCGCAGGACTGCTTCTGCGTGCCCCCGATTCGGACGGATCACCCATGGTCTTGCTGCAGCATCGTGCGGCGTGGAGCCATCAGGGCGGAACGTGGGCACTGCCCGGCGGTGCGCGGGACTCACACGAGAGCACGACGCACGCTGCCGTCCGGGAAGCACACGAAGAAGCAGGTATCGCCGAGGACGCCGTCCGTGTCCGCGGGGAAGTAGTGACGATGCGCGCCGAGAGCGGGTGGACTTACACCACCGTCGTGGCTGACGCGGCGCATCCACTGTCGACGGTTGCCAATGGTGAGAGCACCGAGTTGCGGTGGGTACGCGAAGCCGACGTCGACTCACTGCCGCTGCATCCGGGCTTCGGTTCCTCATGGCCCGACCTCCGGACCGAGCCTGTTGTGGCCGTGGACGGCGATCCGCACACCGTCGTGCTCGAGGACGGCGGATTCGGATGGTTGTCGGGTAGTTCCCACCAAGGCAGTGAGCAGTCAGGCAGTGACCAGAACCTGTCCGAGGCGTCGAGTACGCAGTCGTAGCACTCGAGTCTTCACAGTTCATACACAGCAGAAGGGCCGGACTCCGCGGGAGTCCGGCCCTTCGGTGTTTCGGTCGTCGACCGAAACGAGGCTCAGCTGAGCGAGTTCAGCGCCGTGATGAAGCTGACCGCGGTGATACCGAGCTTGAGCAGCTCGCTGATCTTGCCGAGGTTCAGGTCTTCGAGCGATTCGGTGCTGAGCGAGCCGGTGTCGAGGGATCCCATTTAGTGCTCCTAGGTTCAGTTAGTAACTGGAGGTAAACTACAACAAACCGAATGGGATGTGACACGCAATCGAAGCAACTGTGAGTAAGATCACTTAATCCGACTTTTCGGACATCCAATCGCACCTAGGAACTGGGAGTTTGTTGTCTGATCGGACAACTTCCGTTCATAATTCGAGTCAGGCGTGCTGACCCGTAACTGTGCGGAAATCGCCCGGCAAACACTTGACGAACGCCAGTTACCGGCTTTCAGCGCCCAGCGACGGCTGCGGCGAGGCGTTGCGCGGCCGCCTGGGGATCCGATGCTTGCGTGATTGCACGCACGACGACGATGCGCGTGGCGCCGGCGTCGAGCAGCTCTGGCAGACGTTCCTCGTCGATGCCGCCGATCGCGAACCAGGGCCGCGGCGGTGCGGCGTCGGCGGTCGATCGAACCAGTTCCAAACCGGACGCACTTCGATTCGGTTTGGTCGGTGTCGCCCAGACCGGCCCGGTACAGAAGTAGTCGACGCCCTCTTCGATGGCGGCCAGACTCGCCTGCGCGCGACTGCTCGTCGAACGGCCGATGACTACGTCTTCACCGACAACGGTTCGCGCGTAGGGGACGGGAATGTCGTTCTGGCCGAGGTGGAGGATGTCGGCGCCGGAAGCCATCGCGAGATCCGCGCGATCGTTGACGGCCAACAATGCGCCGTGGCGTCGCGCTGCGGTCGCGAGAATGCCCAGCGCCACCAGTTCGTCCTTGGCCTCGAGCGGGCCGAACTCGCGCTCACCGGCAGAGCCTTTGTCACGCAATTGGATGATGTCGACTCCGCCGGACAATGCTGCCTCGGCGAACTGCGCGAGGTCGCCTTTCTCGCGGCGCGCGTCGGTGCACAGGTACAGCCGTGCTGCTGCCAGGCGCTCGCGCCGGTCGATGTCGTTACTGGGATGTGTGGGGTGCACGGAGCAAACGGTAGCCTCTAGGGAGCAAGGTTCGACACGGGAGTCCTGAAACGTCGTCGTCACTTTTTGTCGTGACTGCGAGGTTCGTAGGGCTGAGAGGGGATCGCGACCAGATCCCGACCGTCAGACCTGACCCGGATCATGCCGGCGCAGGAAGTGGAGGTGGAGTTTCGTGAGTACACACGCTCGTACGGTGTCGGTTGTCGGCGGCGGTGTCATCGGTCTCGCTATCGCGTGGCGAGCAGCCCGCGACGGGTGGGCCGTTCGGTTGTACGACCCGTCCATTGGATCAGGTGCTTCGTGGGTGGCGGGCGGAATGCTTGCCCCGCTTTCCGAAGGCTGGCCGGGTGAAGAAACCGCGTTGACAATCGGTGCAGCGTCCCTGGAACGGTGGCCGACGTTCGGTGAGGAGCTCGGAAAATTCGGGCAATCGGTCTTCACCGCGGACAGCTCGCTGACGGTTGCACTCGACGCTGCCGACGCGCAGGACCTGCAGACCATCGCCGAGTGGGTGAGCTCGCAGGGGCACGAACTCGAAGTTCTCGGTCGCGCGCGCATCCGTGAACTCGAACCGATGCTGGGCCGGGGCATCCGGTCGGGGTTGATGGCTGTTGGTGAGTCCGCCGTCGACAACAGACTTCTGCTGGCGGCGTTGCAGAAGGCCTGTGCGGAATCCGGCGTCGAATTGATCGCGCGGGCCGTCGACGACCTCGCCGAACTCGATACCGATCAGATAGTGCTCACCGCCGGTATCGCGTCACCCAAGCTGTGGCCCGGGCTACCGGTACGCCCGGTCAAGGGCGAAATCCTTCGCTTGCGCAGTAGGCCTGGAGTCACCCCGGCGCCCAGCCGCACCATCCGCGGAAGCGTCCACGGGCGGCCCGCCTACCTCGTCCCGCGCGGTGACGGAATCGTCGTCGGCGCAACACAATACGAGTCTGGTGAGGACACACAGGTCACGATGGCCGGAGTACGGGACCTGATCAACGACGCCGAGGCACTGATGCCGGCGATCGGCGAATACGAACTGTACGAGTGCGCGGCAGGTCTGCGTCCCATGACGCCGGACAACCTGCCGTTGATCGGGCGCGTGTCCGATCGTGTTGTCGTCTCCACCGGGCACGGCCGCAACGGGGTCCTGCTGACGCCCGTCACCGCCGATGCGACGGTCGCGTTGCTGAACGGCACATCTTTGGTCGAGGTAAAAGGAACCGAACCCGAGCGGTTCGCAGTAGCTAAGGAAAATTCATGAGTGAGCAGGTCCCGATCGGGATCACCGTCAACGGCGAAGATCTCGAGTTCGATCGAGCAGTCACGGTGACCGAACTTCTGACGCACCTCGAGTTGCCGAGCAAAGGCATCGCCGTCGCCGTCGACGGTGCGCTCTTTCCTCGCGGGCGTTGGGACGAATCCGTCGGACGTGGTTGGGAAATCGAGATCCTCACGGCGGTGCAGGGTGGCTGAGCAGGACCTTCTCACTATCGCGGGCCGCAGTTTCGGTTCCCGGCTCATCACGGGGACAGGCGGCGCCGCCAACCTTGCGGTGCTCGAGGAAGCGCTTGTCGCCTCCGGTACCGAACTGACCACCGTCGCGATGCGGCGAGTCGACGCGGCAGGCGGCACCGGCGTTCTGGACCTGCTTCGTCGCCTCGGAATCGAACCGTTGCCGAACACCGCCGGGTGTCGGGGCGCCGCCGAAGCGGTCCTGACGGCGCAGTTGGCACGCGAAGCGCTCGAGACGAACTGGGTCAAACTCGAAGTCATCGCCGACGAGCGGACTCTGCTGCCCGACGCAATCGAACTCGTCTCCGCCGCAGAACAATTGGTGGACGACGGATTCACCGTCCTGCCGTACACGACGGACGATCCGGTGCTGGCGCTTCGCCTCGAAGAGGTCGGCTGCGCGGCAGTCATGCCGCTCGGTTCACCCATCGGGACAGGGCTGGGTATCGCGAATCCGCACAATATCGAGATGATCGTCGAGCGCGCCGGCGTGCCCGTCATCCTCGACGCCGGAATCGGAACGGCCAGCGACGCCACCCTTGCCATGGAGTTGGGCTGCGACGCCGTCCTACTTGCGACAGCGGTGACGCGGGCCAAGAATCCCGCGTTGATGGCGTCGGCGATGCGGCACGCAGTGGTAGCAGGTTTCGAAGCGCGTCACGCCGGCCGGATTCCCAAGCGGTTCTGGGCCCAAGCATCGTCCTGACGGACCATTTCCGGGTGTTTTCTCAGGGTTATGCCCAGATTGTCCGGCTTCGTGTCCTACCTGAGTACCACTCGGAACTAGACCTGTGGCCGATGTGCTGGTCATTGCCGGTAGGGCAAAGTTCTCCTCATGATTGAACTGAGGGGATTGACCAAGGTTTACGGACCGACGAAAGCGGTGGACGATTTGTCGTTCACGGTCAAGCCGGGCATCGTGACGGGCTTCCTGGGCCCGAACGGTGCAGGTAAGTCGACGACGATGCGGATGATCCTGGGTCTGGATCAGCCGACGTCGGGTGCGGCGTTGATCGAGGGCAAGCCGTACCGCGAGCTCAAGACGCCGTTGCGGACTGTCGGCGCGTTGCTGGATGCGAAGTGGGTGCACCCCAATCGCAGTGCGCGTGCACATCTGCAGTGGATGGCTGCTTCGAACGGGATCCCGAAGTCCCGCGTCGACGAGGTGCTCGGGTTGGTCGGGTTGTCCGAGGTGGCGGGCAAGAAGGCCGGCGGGTTCTCGCTCGGTATGTCGCAGCGTCTGGGGTTGGCGGGTGCGTTGTTGGGGGATCCGAAGGTGTTGTTGTTCGACGAGCCGGTCAACGGTCTCGATCCGGAGGGCATCGTCTGGATTCGTAAGTTCATGCGGCGGTTGGCGGCCGAGGGCCGCACGGTGTTGGTGTCGAGTCACCTTCTGTCGGAGATGGCGCTCACGGCGGAGCAGTTGGTGGTGATCGGTCGGGGTCGGTTGATTTCGGATTCGACGGTTGCGGAGTTCGTGGATCGTTCGTCGGAGTCGACGGTGCGGGTGCGTAGTCCTCAGCTCGATGCGTTGCGCAGTGTGTTGCTCTCGCAGGGGTTGACGGTGCGTGAGGACGGTTCCGGTGTTGCCCCGGCTTTGGTGGTGGTGGATTCGACCACTGATGTGATCGGTGGTTTGGCTGGTTCGCAGGGGATCGTGTTGTACGAGTTGGCTTCTCAGCAGGGGTCGCTCGAGGATGCGTTCATGAAGTTGACCGGGGACGATGTCCAGTACCACGCATCCGGTGTCGATCCGGGTGTCGGTGCACACCACGCAAATACACAGCAGGCAAATACACAGCAGGCAAACACGCAGCAGGCTATGGGAGGTGCACTGTAATGGCTGTTCTCAGTGCTGAACGTATCAAGATCACCACGACCAAGTCGCCGCTGTGGTGCTCGGTCATCATCGTCGTGCTCGCGCTCGGCTTCGCGGCCATCATGGGCGCGGTTGCCAAGTCGGCTCTGACGTCCTCCGACGTCCAGGGAGCACCGGACCTCGACACCGCCGTTGCCACGGCCGGCATCTCGGGTTTCGGAATCATGGTTCTCATGATCATGGCGGCCCTCGCGGTCACCAGTGAGTACCGCTTCGGGACCATCCGCACCACCTTCCAGGCCGTTCCGAACCGTGCCTCGGTTCTGATCGCCAAAGCCGGCCTCATCGGTGCTTTCGGTGCTGTACTGACATTTGTTCTCGCCTTCGGCGCGTACGCCATGGCCAAGGCCATCGCCGGTACCGAGGCGAGTGCCGGATTGACCCTGTCGAGCGGCAGTGACTGGCGCGCGATCTACGGCATCCCGATCTACGCCTTCCTGTGCGTGATTCTCGCTGTCGGCGTCGGATCGATCATTCGCCAGTCGGCCGGCGCAATTGCGTTGCTCCTGCTCTGGCCGCTGCTCATCGAGAGCCTGTTCGGACTGTTCGGCAGCTTCGGCGAGAAGATCACCCCGTTCCTGCCGTTCGCGAATGCAAACCACTTCCTCAGTGCGAGCAGCGGTGGCGTCGACTTCCACTGGGGACCCTGGGGCAGCCTGATCTACTTCGCGGCCTTCGTTCTGGTGATTTTCGGAGCAAGTATCGTCATCGTGAATCGTCGCGACGCCTGATCTTGTCGCTCCCTCGGTAGGTGTTGTCGGGAGACCTACCGAGAACCAGGAGTGACAGCAGAGTAGGGACCCAGTACGAAAAACCATTCGTACTGGGTCCCTTTCCTGTGCTTCGGCCGATATCCTCCGAAGATGAGACTCTTCGGTGTGGTTGTGGTCGCAATGGCTGGAGCACTCGTGGTGAGTGGATGCTCGTCGGGAAGTGAAGCGGCCGTCCCGACAGACCCGGTTGCATTCTCCGAGACCGTCACGGTCGACGCCGTGACCGGGCATCTGGAGCAACTCGAGAAGATCGCCGCCAACAACGAGGGCAATCGATCGGCCGGTACCCCCGGCTACGACGCCAGTGTCGACTACGTGGCAAACCTGCTCGAAGACAAGGGTTTCGAGGTCAGCACCCCGGAATTCGACTTCAGCTCCTTCGATCCCGGCACCGAATCCCTGAAAGCCGCTGACGGCTCCGATGTTCCGGTGCGGGCGCTGACATATTCCACCTCCACGGGACCGACCGGAATCACGGCGCGTCTGGTGGCGATTCCCGCCGACGAGACCCCCGGTTGCGAGGCCACCGACTACGACGGCCGCGACGTGAACGGTGCAATCGTGCTGGTCACCCGCGGAGTGTGCCCGTTCGGCGACAAGCAGAAGATCGCCGCTGATCGCGGCGCGGCGGCGTTGCTGGTTGCCAACAACGAGGACGCAATGCTGGGCGGGGCTACCTTGGGTGAACCCGAAGACGCCCGCATTCCGACCGGCGGGGTGAGTAAGGCGTCGGGCGAGGCTCTTGCCGCAGCGCCCGGAGACCTCACGCTGATTCTCGACACGTCGACGGAAACGACGAAGTCGCGCAACGTGATTGCGCAGACCAAGACCGGCGCGACCGACAACGTGGTTGTCGTGGGCGCCCACCTGGACAGTGTGCCGGAAGGTCCCGGAATCAACGACAACGGAAGCGGTACCGCAGCCGTACTGGAAACCGCGCTGCAGATGGGAAGCTCACCGAGCATCGAAAATGCCGTGCGTTTCGCTTTCTGGGGAGCGGAAGAAGTGGGATTGGTCGGCTCCACCCGCTACGTCGAGGGTCTGAGCGATCAGGAACGGGCCGACATCGCCCTGTACCTGAATTTCGACATGCTCGGTTCGCCCAACGCCGGATACCTGGCTTACGACGGCGACAACTCGGATGCCGTCGGGGAGGGGCCCGGGCCCGAGGGGTCGGCGGGCATCGAGCGCACCTTCGTCGATTTTCTCGCCGGGCGAGGGATTGCGGCGGACGGAACGGACTTCGACGGGCGCTCCGACTACGGCCCGTTCATCGAGATCGGGATCCCGGCGGGTGGCGTGTTCAGCGGCGCGGACGAGCGCAAGACGCCGGCACAGGCCGAGAAGTGGGGCGGAGAAGCGGAGGAGACCTTCGACCCGAACTACCACAGTGCCCAGGACAACCTCGCGAACATCGATCGCGAAGCGCTCGCTGCCAACGCTTCTGCAGTAGCCTTCGGAGTTGCGACGTATGCCCAGGATTTGAGCGGGCCGAACGGAGTTCCCGTCGGCGATGCCCGGACACAGGCCAGAACCGAATGATCGACTGACCGAATGATCGACTGACCGAATGATCGACTGACCGAATGATCGACTGTGCGAGCGACCAGGAGGCCACTGTGCGAGAACGGCGGCAGCACACTGTCTGTAACTCTGAGTTACGCTTGAGTTATGGCTGATCTGTCCCCGGAGAACACCGACACGGCAGGTGCTTCTTCCTCCTCGGTTCGAGGCGTCGTCGACGTCGTCTTGAACTCTGCGGCAGAACTTAACCGTCGGCAGCAGCTCATCGACGCGCTACGACGCCTCAGGCGGGCACTACCCGGTGATCCAGGGTTCGGGGACCCGCTCTCGCTCGCCGGCCCCGGCGGTGCCCGCGCCGTGGCGCGCGTCGCTGACAGATTGCTCGATCAGAAGCCGGCAGCCACTCGCGAAGTGAGCCTCGGAGCACTGCAGGTGTGGCAGGCAGCGCTGGAAAAGATGGGCCGCGGACGTGGCGATCAAGAACTGACCATCGTCTTCACCGATCTGGTGGGCTTCTCCACCTGGTCGCTCGCAGCCGGTGACGGCGCGACGCTGACCCTTCTGCGTGCGGTGGCGCAGGCCGTGGAAACTCCGATCACCGACAACGGCGGACACGTCGTCAAACGGATGGGCGACGGTCTGATGGCAGTGTTCATTCGCCCGGATGCGGCTTTGAAGGCGGTGTTCACCGCGCAGGACGCGCTCGCGGAAGTCGATCTCGACGGATACACCCCACGCATGCGCGTCGGCCTACACACGGGTACCCCGCGTCAGATCGGTGACGACTGGCTCGGCGTCGACGTGACCATCGCCGCCCGGATGATGGGCCTGGGCGGCGACGGCAACGTCATGATGTCGGCGACAACTCTCGAGGAACTCGAAGCCGGCACCCTGGAGGATCTCGATCTCACGATCCGGCCATGGCGGCGAGGGTTTTTCGCGACCACGCCCAACGGAGTTCCCGTCGACCTGGGAATCTGGCGCGTGCGCCGGAACTAGCGCCCTGGACCTCGAGCGCTAGACCTGGAGCCGCCAGAGCGGGGACACCGGACCGTGTCCCGCGCCGAGGTCGTACGACGCCTCGAGACACTTGGTCACCCACTCCTTGCCGAACGCCACCGCGTCCGGAACGGAATAGCCGTGTGCGAGAGCGCAAGTGATCGCAGCAGCCAGCGTGTCTCCGCCGCCGTGATCGTTGCCGGTGTCGATCCGGGCACTGCTGAATTCGAGGAAACGGTCGCCGTCGAACAACAGGTCGGTGGACAACTCCGAAGTACGAAGGTGGCCACCCTTGACGATGGACCATTGAGCGCCGAGCGCATGCAGCGCTTCTGCCGCTTGGCGGGCGCTCTTGTCGTCGACGACCTCGATACCGGTGATCAACCGAACCTCGTCGAGGTTCGGAGTGACCACCGTGGCTGCCGGAATCAAGGTGTTGCGGACCGCGTCGAGAGCTTCTTCGTGCAGCAGCGGATCGCCGTGCATCGACGCGCACACCGGGTCGACCACGAGCGGAATCGGACGGTCGCGGCCGATCCCAACCTCGGCGGCAACCGCGGCCACCGCTTCGATGATCGTCGTCGACGCGAGCATTCCCGTCTTCGCCGCACCGACGCCGATGTCCGAGACCACGACGCGCACCTGGTCGGCGACGATCTCCGGCGGAATCTCGTGGAATCCGCTGACTCCCACCGAATTCTGGACCGTCACTGCGGCGACGGCCACGCAGGCGTGCACTCCGCACATCGCCATCGTGCGGGAATCGGCCTGAATGCCGGCTCCGCCACCGGAGTCGGTTCCGGCGATGGTCAATGCCCGAATCGGGGTCTGTCCGGCGGGGGTCAGGGGCAGCAGCTTCACGACGACGAGCCTACCGATCGGACCTGGGGAAACGGCAGCTCGGTCCCACCTCTCGCGGGAACGACGGCGCGAACTGCGATTGCGATCCGGTCGTTCCCGGTGCAAAAATTGGTCGAACCCGGGACAGCGTCGTCGGTAGCTGATTCTATGAGTGGCATGGATCACAGTTATGGAGAGCGTGCGAACGCAGCTGTCGCCGATCGCGCAGGTGCACATCGTGCCGTGGAGGTCGCCGCAATGAACGACATCGAAAATTCGAAAACCGGAACCTCACCGGAAGTCACGCTCGTGGACAATCCGTCGCACGAACGATTCGAACTGCTCTCCGACGACGAGTTGGTCGGCATCCTCGGATACCGCGACGAAGACGAGATTTCGGGGAGCGGAGCCGAAGCGGGCGACGTGGTTGCGTACATGCATACCGTCGTCAAAGAGGAGTACGGCGGGCAGGGACTGGCAGCCGTACTCGTGCAGTTCGCAATGGACTGCGCCCGTGAACGTGAATGGTCGGTACGGCCCGTGTGTACCTATGTTCAGCGGTACCTCGGCGAGCACCCCGAGTATCTGGAACTGCTCGTCGAGGACTAGAAGCCCGAGGGTGCAAACAGACGATCAGGCTCCGAGATTCACGATCACCCGAGATTCACGATCACCGGAGCGTGATCGCTGGCGCCCTTGCCTTTTCGCTCGTTTCGATCGATCTCGGCCGCCTCGACGCGAGCTGCGAATGCCGGTGAGCCGAGGATGAAGTCGATTCGCATACCCTGCTTCTTCGGGAAGCGAAGCTGCGTGTAATCCCAGTACGTGTACACGCCGGGACCGGGTGTGTACGGGCGAACTACGTCCGCGAACCCGGACTCGGTGAAGGCGGTGAACGCAGCTCGTTCCGGCTCCGACGTGTGGGTCTTGCCCTCGAAGAAAGCGGGATCCCACACGTCGTCGTCCGTGGGAGCGACGTTCCAGTCGCCGACCAGGGCGATCTGCGCGTCGGGATCCTGCTTGAGCCAGCCCTCCGCGTCGTCGCGCAGCTTGGCCAGCCAATCCAGCTTGTAGGCGTAATGCGGGTCTTCCAGCTCACGGCCGTTGGGGACGTACAGGCTCCACACCCGCACACCGCCGCAGGTGGCACCGATCGCACGTGCCTCGCGGACCGGGTCTGCCTCGGGATCCTTGTCGAATCCGGGCTGATCCTCGAATCCGATCTGCACGTCCTCCAAGCCGACGCGGGAAGCGATGGCGACACCGTTCCACTGGCTCAACCCGACGTGGGCGACCTCGTAGCCGATTTCCTTGAAGCGTTCGTACGGAAACTGCTCGTCCTTGCACTTGGTTTCCTGCATTGCCAGGACGTCGACGTCGGATCGACCGAGCCAGTCGATGATCCTGTCGGTACGGGCACGGACGGAGTTGACGTTCCAGGTAGCGATGCGCACGAGGGCAAGCCTAGCGTCAGCCGCCGACAGGATCGGTGGCGTATCGGTAGCGGTGGTGTTCGACGAATCCGAGCCGCTCGTACAGCGCGATCGCCGCGAAGTTGTCCGCCGAAACCTGGAGGTACGCGTGCGTCGCACCGTTCTCACGACCCCAGGAGAGTAGATCTCCGCAGATCAGCGACCCGATTCCGTGACGACGGTGTTCAGGGGCGACGTGAATGCCGGTCAGTCCTACCCAGCGTTTGTGGTCGGGTGCCTCGGTGAGCGCAGCGCGCCCGATGGCAAGCGTCGTGTCGGTGTTTCCGATCGCGCCGAAAGTTGCAGTGCCCACGACAGCCGTGAGGACCGCCTCGACGTACGCCGGATCGCCGTGGGCGTCGTACATCGACAGCCAGTTGTGGTCGGGGCGGTCGGCGAACGAGGTGACCGGAGGACCGAGCGGCAGCGTGACATTGTCCAGATCGGCGGCCATCACGATGGTTTCCTTCTTGCTGGTCCACCCGTCCGGAGCGGTGCCGAGTCGATCGGGGAGGAGCAGCAGGGTTGGCAGGCCGCGGTCACCGAACCACTGGCGTATCCGCTCGATGGTGCTCGCGTCGAAGCCGGCAACCGCCCCCGCACCACCGAGCGGCAAAGCCGAATTGGCGCGGCCGGTGACACCGTGACCGGCGCGCAGCAACCAACCGTCGATCCACGCCTGCTCGACCCCCGGCCACGCCGCCGCAGCAGCCGTTTCGAGGTTTCGAATCTCGCCGATGCGAATCGGGCGGGCCGAGAGACTCTTGAGCGCGATCACCTGATCGGCGGAGACCTGGACCAGCCGACCGTCGCCGGCGCGAACGGCGATGGGATCGGCGCCCTCGAGGATGCCGATGACGTCGGTCATGGGATGCGAATAGCCGGGTGGGAGCTTGTATCGCAAGACCACCCGGCTACCGATCGAAATGTTGCCGTTCAGAGCAGAATTCTCAGTCTTCGTAATCGTCGTCGTCGTGACCGAACGGATCGTCGACGGTCCCCGGCGTCCAGGTCAGACCGGGCTTGCCCCAACCGGAACGCTTGATGATCTTCTTGGCAGCGCGCGCGTTGCGGCCGATCAGTACGTCCGTGTAGAGGAAACCGTCGAGATGCCCGGTCTCGTGCTGGAGCATCCGTGCGAAGAATCCGGTGCCCTCGACCTCGATCGGGTTGCCGTCGGCGTCGGTGCCGGTGACCTTCGCCCAATCGGCGCGACCCGTCGGGAACTGCTCGCCGGGAACGGACAGGCAACCCTCGAAGTCTTCGTCCGGGTCGGGCATCGTCTGGGGGATTTCGGACGTCTCGAGTACCGGGTTCACGACGACGCCGCGTCGACGCTCGCTGCTGCGGTCGTCGCCGGGGCAGTCGTAGACGAAGACTCGCAGTGGAACACCGACCTGATTGGCCGCCAGACCGACGCCGTTGGCAGCGTCCATCGTCTCGTACATGTCTGCGATCAGTTCGGCGATCTCGGCCGGGGACTGAGTGACCGGCTCTGTCGCCTTGTGCAGTACCGGGTCGCCGACGATTCGGATGGGGAGGATAGCCATGCGGACAAGGATAGTGCGGCGCGCCCGCGTAGTTATCACGGCCCGCACACTCGATCATGGTTCAATGGTTGCTGAAGAACAGCGATGTAATTCGTTGCTCGGTCGGAACGTGGGCCGCGGGGGAAATTGTGAGTTACCTTCGGGCCAGGGGACCGGGAAACTCACGGCCGCGAGAATTCGGTCGGAAAAAGAACACCGGGCATACGAGTCTCGCTGACGCCGAGCACAGCAGTCGAGGAGTGACATGGACGGCGCAACCGCGCGTAGTCGGAACCAGTCCGAAGGCACTGGCGCCGACGATTCGGTAGTAGATACAGCAGGCATGCACGAGGTCGGCGAAGACGGCCTCACCCGCCGGGAGCACGACATCCTCTCCTTCGAGCGTCAGTGGTGGAAGTACGCCGGTGCGAAGGAAGAAGCCATCAAGGAGTTGTTCGACATGTCGGCAACCCGCTACTACCAGGTTCTCAACGCCTTGGTCGATCGCCCCGAATCCTTGGCGGCTGATCCCATGCTGGTCAAGCGCCTGCGTCGTCTGCGTGCCAGCCGTCAGAAGGCCAGGGCCGCCCGCCGCCTCGGCTTCGAGGTCACCTGAATCACGCGTACATATGATCGGGCTGTCCACGCACTGGCGATAAGGTCGACATCGTGAGTACCCCGAAAGAGCAGCCGTCCGGACCTCCGCTTCGCGCAATCGCCATGGTGTTGATCGCGTTGGCGATCGTGTTCATCGGTCTCGGAGCAGCCTCACTGGGTGGATCGAGCGACGGTGGATCGGGCGACGAGAACACCGCAGCAGAGCAGACCGAATCCTCGGCGCCTGCCACGACGAGCGCCCCCGCGCCGGCACCTGCCACTTCCAATCCGGCAGCGACGACGCAACCCGCTTCGGGCGATACCACCACCACGTCGCGACCCTCGGGAACTGCGACGACCACGACTTCCAGCTCCGCGAGCGGCACCGACACGTCGAATGTCAGCGTTCGAGTTCTCAACAACAGCACCGTCTCCGGTCTGGCAGCAGGCACCGCCGAGGAATTGACGGCAGCAGGTTGGAACGTCGAGGAGACGGGTAACTACAGCGAGGGCACCGTCAGTACGACGACGGTGTATTACGGATCGTCCGCGGCGGAGAAGGCAGCGGCGCAGAAGATCGCGGCTGAACTCGGAGTCTCCGCAGAGCCTCGATTCGCCGGCATCGCGAACGCGTCACCTGGCGTGATCGTGATCGTGACCTCCAACTGACCGGTCGTGAAGGTGGAACTGACCCGTCGGTTCCAGCTACTACACGCGCCGTTATGATCAGAAGCACTTTCTCGCCACCTCAAAGGAGCGGTTCGATGGCCCCCAGCAGCACCCGGCGTATGTCCTGGCGCGTCGTTGCCCCTGTAGTCGCGATTGCCGCTTTCGGCTTGACCGCTTGCAGTAACAGCGAAGAGCCCAGCAGCGTCCCCGGCACGACTCCTCCGGTGTGGACCGGTGCAGCCGATCCCAGCGCGCACGAAAGCGCGGGCGGCCACGGTTCCGAGACGGCTCACGCCGGCGCTTCTGCCGAAACGGTCACCGCAACGCTGAACGGCACCGACGGCGCCAAGGTCGGAACGGTCACGTTCGCGCAGGAAGGTAGCGACGTCAAGGTCACCCTCGACGCCAAGGGCCTCACCCCCGGCTTCCACGGATTCCACGTCCACCAGGTCGCCAAGTGCGAGACCAATTCCGTTGCCCCCAGCGGCGGAGAGCCGGGTAACTTCCTCTCGGCAGGCGGACACTTCCAGGCCGAGGGTCACACGGGCCACCCGGCGAGCGGCGACCTCACTTCGGTTCAGGTCCTCGAAGACGGCACCGCCACACTGGTCACCACGACCGATGCATTCACCGTCGACGAACTGGTCGCAAACGGTGGAACATCCGTCATGATCCACGCCGGAGCGGACAACTTCGGCAACATCCCGACGCGTTACGCGCCGGCACCGGACCAGCAGACTCTCGACACCGGTGACGCAGGCGGACGCGTTGCTTGCGGTGTCATCACCAAGAGCTGACAAACTCACCTGAGTTTTGCATCACTTCCGGCGACTACCACGCAGTAGCCAGCACGGTGTTTTTACCGACACTGTGATTGGATTCTCTGCGTGGTAGTTCCATTTCCAGGTTCGCCGCGTCCGACGCTGGGCGTGGAGTGGGAGATCGCGCTGGTCGATCGCAAGACCAGAGATCTCTCCAACACAGCAGCCGAGGTGTTTTCGGCGGTCGAAGAGCTTGCCGGCTCCGAAACCCCGCACATCACCAAGGAACTACTGCGAAATACCGTTGAACTCGTCACGGGTATTCATTCGACGGTCGGCGAGGCGATGAGTGATCTCGACAGGTCACTGGATCTGCTGCGTCGCGCTGCGAATCCGCTGGGCGTCGACCTCATCAGCGCGGGCACGCACCCGTTCGCGCAATGGTCGACTCAGTTGGTCACCCGGACGCCCGACTACGACGAGCTCATCGAACGCACGCAGTGGTGGGGTCGGCAGATGCTGATCTGGGGCGTGCACGTCCACGTGGGTGTCTCGTCCGCGGACCGCGTTTTCCCCATCATCAACGCACTGCTGCAGCGCTATCCGCATTTGCTGGCGCTGTCGGCATCCTCGCCGATGTGGGCCGGTGTCGACACCGGCTATGCGTCCAATCGAGCGTTGATGTTCCAGCAGCTCCCCACCGCAGGTCTTCCGTACCAGTTCGAGAACTGGGCCGAATACGAGTCGTTCATCGACGACCAGATGAAGACCGGTGTGATCACCAAGATCGGTGGCATGCACTGGGACATCCGTCCTGCGCCGAAGTGGGGAACCATCGAGGTCCGGGTCTTCGACGGCGTCTCGACGCGCGCCGAACTGGGTGCCCTCGTTGCTCTGGTCCACTGCCTCATCGTCGATCTGGACCGCAGACTGAGCGCCGGTGAGACTCTGCCGAACATGCAGCCGTGGCACGTCAAGGAAAACAAGTGGCGCGCAGCGAGATACGGACTGGACGCCGAGATCATCCTCGACTCCGACGCAAACGAGTGCCTCGTCACTGACGATCTGGATCGCCTACTCGACGACTTGGCGCCGATCGCGGTCTCGCTCGGCTGCGCGGACGAGTTGGCGTCGGTGGCGGACATTCCCCGGCGCGGCGCGTCCTACCAGCGGCAACGTCGTGTAGCGGAAGCGACGGGCGGCGATCTGGTTGCGGTCGTCGACGCCTTGGTCGCAGAGTTGGGCACCTAGCAGGTTCACAGTGCGAAGGACTGTTTCGCGGACTGGAAATCCGGGCATACCAACCGTTTGTCCAGTGGGTGTCCATATTCAGTTCACACGCCGTTTACTATTGTCCGGTGTTGATAGACAGTTGGTCCCAACGAGGGGGCGCACCCGGACAGTCGGACCGTTCGTGGTCGAGTTCTCACCGACTCCTTCTGATCGGCACAGCAGCATTGACCCTGCTGGTCCTGGGCGTGCAGGCGTTCGCGTCGTACAAGGGCTATCTCGGTCCGGTGGAAAGCCTGTTCGGTGACTACTTCCTCGTTCCCCGCTCCGCGACCATGCCTTGGGTGGGCCTCGCTCTCGCGCTCGTCGGACTGAACAACAAAGAACGCATCTACGCGGTATCCGCGGCCGTCGTGATCGACGTGGTCGTCGGCGCGATCCGCTGGTTCTCGGGTGGACCGCTGACTATGGGCACCGGCGGCACCTGGGTGCTGACGGCCATCGCGGTGTACGCGGTGTGGAAGTTGTCCGGTGAGCGTCGACTCAGCGTTCTGCACGGCGTCGCGCTGGGCGCGTTGCTCATCATCGCGGCCAAGGTTGCCGAGACGTGGCTGGAGATCACCATTCTCGTCGGCACCGACGTGTGGGACGAGTACGTCTTTCTCGCCGACCAGGCTCTCGGGAATCCGTCGTGGGTGATGGGCCAGATCGTCGACGCCATGGGCCCCGTCGGTGCCGCAGCCCTCGACTGGATCTACGTCGAACTACCCGTCGCAGTGATCGTGGTTGCTCTCTATCAAGTACGTAAGGGATGGCCGTCGCATCACCTGCTGCGCACGTTCCTGCTCATCGGGCTGATCGGCCCGATCTTCTACGTCCTGTTCCCGGTGGTCGGCCCGGTGTTCGCCTTCGGTCCGCGTGGTTTCGGATTCCAGATCGGTGACTACTGGCCGAACATCGTGCCCAGTTTCGACTTCGCATCACCGTCGTCGCTACCGTTCGACGACGCCGCGCCACGAAACTGCATGCCGAGCCTGCACACCGCGTGGGCAGTCGCGCTGTTCATCCACTCGCGCAGCGGACCGTGGTGGATTCGCAGCCTGGGATCGTTCTGGCTCGTTGCGACCCTGACCGCGACGCTCGGTTTCGGATTCCACTACGGCGTCGACCTCATTGCCGGTGCCGTCCTGTGCTTGACCCTCGATGCGGCGCTACGGGATCCGGAGCGAGGCTGGGGGTGGTTCCGAGTGCGTCTGTTGATCGGTGGCTCGGCACTCCTGGCGGGATTGTTGCTCTCGTACCGGTTCGCTGCGGTGCAGATGGCCGAGTACCCGGCGATCTTCGGGCCGCTGCTGATGGCTGTCCTGGTTCTCATGTCGGTGGCGTACTTCGCCACCTTCTTCGCCCGCCCCGGCACTGCTCTTGCGGTGTGGGGCGAGCGCGACGGCGAGTGGGATGCCGTTACAGGAGAGAGTCCGGGTCTTCCAGCTCGTTGATCTTCATGAGGTCGTCCTCTTCGCGCTGTTCGCGGTAGGCGACTCGGCCGACGCTGTGCGCGATCACGGGCGCCGTCAGCAGCGTGAAGATGCCCACCAGGACCAACATCCAGATGTCGACGCTCCCACGAAGCAGGAACACGGCGCCCATCAGGACCAAGATCAGTCCGACCACCTGAGGTTTCGTGGCCGCGTGCATACGACGCAGAGTGTCGGGGAAGCGAACGATTCCCACCGCGGCGGTCAGCGCGAGCAGCGCGCCGAGGAAGATGGAGATGGCCCCGATCGTGTCGAGGATGTTGCCGATCACTGGTCACTCACCCGGAAGCGCGCGACGGACACGGAACCGATGAAGCCGACCAGCGCCAGCGCGACGATCGCGGGAACAATGGTCGTGTCTTTGCTGTACGCGGCCCAGACCGCGAGTCCACACATCGAGACCGCGATGATCGTGTCCAGGGCGACGAGGCGGTCGAGTGAGCTCGGACCGTCGAGCAATCGGAACGTGGTCAGTACGGCGGCGATCAGCAGAATCACTCCGGAAATGATCAAGATCGTGGTGATGAACCCGTTCATGGTTGGTCCTCCTGCCGGGGTGCATCGAATTCGTAGTCGCGCTGGTGCCATGGGCTGGGTTGCCAGTCCGAATCACGTTCGAACGACGCGATGAACAACCGCTCGAGGTCCTCCACCGAGCGGTAGAACGCGCTGACGGCTTTCTGCGAGCCGACGTCGAGCACGTGGACGTAGACGATGCGTCGGTTCTGGTCGATCTCGAGAACCATCGTGCCGGGGATCAGGTTGAGAACGTCGATGCACAGGGTGAGAACCAGGTCGGACTTGATCCCGAGTTGGTACCGCAGAACTCCGGTGACCGGCGGCGGCGACGGACGGATCGCCAGCCACGCGACCTGGATACTCGACTGGATCGCGTAGTACACGATCATCCACAGCAGACGCAGAATCGACAGCAGATGTACCCGACCCTCGACCGGTACGCGGGGGAGGGGAAGCAGGACCATGATGATCAGGCCGACGGCGAGTCCGCCGAAGATGTTGCCGAAACTGATGTTGCCCCACAACAGGATCCATACGACCATCAGCCACAGCAGGATCCCGACGCGGAGTACCTGTTCGCGTTTCATCGCGGAGCCTCCTCGGTATTCGGGACGTCGGTGTTCGGGGCCTCGGTATTCGGAACGGCTGCGGGGTCGTCTGCAGCGACGGGAGCTTCGTCGACCGGCACGGGCCGGTGGTTGCCGAGAACCGCGTCGATGTAGATGGACCGGTCCTGCAGATCCTTCGCCGCTCTGTCGCTGATGTCGATGATCCGGCCCGCGAACACCGTCAGTGCCAGACCGACGATGACAAGTCCGACCGTCGGAATCAGCATGAAGAGCGGAATCTTGCCGACATCCTCGCGGTCGACGAACGCGATGTCCTCTTCGGACTCGTCGATCAACGCTGACGGGCTGACGTCGGCGAGGTCACCTTCGGGCGCGTCGGCCCGGGCTCGCCAGAAAGCCTTGGTCCACACGCGGGCGACGGCGTAGAGCGTCAGCAAGCTGGTGATCGTGCCGCCGGCAACGAGGATCCAAGCCAACGCGCTGGCGTCGGCCGCACCGGCCTGAAGGAGCGCGACCTTGCCGATGAAGCCCGAGAACGGCGGGATACCACCGAGATTCAGCGCCGGGATCAGGAAGACGATCGCGAGGATCGGGCTGGCCGCCGCCAGACCGCCGAGACGGCGCAGCGACGACGACCCGGCTTGTCGTTCGATCAGACCCACGACGAGGAAGAGCGTCGTCTGCACGATGATGTGGTGGGCGACGTAGTAGATCGCGCCGGACAGCCCGGACGTCGTGGACAGTGCGATACCGAAGATCATGTAACCGATATGGCTGACCAGTGTGAACGAGAGCAGACGTTTGATGTCGCTCTGCGCGATGGCACCCATGATGCCGACCACCATCGTGAGCAGGCCGCACACCATCAGTACGTTGTCGAGTTCTCCTTGCGGGAACAGCAGTGAGTGTGCGCGGATGATCGCGTACACACCGACCTTGGTGAGCAACCCGGCGAAGACGGCGGTGATCGGTGCGGGCGCGGTCGGATACGAGTCCGGTAGCCACGCGGACAGCGGGAAGACCGCAGCCTTGATGCCGAACGCCACGAGCAGGACAGCGAAGATGGCGGTTCGTGTGCCCGGCGGAATGTTGTCGAAGCGCAGGGCCATGTCGGCCATGTTGAGGGTGCCGGTCGCCGCGTAGGCGAAGGCGATGCCCGCCAGGAAGATCAGCGAGGACACCATCGAGACCATCACGTACGAGACGCCTGCCCGGACGCGGTCGGCGCTGGCACCGAGCGTCAGGAGCACGAAACTCGCGGCGAGCAGAACCTCGAACCCGACGTAGAGGTTGAAGAGGTCACCGGCGAGGAACGCGTTGGAGATTCCGGCAGTCAATGCGAGATAGGTCGGCAGGAAGATCGAGACCGGCTGGGCCTCGCTGCCGTCGCGGATACCCTGACCGATCGCGTAGATCATGACGGCGAGCAACACCACCGACGAGACCACGAGCATCATCGCCGAGAGACGGTCGACCACGAGTGTGATGCCGATGGGGGAGTCCCAGCCGCCGACCTGAACGGCCGTAGTACCGTCGCGGTCGGCGAGGTAGAGCAGCAAGCCCGACACCGCGACGACGCCGACGAGCGCGATCAGTGTGATCACGCGCTGGAAACGAGGACGTCGGCCGACGACCAGCGTCGCAGCTGCGGCCAGCATCGGGATCAGAACGGGCAGGGGCGCAAGGGCTCCCATCAGGTTGTCCGAGATGGTCATGCGCCTCCACCTCCCTCGATCTTGGTCTGGCGAGCGTCTTTGCGCCGCTTCTCGGATTCCTTCTTACGAGCAAGGTCGGTGGCCCAGTCGGGTACCGGTTCGTCCTCGAAGTCGCCGTCGTGGAGGTCGTCGTAGCATTCGATGTCCTCGAGGTTGACCAGTTGTTCGAGGGGAATAGGGTTGCCGTCCTTGTCGAATGCGTCGCCGCCGATGCTCGGGGCACCGGTGACCGGGTCGTCGGAGCGGTCGTGGTCGGGAGCGTCGGCAGGCAGGCGACGCTTGAGAACCTTGGTGTCCTCGGGATCGTCCTCGACGGCGTCGGCGGTGTTGATCTTGTAAGACCGGTACGCCAGTGCCAGAACGAAGCCGGCGATACCCATCGTGATCACGATCGCCGTCAGGATCATGCCCTGGGCGAGCGGATCCGCTATTTCCTCGTGGACCGAATCTCGGCCGACGATGGGCGGATTCCCGTCCGATCCACCGACGGTCAGGATCAAGAGGTTGATGGCGTTGCCGAATAGAAGTAGACCGAGCAGCATCCGAGTGATGCTTCGTTCGATCAGCAGGTAGACACCGGCCGACGTGAGGACGCCGATCAGGATCAGCATTCCGATGTTTGCGCTCATGGTGCTTTCACCTCGATTTCTGCGTCGAGGCGGGCGCCGAGACTTCGGAGTACGTCCAGGACCAGGCCGACCACGATGAGGTAGACGCCCAGGTCGAAGAACAGTGCGGTGACCAGTTTGACGTGGCCGATGAGCGGGAGTGTGAACTCGAAGACGGCGGACGAGAGCGCCGGGGCGCCGAGGAACAGCGACACCAGGGCGGTGCCCGCGGCCAGCGCCAAACCGAGGCCGAGAATCTTGCCCGCGTCGATGGGTACGGCTTCACCGAGTTCGTAGCGTCCGCCGGCGAGGTACCGAAGTACCAGCGCCAGGCCCGCCGTCAGGCCTCCGGCGAAACCGCCACCGGGGGCATTGTGACCGGAGAAGAAGAAGTAGATCGACAACACCATGATGGTCGGGAAGATCAACCTCGTGGTGACCTCGAGAACCAGCGAACGGTGTCGAGGATCGATGAGGTCTCCGCCGCGCAACCACGTCGTGTCCGAGTTGGCAGCTGCCTTGTCGACGATGACGGAGGGGGCGTCCGCGACGCGCGGCGCGATACCGAACCGGCGGTTGCGGAAGACGAGGCTGGCGACGCCTGTCGCAGCTACCAGCAGCACCGAGATCTCACCGAGGGTGTCCCATGCGCGGATGTCGACGAGTAGGACGTTGACGACGTTCTTGCCGTTGCCCAGGTCGTAGGCAGCGTCGGGAAGCAGCTCGTAGATCGGACGAGTGTTTCGGGCATTGGTCGCGAAGGCCGCGATGGTGGTGACGGTGATACCGACGGCGATGGCGAGTGCGGCACGCGGCCACTTGAAGCCGATCGCCTTGCTCTCGTCGACTTCGGCGGGGAACTTCCGGAGCACGAGCACGAAGATCACCAGTGTCAGTGTCTCGACGAGGAACTGGGTCAGCGCGAGGTCGGGTGCGCCGTGCAGCGCGAACAACACGCCGCAGCCGTAGCCGGTGAGTCCGACGAGGATGACGCTGGCGAGTCGGTTGCGCATCAGCGTCGCGGCGATGGCGGCCGAGATCATCATCAGCGCGATAGTGAACTGGATGGGTGAATCCCACATCCGAAGGTCGACTCCGCCGCCATCGGTGTCGATGATCAGCAGGAACAGCGGCACAACGACCAGCGTCGCGAGAATCGTCGACTGTGTGCGAGGGAGCGAACCACGCTGAGTGGCACCGGTCAGGCGCATCGAGATGGTGTCCATGCCGCGCAGGGTCGCGTCGTAGATACGGTCGGCGTTGCCGAGCGGCGGGTGCTCGAAGTGCAGTCGGCTGATCTGACGCTGCGCGATGTAGAGCGCGATGCCGCCGGCGATGACGATGCAGGTGAGCAGCAGCGGAGTGTTGAATCCGTGCCACAGCGCGAGGTGGTAGTCGGCGTGCGGTCCGGGGGCCAGCGTGGTGGAGTACGGCGTCAGCAGCTTCTCGAGCTGGGGCGAGAGAATGCCGGCGGCCAGACCGAGAACAGCGAGCAGGCCTGGCGCGAACAGGAACAGCCAACCCGGCTTGTGCATCTTGCTCACGGCTGGGCTCGGCTTGCTCAGGGTCTTACGTCCGAAGGCGCCCCAGATGAAGCGGACGCTGTAGCCGACGGTGAGGATCGAGCCCAACACGATCACCGTGACGACGGCGATGGACGACCAGTGGCCGAGCGCGTTCGTTTCGAGCACCGATTCGAGTGCGGCTTCCTTGCCGACGAATCCGAGTAGCGGTGGCAGACCGGCCATGCTGGCGGCAGCGAGGCTCGCGATGATCGCGAGAGCGGGTGCCGCTTTACCCAGGTGAGCAAGTTTGCGCAGGTCACGGGTGCCGGTCGTGTGATCGATGATGCCAACGACCATGAAGAGTGCGGCCTTGAACATCGCGTGCGCCACGACCATCGTCATGCCGGCCAGGGCGGCGTCACGCGTGCCGATGCCGACCAGGACCATCATGAAGCCGAGTTGGCTGACCGTTCCGAAGGCGAGGACGAGTTTGAGGTCGTACGCGCGCATGGCTCGCCAACCGGCGAGGATCATCGACAGCAGACCCAAACTGATGATGGTGATGCGCCACGGCGGCGAATCGGCGTACCCGGGAGCCAGGCGCGCGACGAGGTAGATACCGGCCTTGACCATTGCAGCAGCGTGAAGATAACCGCTGACAGGGGTTGGCGCGGCCATTGCACCGGGAAGCCAGAAGTGCAGGGGCACGATTGCCGATTTGGAGAGCGCACCGATCAGGATCAGGACGATCGCGACGGACGGGAGCCACCCCGTCGGCGGGTTCGCGACCAGTTCGGACAGGTTGTAGCTGCCGCCGACCTGGCCGAGGATGATCATGCCGACCAACATCGCCAGACCACCCGCGGTGGTGACCAGCAGTGCCTGGGTCGCGGCGCGGCGGCTGGTGGCGCGTTCGGCGTAGTGACCCACGAGCAGGAACGACAGGACCGTCGTCAGTTCCCAGAACACGTAGAGAAGCAGCATGTTGTCGCTGGTCACTAGCCCGAACATGGCACCCGCGAAGGCGACCATCTCGGCGGCGAAGATACCGAGTCGAGGTTCGTCGTCGGTGAAGTAGCGGGCGCAGTAGACCAGGATGAGCGTGCCGACACCCAGGACGAGCACGGCCATGATGGCCGAGAGCGCGTCGAACCTGAAGTCGATGTCCATCGACAGCCCTGGAACCCAGGTGATGTGCAGCGTCTCGACGGTGCCCCATTTGTCGATGACCCAGCCGAGGCCGGCGAGGGGGACTATCGCGAGGGGGAAGAAGCCGTTTCGCCCTAACCTGCGCACCACAAGCGGAGCCAAGAGGGCGGCAACGGCATGGGCAAGCAAGATAGCGAGCAAAAGGCACTCCGTCGTGTTGTCAGCGGGCGGCGGGGTGTCCGAACAAAATCGAACCTATCGGATTAACGAGACAATTCACCTTGTCGGAGAGGTTGTCTTTGCGTACATATTACCGGGCGTGGCAGTTTCGATGTGCAGCGAGTCGATTCGGACATCATCGGCACTCGCTGATACACGTAGGTTGGACGACGTGAATTCGTCGACACCCACCACGATCATCCGTACCGCTGCCCTTGCACACATTCGTGACCGCAAGCTGATCCAGACCCGCTCCGTGGGCAAGACGGCGTTCTACATGGCCGGCGGAAAGATCGACCCGGGGGAGACGCCCGAGCAGGCGTTGCACCGCGAAATTCGGGAGGAACTCGACGTCGATCTGGTCGACGGGACGGTCACGTTCCTCGACGTCTTCGAGGCTCACGCTTTCGGACATTCCGCGGACACGGGCCTGCACATGAGTTGTTATCTGGCGGAGATGGCCGGAGACCCGCACCCGACCAGCGAGATCGCCGAGTTCCGCTACTTCACGCTCGCCGAGTACGCAGCGATGGACGATGTGGCGCCAGGATCGCTCAAAGTGTTCCATCGCCTGGCGTCGATGGATCTGATCGACTGATCGGCGGAGGAACGGATCGATTGATCCGCCCCAATCGGAGACTCACGTAGGCGCAGACGGCCACGATGATCAGCGCCACGGCGTCGAGTATCAGAATGTCGGTCGAGATTTCGAACGGGCCGACCGTCGTGATGCCGTTGAAGGGCTTGTTCTCGTCGAGCGGCGTGTACGCCGTCCATCCGTAGTCGAACTGCGGATAGACGAGCAGGGCCAGCGCCGTCGGGCCGAAGATGACACCGAGTCCGACGAGTGCTCGCGACGCTCCGGTCCGCGGTGGCTCTCGGTACATCGCGCTGGCGATCGCGTATGTGACGACCGCAGCGGTGAAGGCGACAAGAAGATCGCTGATCGTGAGAACGTCACCGATCTTCGGCGACGGCGACGTGGCGTAGCTGACGATCCCGGCGACCGTGACCGTCAGGAGCAATCCGTAGCCGACGACTCGCGAGGGAGCGATCGCGCCGATCGCTGCCGCGGCGACGATGACGAGTCCGATCACGACGGCGGTGGAGGCGGGGGTTTTCGACCATTCCATAGCTTCGGTTGCGGGACGGTTCGCCGAGACCGCCGCCAGAGTTGCGACGGCAGCGGTACACATCAGCAGGATACGACTGCCGTCGCCCAGCACCCGCGCGCAGATCACCGTGATCACCAGCGCGACGAGTAGTAGAGGCACCGCCGCCGTGACGGTGGTGATCTCGAACCACCAATTCGCAGCGACCCCGAAGAGAGTGAGCACCGCCGCGATAGTCACCGGTCGAACGGCCATCCGTTCTTTGGGGTGGTCCTTGTCGAAGTCGTGGAACCAGAACGCGGCGACGCAGGCGGCGGCCAATGCCAGCGCGAGCAGTGTTGCCCCCAACACTGGTGGTTGAAACTGGTTGGTGTTGTCGGCGATGTAGTCTGCGTACCGCCGAGGAATAGCGTCCTCGTCGAGGAGTGAATCCGAGACATGCATGGCAACAATCGTTCCCGCGACGGAAGCGGCTCGGACCCGGGGAGCGGCAGCAACCGTGACCGCGCCGACAGCGACTCCCGCACCGACGGGTGAGAGTGCCTCGAAGTTGTGATCGTAGAGCCCGGGCAGTTCGAGTAGGAGTCCACCGAAGACCGTCATGGCCGCGGTCCGCAACCGGCAGCGGGCCATCATCGCGGCTGTCCCGACCGCGACGACAGCCAGAACGCCGGCGCCGATCGTCGAGATCGACCAGAACCTGTCGCCCGTCGAAATCGACGTCGACTGGCTGTTCACGAACGGTGCCAGGGCGACGACGGTGACGACGAATGCCGTCACGCCACTCAGCGCGACGAGCAGCGTCCTGCGGGCGATGGGCACTGCTCCAAAATAGTCAATCCGGTACCAGTTGCACCGCAATAGCAGGTCTCAGTCCGGTGACGGTGTGTCAGTCGACTGGCTCCGGTTCGATCCGAGATTCCGTGGTGTCGACGGGTGGATGGGACCGTCGGAGGATCGCTGCACCGCAGAAGCCGATGATCAAGGCGAAGAGGATTGCAGTGCCGACGGTCTGAGGGGTGACGTAGTCGACGGTGATTCCGACGCCGCGTCCGAATAATCCTCCGTCGCCGTGGGGAGAGACCGCATCGATATCGAGCTGGCCTTGGATGTATATCGACGTCATCATCGGTGGGAAAGCGAGCTGATCGGTGAGAACAGCGATCGACGAGAAGGTCATTGCGGCAAAGGGAATGGCGAGTCCGAGTGTGGCGTCGACCAGGCTGCCGGGAGCCAGGGCACCGAACAGCAATCCGGCGGCGAGACCCAGCGAGGCGATCTTCAGTGCGATTGACCAGACACCGTGCGCGGAGTCGAAGGGCAGTAGTTCTGACAGCGGTACCGCAACGAGAACGGCGATGGGAACGAGGTTTGGCACCTGCTTGTGCAGTCGCAATCCGACGGCGACCGGCAGGGCTGCGAAAAGCACCAGTACCCAGGGGGACTTCAGGTCTCCCCAGTGGCCGGAACCCTTCGCGATGTCGACGAACAGCGGAGCCGACGCAGCGGCCAGAGCGGTTGCGGCCCAGAGGAACTTGCCACCAGCACCGGAGGTGTCGCCGAGACGGTAGGCGGCGATCCATGTCAACGCGAGCGCAGCGCCCGCTGCCAAGACCATGACGATCCAGGCAGTTGCCTCGGACGCGTACTGCTGGCGATCGATCACGGCGCCGAGCACTCGATGCCCGATCGCCAGCGCGGCGATCACCACGAGCGCTATGCGGATTTCGCCCGCGTCGGGCTTGCGGATCCGGAAGCCGGATTGCGCGGTCACTGCACAGGCGATTGCTGCTGCGGCCGTGGCGCCGATCAGCCACCACGACGGCTCACCTACCGAAGACGTACTCATCCGGCCCGTCCCGCCGGCGAACGTGCGAACCGCGAGGAAGGCGGCAAGCACGCCGAGGAGGGTGGCGTTCTTCGTGGCGGTGCGATCCCAACTGACGGCAACCACACAACCCAGAATCGCACCGGCTGCAACACTTTTGACGATGATCAAGGCGATCAGCAGGTCCAGTGACGCAACCTCGGGCACGACTGCCCGAATGATCGCGATGACGGCGACCCCGACGGTGATCGCGATCCAGGCTGCCCGACGGGAGCCGCGACGCTGTGAGAGTGCGCAGGCAAGCACGGCAACCACGGCGCCGAGCCCGACAGCGGTGGGTCCACTGCTGATCCAGCGATCTACTTCCGACGGAGAGGCCACGATGGCCCAGTCACGGAGAACCGGATTGGTCAGGGCCAGCGCCGCGAGTATCCCGGACAGGAGCGCAGCGACGGTGGTGAGGATCGCTCGAAGATCGAGTGGCATCGGGCCAACCTATCGCGGCGCCGCAACATCGGTCGTGGGCGGCGTGAGTGCCGGAAACCAGATGTCGGTGAGAACGTCTGCTGCGACGTCCGCACCCGCGGTGATCGCGCCCTGTTCCGCCCAGCGAATGAAGAAGCGCTCGACTTGTGTCAGCAGGAGCTCGACCCGGAGTTTCGCCTCGTCGTGTCGGCTCTGCGGCCAGCGTGCCAGGTACGACGGCATAGCGTTGGGCAGTGCTGAGATGCCTTCGCGGGCCAGTGTGCGGAACTCGGGTTCGAGGACCATGGCCTCGTCCCACGCCCGCATCATGTGGTGGTGATCGCGGCACCAGTCGAGAGCGCGGTTGATCCAGCCGGCGAATTCTTCGCGCGAACCGGAATCGAGTACGTGGTCGAGATCCTGGAATATGGCGAGGGTGCTGGATACGACGGTGTTCGAGCCGAGCGCCTTGAGGATGTCGATCTTTCCGGGAAAGTGCAGGTAGAAGGTGGCTCGGCTGCAACCGACCCGGCCGGCGATGTCCTCGACGGTGACAGCCGCGTATCCGCGTTCGGTGAAGAGCGCGCCGGCGGCATCCACGAGGTCTGCGCGGGTTCGCTGCTTCTGCTTCTCTCGCAGCGTCAGTCTGCCGGAGGTATCTGTCATTACCAGGATCCTAGTGCCGCGGGGGCTCTCACGGGTCAGTTGCACGAGACTCTCCGTCTTTCACTTGACAGTCCGTTAGTGAAAGCTACTCTGTGGTGTAGCGCACATTCGACCGATCAGAGGACGCCATGACCATCTCGGACACAACACGCACGCCTGACCTGCCGGCCGGATTCGACGTCACCGATCCTGCTGTCCTCGGGGAGCGGATCCCTTTCGAGGAATTCGCCGAACTGCGTCGCAACGCACCCGTGTGGTGGTGTGAGCAGCCGCCGACGGTCGGTGGATTCCAGGACGAGGGCTACTGGGTGGTCTCGCGTCACGCTGACGTCAAAGAGGTCAGCCAGCGCAGCGATGTGTTCTCGAGCTGGGAGAACACCGCGATCGCGCGTTTCGCCGACGACATGCCACGTGAGGCCGTCGAGATGCTCCGGCATCTTCTGCTCAACAAGGATGCACCGGAGCACACCAAGCTCCGCAAGCTGATTTCGAAGCTGTTCACGCCTCGCGCGATCAACGGCATGCGCGACGAATTGGACCGTCGTGCACGGAGCATCGTCGACACCGCTGTGAGCGAAGGCCCGGGCGACTTCGTGAAGCAGGTTGCCAGCGAGCTGCCGCTCCAAGCGATCGCGGATCTGATCGGTGTACCGCAGGACGATCGAGACAAGCTGTTCAAGTGGTCCAACGAGATGATGGGCTACGACGACCCGGAATACCAGGGTGATCCGGCAGTCGCGTCCACCGAGGTCCTCGGATACGCGTACCAAATGGCAGACGCACGTCGTACCTGCCCGGCAGACGACATCGTCACCACTCTGGTCCAGGCCGACATCGACGGCGACTCCTTGAGCCCGGAGGAGTTCGGGTTCTTCGTGCTCATCCTGGCGGTCGCAGGGAACGAGACCACTCGCAACGCCATCACGCACGGAATGATCGCGTTCCTGGACAACCCCGAGCAGTGGGAGCTGTACAAGAAGGAACGTCCCAAGACGACGGCCGACGAGATCGTCCGTTGGGCGACACCCGTCACCGCCTTCCAGCGCACCGCGCTCGAGGACACGGAATTGGCAGGAGTGTCGATCAAGAAGGGGCAGCGCGTGGTGATGCTGTACAGCTCCGCGAACTTCGACGAGGACGTGTTCGAGAACCCGATGACGTTCGACATCACTCGTAACCCCAATCCGCACTTGGGCTTCGGCGGAACGGGCGCGCACTTCTGCATCGGTGCCAACCTCGCTCGTATGGAGATCGACTTGATGTTCAACGCGATCGCCGACAACGTCCCGGACATCACCAAGATCGGTGATCCGCGCCGTCTGCGCTCGGGTTGGATCAACGGCATCAAGGAGTTCCAGGTCGATTACAAGAGCACAGGCTGCCCGGTCGCTCACTAGAGTCGGTAGGTGAGAGGTACACCCCACGATCTCGAGGAGCCACCGCATGACTTCGATCAACGACAAGGCAACTGCTCTACTGGCGTTGCACCAGCCAGGTAATCCGGTCATTCTCCCGACGGTGTGGGACGCGTGGTCGGCGAATCTTGCGGTGGCTGCCGGTTTTGCAGCCCTGACGGTAGGCAGTCATCCGGTTTCCGATTCCATCGGCAAGCCGGACAACGAGGGCATCACCTTCGACGAACTTCTGCACCGGATCAAGCAGATCACCGGTGCGGTCGACGCCCCGATCTCGGTGGACATCGAGGGTGGTTACGGGCTCGAGCCGGCAGTTCTCATCGACGGGTTGATCGATGCCGGCGCTGTCGGACTCAACATCGAGGACACCGTTCACAGTGAAGGCGGACGCTTGCGCGAGGCGCAGGAGCACGCCGACTTCGTGGGTGGGCTTCGTCAGGCCGCCGACGCAGCCGGAGTTCACGTTGTCGTCAACGCGCGCACCGACCTGTTCGTGAAGCAGGTCGGTGACGAGTCCGATCGCGTCGATCGCGCCATCGCACGCCTCAAGCTGGCGGCCGACGCCGGCGCCGACGTTCTTTACCCCGTCGGGCGGCATGACGACGCGACCCAGCGCCGCCTGACGTCCGAGCTCCCACTTCCGATCAATGCGATCGGAATCCCGGATCAGGACGACCCGGCAAGTTTCGGTCCGCTCGGAGTGGCACGTGTGAGCTTCGGTCCGTTCTTCCAGATGGCATTGGCCAACCGTGCGAACGAGATCTTGGGACGCTGGAAGTAAGAATGCAGACACTGATGTCGCCCGGCCCGCTTCTCGACGATGGCGGACATTTGGTCGAGACGGGTTGGGCCCCATCGGAGATTCGCAAGTATCGACGCTCTGCGATCGCCGCTCCGAAGTTCCGGATCAAGGAGTGGGACTACTACTGCGTTCTTACTGCGGATTACGGCATCGCGTTGACCGTCGCCGACAACGGGTACATGGGCTTGCTCGGAGTCTCCTGGCTCGATTTCCGAACACCACACGAGATTACCGAAAACGTGATGCTGCCGTTCCCGATGGGAAGGCTCGGCCTGCCCGAAAGCGCGGACGACGGTGATGTGGTGGTGTCGAAAGGTAAAGCTCGCTTCGAGTTTCGCCATGTGGACGGTGGGCGCCACCTGATCGTCGACTACCCGGCTTTCGACGGTGGACGAGGTCTTCATGCCGATTTGTTCCTGGCGAGTCCTGCCGATGACCGGATGGTGATCGCCACACCGTTTCCGAAGGCGTCCCGATCGTTTTACTACAACCAGAAGATCAACTGCCTGCCCGCTGCCGGGACCGTGCGAATCGGGAGCGACGACTTCACATTTCGCTCGGAGGACTCGTTCGGCGTTCTCGATTGGGGCAGGGGAGTCTGGACTTACGACAACACCTGGTACTGGGGTTCTGCATCCGGAGTGGTGAACGGCGAGCGGTTCGGATTCAACATCGGTTACGGCTTCGGCGATACTACGGCGGCCAGCGAGAACATCGTGTTTGTCGGAGGGCGGGCACACAAACTGGACAGGATCGACTTCGGCATCCCGCAGGGAACGTACGACGGCGCTCCGTGGAACTTCTCGAGCAACGATGGTCGCTTCGAGATGACTTTCGAGCCGATCATCGACCGTGCCGCGACTTTCGACGTCGGGGTGCTGCGTTCGATTCAGCATCAGGTGTTCGGAAAGTTCTCCGGCACAGTGATCCTCGACGACGGTACCTCCGTGGTGGTTCGAGATCTCCTCGGATTTGCCGAGGAGGTTCGGAACCGCTGGTAGGCCGTACGTCTCCGCGAAGATGACGGAACGCACCATGAGCACCGGGGCATGATCGTGCCCCGGTGCTCGCGTCTCGAGTTGTTTCACTTCAGGCTGCTGTCGGTGGGCCGTTCCCGCCGATCGGCTGCTGATACGGATCAACTGACATCGGCGGATAGAACACCGATTTGCGATCCGGCCCGATCTCCACCCGCCACTCCGTGTGGTGCATCGTCCGATGATGATGACCGCACAACAAGATCAGATTGTCGAGATCCGTTGGGCCGCCATCGTTCCAGTGAACAATATGGTGAGCATCGCACCACCCCGACGGCGTCCCGCACCCTGGAAACGCACACCCGCCATCCCGAACCGCAAGAGCCCGCCGCTGCGGCACCGTTGCTGTTCTCGCTTCCTTACCGCAGTCGAGCGGAACACCATTCTCATCCAGGAGGATCCGGGTGACCGTGCAGTCGCAGGCCAACATCCGGGCGGTGTCGATGCTGATCGGGCCCACCCAATCCGTCCACGCGAAACCCAGTTCCTGAGTCGACGGCAAGAGGTCTTTCAGAACTTTAAGGTCTGTCATATCTTTCGCCGACGCAGTCACCGTGATGTGCGGTTTAACCCCGCCCTCGATCGGACCCAACCCCGCCCGCTCGTACCGGCGCAACAACTCGCAAAACCCGTCCGCACGCCGTAATGCCGGAGTACGCGTGTCCTTCACGCCGTCTTTCTCCGGCGTCGGCGCCGACAGACTCGACAGCAACGTGATCAGACGTGCCCCGTTCACAGCATCCAGATCACCCTTCACGGTCACCCGCCCGTACAAGCCTTTCGAGGCGTAGAACTCGTTACGCTCCGAATCCTCACCCACCGGAACGCCGTCTTCGCGTTTGCCGTACTGCTTCTCGATCCGCCGGATCGCTGCCCGCACCGCATCACAATCGGCGATGTTCTTCGACGCCAACCCCAACAGAATCCCGCGGGCCTTGTCCACATCCGCCGGCGTCATGTTCTTCGGCGGATGCTGACAAAACGACGCCACCTGCCGCGCCTTCAACGCATCCACGTCACCGCGATGGAATGCATCCGCGACAACAGGTTCGAGCATCAACAACCGCGCCAACCCGACCAGCAGACTGCACTCACCGATCTCCAGATTCGTCGAACCATGCAACCACTGCGCGATCGCCCGAAAACCCTTCCCGCCGAGAACCTCACGGGAAAACATCTCCACGATCAGCAACACCATCCGCGACTGCAATTCGTGTCGGGCGCGCACCAGATCCAGAACCTCACTCTTGAGGTCCTCGCCATCCAGCTGCCACGCTTCCCGACTGTCCATGCTCAAAGTTTAATCGAACAAAGTTTCGAACACAAGACTTGGGTCTCGAAAACTGTTCCTATGCAATAATTTTCGACAATTCTGATTTCTGGGACTTTTCGGATCTTCATTCGATTTGCGGCAGGCAATCTCGACTGCCTCATTGCATGGACTCTGCTGACGCCGAGCGCTCGGCATACATTCCGGCTTCATGTTGACGTGGACGAGGGCACTTGGACGCGCGGCCGCGCATGGGCTCTGTCGATTGCATTGGTTGCCTTGCCGTACTACCGCGACACGAACGAGCAGATCACGGCCTGGGCGAAACATGCGATTGCCCAGGTCGTTGACGACGTCCACACCGAACTCTGAGACCACCCAGCGTCGTTTCCGTTCTCGCAACGATCCTTGGAACTCGAGCAGGGAGGGCAACAGTCTTGTCCGCGGCGACCGATCAGTCGATCGCGCTCAGGTCCCCGTACACCGTCCGGCCCTCCAGGACGGTGGCGAGCACCGTGATGTCGGCCAGCTCGGCCGGCTCGACGTCGAGGGGATTTGCCGACAGCACAACCAAATCCGCGTAGGCGCCGGGAAAGATGGACCCGATGTGATCTTCGCTGAACAGCTGCCAAGCGGCGTTGACCGTATGGGCGCGCACGGCGGCGTCCACGGGGATCCGTTCCTGGGGTGCGACGACGCGACCGCTGGGCGAAAGCCTGGTGACGGCGTCCTGCATGTTTCGTAGCGGATTGGCGGGGGTGACGGGACCGTCGTTGTGGAAGGTGAACCGTTGCCCGGCCGCGAGTGCAGATCCTGCTGCGGCCCAGACGGATCCGTATTCGGGGCCGAACAGGTCATCCACCAGAACGTCACCCCAGTAGTGCAAGTGGTCGATGAAGATGCTGACCGTGACGCCCAGTTCCGCTGCGCGGGCGAACTGATCCGGACGCATCGCGCCGACATGTTCGAGGCGCAACCGGTGATCGGGCCGGGGGTGCTCCTTCAGAAGCTGCTCCCACGCGTCGAGAACCATGGTGATCGCGTCGTCGCCGTGGGCGTGGCACGCCATCTGCCACCCCTTGGCGAAGTAAGCGGAACTGATGTCGTGGATCTGTTCGCCGGTGTAGTTGGCATGCCCGTGCGTGCAGGCGATCCCGAGCGCACGGGTGGCTTCGGTATCGAGATACGGGAAACTGGTGGCGATGTTGCCGACCCACGGCGAACCGTCGGACCAGGCCTTGATGCCGATCTGGCGCACCAGGTCGTTTCCGTCGCCCGGCGACGCCTCGGTAGTGCGTGCGTCGTTGGACATTTCGTAGAGCCGCAGACGGGTGGTGAGCAGTCCGGCGTCAGCTATCGCGGCCAGGGCTGGCCGCATCTTGGGGTCGAACGACAATTCGGCGATGGTGGTGATTCCCGCGGCGTTCAGCCGGGCGCATTCGGCCGCCACCAGTGCGGGGAAGTCGTCACCGATGGTGACTGCGTGGCCCGCGACTGCAAACACCGCAGGCATTTCGTACGCGGCTCCGTCGAGTGCGCCCGTCGCGTCGTGGCCGTACGATCCGCCGATCGGATCGGGGGTATCGCGGGTGATGCCGGCCTGCACTGCTGCCGCCGTGTTGAAATACGCGACGTGTCCCGAGTTGTGCATGATCACGAGGGGGTACTCCGGCGCTACGGAGTCCAGCCAGTCGATGGTCGGGTCGGGTAGGCCCTTCTGCAGCAACGGGTCCCAACCGTTCAGAGAAGCGCCGGCAGCACCTCGCGAACGAACAGTGTCGACGACGGCAGCAACTACGGCGTCCGCCTCGGCGATCGTGACAGGCCGGATGTCGACGACGTCAGGCCCGAGCACGATGGCTTCTTCCAAAGGGTGACCGTGTGGCTCGATGAACCCCGGCAGAACAGTGGCACCTCCGACGTCGACGACGCGGGTATCCGGCCCCACCAGTTTCTCGACGTCCGTGCGCGCGCCGACGGCTGTGATCCGGCCGCCCGTCACGGCGAGCGCCTGGGCGCGTGGTGATTCCTCGTGCATGGTCACGATGTCGCCGTACAGAACCAGATCAGCAGCCATGGTCAGTCCTTATCGGTTGTCCGCGTACGCCTGTAGGTGTGCCACCTGCTCGGGATCGAGTGAGGGACGTACCTTCTCACGGGCGGTTGCCACGTCCGCGGCCGTCACGTCGGCCGCGTCCATGCTCCGACGCATGGCGGCGAGTGCAGCCTCACGCAGGAGAGCCGAGCAGTCTGCTGCCGAGTATCCCTCGAGATCGACGGCCAGAATGTCCAAATCGACATCTTCGGCGAGCGGTACCGACTTGCCGGAAGCACGCAGAATCGCTTTGCGGGCCTCCGCATCCGGCGGCGGTACGAATACGAGACGTTCGAGTCTGCCGGGGCGCAGAAGAGCCGGGTCGATCAGATCCGGTCGGTTGGTGGCGCCCAACACCACGACGTCGCGTAGCGGTTCGACGCCGTCGAGTTCGGTCAGCAACGCGGCTACGACGCGATCCGACACCCCGGAGTCGGAACTTTGACCACGACGCGGGGCAAGGGCGTCGATTTCGTCGAGGAAGATCAACGAGGGCGCCGAATCGCGTGCGCGCTGGAACAACTCTCTTACGGCCTTTTCGGAGGCGCCGACCCACTTGTCCATCAGCTCCGCACCTTTGACGGCGTGGACGCTGAGGTGACCTGAGCTGGCAAGGGCACGAACGAGATACGTCTTACCGCAGCCGGGAGGGCCGTAGAGGAGCACGCCGCGGGGTGGGTCGACACCGAGGCGTGCGAAGGAGTCGGGGTGCTGTAGCGGCCACAGCACCGCTTCGGTGAGCGCCTGTTTGGTTTCGACCATGTCGCCGACGTCGTCGAGGGTGACGCTGCCGATCGACAGTTCTTCGGTACTCGAACGAGACAGTGGCCGAATCACTTCGAGGGCACCGACAAGATCTTCCTGCGTGATCTCCGGAGAATCACCGGATTTGGACGCCCGCGTCGCCGCTCGCAAGGCAGCTTCACGGCAGAGCGCCGCGAGGTCGGCGACCACGAATCCCGGTGCGCGCGAGGCGATGGCGTCGAGTTCGAGGGTTCCGGTGGGCACGCGGCGGAGCAGGAGTTCGAGCAACGCCTTGCGGGTTGCGCCGTCCGGCAGGGTAAGTGCGAGTTCTCGATCGCAGAGATCCTGGCCGCGAAGGCGCGCGTCGACGGTCTCCGGATGGGCGGAGGTCGCGACGAATGCCACGCCCGGGGTTGCGACGGCGCTGCGCAGTTGTTCGAGGATCAGTGCGGATACCGGTTCCGCGGTGGCCGGAAGCAGAGCGTCGATGTCACTGATCAGCAGTACACCACCGCCGCGCACGGCAGCAACGGCGTCGACGATTCGCTGCAGGCGGGTATTCGCCTCGGTGGCACCGACTCCCGGGCCGTCGAGTTCGACAAGTTTGCGCGAGGACAGGACCGAGCGGGCCAACGTGGCTTTGCCCACGCCGGCGGGGCCCGTGATGAGGACGCCGAGGTGCGGGGAGGCGCCGAGCGTACGGAGCAGTTCGGGTTCGTCGAGTGCCAGGCCGAGCCACTCGGTCAGCTTGGCTGCCTGCGCTTGCGCGCCGACGAGGTGATCCAGCGGAACCGACGGTGCAGGCTCGATCGCGACGGCGGCCGGACTGGAAACAAGCGCACTCGGTGTCAGTGTGCCCGCCGAGCCGGAACCCCAGTTGACTGCCGAATTCGGCTGGACGCTGACCGGACCACCGGCAGGTTCGACGGCCGTGACGGTGAGCAGTTCGGATGTCCACGCGACGCCGAAGGTACGGGAAAGCGCTTGGGTGGCTTCGGAAGTGCTCGTACCCGGACCGAGATCGCGGGGGAGGAGCGAGACCGTGTCGCCGACGCTGACGACCTTGCCCAGAAGGGCTTGTCGCAGAACCGTCGAGCTGATCGAATTTGTCGCCATGGACGAGCCGGTGACGGAGACGGATCGCGCTCCGTACACCGTCACCGGACCGACCACGACGGATGAGTTCTCGGTCAGGCCGACGTTCGACATGGTGACGTCGTCGAGAAGGATCGTGCCTGCCGGGGTTCCGGTGGGTGCACGGCCCGCGACGGTCGCGGTGCCGCGGGCTCCCATGAGTGCGATGGCATCCCATTCGCGGATGCCCAACGCCGCCAACGCTTCGGGGTGCAAGCGCACGACCCCGCGGCGTAGGTCGGCGGCAGAGGTGTTGAGTCGAACGGTGAGGGCGAGTTCCGGCGAAGTCACCTCTCGAGAGTACGTCGTGGACTAGCGGGGTCGCCGCAATCCGAGACGAGCGGCCGAGCGGCGGCCACCGACGTTGGGTTGGCGTCGGATCGCGCGGCGTTCGGAAGGCTTGATGTCCCAGGTTTCGGGACGTGCTGCCACCCACCGCTTCGAGTGCACGGCAAACGGGATGTGCACCAGGTAGATCGCGATGAGAACGATCAGCAGGATGTACGGGTAGGTGATGAGTGCGGCTGCAGCCAACGTCACCAGGACGAGCAGGCCGGCCGCCATGTGCGGCGGCACGGATACCGACTTCATCGCCAGCGTCGGGATGCGGCTGACGATCAGTGCAGCCGAGAAGAGCGTCCACACGATGACGACGAAGTGCGAAGACCACCAGCCGTCACCCCACTGAGCCGTCGCGGCCAGGGGAGTGAGGGCGATGAGTGCGCCGGCCGGAGCCGGAACGCCGACGAAGTACTCACGTGCATACGCGGGGACGTCGTCGTCGTCGAGCAGGGTGTTGAAACGTGCGAGTCGCAACACGATGCTGACCGCGTAGATCAACGCGATGATCCAGCCGATGCTGGTGCCGTCCAGCAAGGTCACGTACAGGACCAGGGCCGGGGCGACGCCGAAGGAGATGGAGTCGGCCAGTGAGTCGAGTTCGGCGCCGATCTTGCTGGTGGCGTCGAGCAGTCGCGCGATGCGGCCGTCGAGTGAATCGAGGACGGCAGCTGCGCCGATCATCGCGAGCGAGGTACCGGGTTGTCCGTCGAGAGCGAATTTGACGGCGGACAGCCCGGCGCACAGCGCCAGGATGGTGATGACGGACGGCAGCAACCGCACCGCCTGGGTGCGTTTGGGCATCTTCGCGCCGGGTTGGGCTGCTCCCGGCTTCTTCACGGCTGACTTCATCTTCGGCGTCTTCACGGCAGTTGCGCGATAACTGTTTCAGCACCGATCGTGCGTTGTCCCGGCTCGACCAGGAGTGTGGTTCCGGCGGGGAAATAGGTGTCGACGCGTGAGCCGAAACGGATCAGTCCGTACGTGTCGCCGATCGGCAGGACGTCACCGACACCGGCGTAGCAGACGATGCGGCGTGCAAGCAGTCCCGCGATCTGGACAACCGCAACGTCGTGACCATCGGCGGTTTCGATCAGCATGCTGTTGCGCTCGTTGACCTCGCTGGCGTCGGCGAGATCTGCGGAGAGGAACTTGCCTGCCTGGTGAACGACCTCTTTGACCGTTCCACCGACAGGGCTGCGCTGGACATGCACGTCGAGAACCGACAGGAAGATGCTGACGCGCGGGCGCGGCTCGCTTCCGAGATTGAGCTCGGCGGGCGGAACGGCGTTGTCGACCAACGCCACCTCGCCGTCGGCGGGTGCGACGACGACGCCGATGCGGTTGGGCGGCACCCGGTGCGGGTGACGGAAGAACGTGGCGCATGCGGCGGCGGTGGTCAGACCGGCTCGGCGCACCCACTTACGGTTGCGGCCCAGAGCTGCAACTCCCAGCGGGGCCAGCACGAACGGCAGGCCGGCGGGATGAAGTGGCGGAATCGCATGGCGAACCAGATCGACGATATGTCCGATCCCGGTGGGTTGCGGGGTTCCGGGGGGTGTGGGTCGGCGTGCCACAGGCTCCTCTAACTACTCGGTAGGTCTTCTGCTGGTCGCACTGACAGTACGGGGTGGTAAAGCATCCATAGATTACGTGAACGCCTTCTCTCCTACAGGCTGTAGTGGCATCAAGTACGAGTAGTACCCGACACAGTCGCCGGTGCGTATCGCCAGCGGGAGCGTCGCACCGCTTACTCGGATCACCAGTTGCCGCCCCGGTTGGGCTGCGGCGGCGTCGCGCAGTCGCTGCCGGTCGACCAGTACTCGGAACTTCTCACGGGGATCCGTTCCGCCCGGATCCACCCGGGCACCACCGTCTTCGCCGACGCTGACGACGGCACTGTCCTCGGTGCCGTTGAGCAGGGCGGCAAGGTGGTCGCCGCTCAGTTCGACGGCGTTGTGGTGCTCGCGCAGGATTCGGTGATCGGGGAACTCTCCGTCCTCGATCAGGGGGCTGGACACCTCACCTCCCGGATACGACGCAGTCACCGTGCGCGCGGAGAAAGTCAGCGTCACGACGCCGGCGACGTCGCGCAACAATCGCGCGAAGGTGACGGGAACGACAGCGGACACCGTCAGAGCGGAGTGAACTGTCACCTCGGCGACCGCGAGCCGGAACTGATCAGTGGTGACAAACGCAGCGACGCCGTCGTGAATGTCGAGGTGGACGCCGCGAAGTATCGGGAACTCCGATTCCTCGTTCACGGCGAACAGCACGGCGTCGAGTGCGCGTCGTAGATCCCACGAGTCGATGTCCACGCCGCCGGAGATAGGTAGCGCGTCGATCAGGCGGTGGATTCGTCCCAGTTCGGCCCGGGCGTCGGCGAGACCGTCCTCGAGGTTGCGCAGATGGGCGTCGAGGCACGAATGGGGTTCCGGTCCGGTCAGGACGGCCATCATGTCGCGGATCGGAACACCGACGCGCCGCATACCGGCGATCACGCGTGCGTCGCGGAGTTGGTCGTCGGTGTACCAGCGGTAACCGGTGTGCGGATCGACGGAATGCGGGACGAGCACGCCTTCCTTGTCGTAGAACCGCAGCGCGCTGATCGGGAGCGCCGACGCCCTGGACATCTCGCCGATCGTCAAGAGGGCGGAACTAGTGGTCACGGATCAATTCTGCCCGCAGTCGCTCGATAGCGCCCCTGATCATCCGGCCGTAACCGTCGTCGGCGAGTGTGCCGACCGACGCCTCGGCCTTCGTCAGATGCTCGACGGCCTCGGCGTCGCGTCCGAGTTTGCGGTAGTCGGCAGCCAGGTTGAGGTGCAGCGATGGATAGAAACCGGCGACCTGCAGCGATGCGTGGTGTTCCTGGGCTCGCGCGTCGGTCAACGAATCTGCAGCGTCGAGGGCGCGCAGGTCCCAGCAGAGCTCTTGAGCCGGATCGTCTTGAACGTCGGCCATGTAGTGCGCGAGGGAGACGATGTGGAGCGCATCGGGGGCGGCGCTGATCTCTTCCCACACCTTCTCGAACGCAGAGCGAGCCCCGGCTCGATCGCCGGAGCTCGCCAATTCTTGTGCCTGCGCTATCTGTGTCATCACGGGATCCATGGAACGGATCCTGATGCCTCGACCAGGTCGAGGGTCAAGCAGAGGTGCGTGCAGCCGCCTCGGCCTCGCTCTTCACACGCTTCAAGGTGGCATTCATGCCTTCGACGAGCTCGACCTCGAAGTCGGCGTTTCCGCCCAGGACGGTCTTGACGAGGAACTGCGAGACCTTCGACGTTCCGGTGGGAGCCTCGCGACGCTCGGTCACTTTGGTGCCGGTAGCGGTCGGCTCGAGTTCGTAGGACCAGATCGTGCGGTTCTCCGCGATGCGGAACGCCACCGACTTGTTGGGCTCGAAGCGAACGACCTTCGACGACGTCGGCCAGACCAGCAGGCCCTTGCGGTTGACGTTGATCGTCTTGGCGCCCTCACGCACGGTCCCGCCGATTACCTTCATCACCTTGCACTGGGGGCTCCATTCGCCCATGCGCTGCAGGTCGGCGACGATTGCCCACACGTCCTGCGGTGATGCGTCGATGTCGATGCTTGCTTCGAGGGTGTTGGACACAGTCTCTCCAGTCGAGTTGATGCTACGTAAAGTTACAAACACTTTTGTCGATCGTAAGCGATCCGTCAATGGACCATGTGTGTCAGGTCACTGTACGGCCGTCCAACAGGGTCGTGCGGGAACACGCGCGGTGGTAGCGGACAATGGTTCGCGCACGTATGACGATCCATCCGACTGGAGTACCGAGAAGTGAACAGCGACGCCGCGACGCAGGATGGCCTCAAGCGAGGGCTGACAGCGCGCCATATCCGCTTCATCGCCCTCGGATCAGCCATCGGAACCGGACTGTTCTACGGCAGCGCCGAGGCCATCAAACGAGCCGGCCCGTCGGTGCTCCTGGCCTACCTGATCGGCGGTATCGCGGTCTACCTGGTGTTGCGAGCGCTCGGCGAGATGGCGGTCCGTAACCCGGTTTCCGGTTCGTTCAGCGAGTACGCGAACAAGCACCTCGGACCACTCGCCGGTTTCATGACCGGGTGGACGTACACGTTCGAGATGGTGATCGTGTGCCTCGCCGACGTCACCGCCTTCGGCCTGTACATGCAGTTCTGGTTCCCGGACGTACCGAGATGGATCTGGGTTCTGGCTGTCGTCTTCTTCATCGGCGCGATAAACCTGTTGAGCGTCAAGGTGTTCGGCGAACTGGAATTCTGGTTCACGCTCGTGAAGATCACCGCCATCATCGCGATGATCGCCGGCGGCATCGCGATCATCGTGTTCGGATTCGGCGTTCACGACACCGATGCCGGAATCAGCCACCTCTGGTCGGACGGCGGGTTCTTCGCGACGGGCTTCGGCGGATTCGTCGCGTGTTTCGCGATCGTCATGTTCGCGTTCGGTGGCACCGAGATCATCGGTATCACCGCGGGCGAAGCCGAGGATCCGGCGCAGACCATCAGGAAAGCCGTCAACACGGTCCCGGTGCGCATCATTCTCTTCTATATCTGCACCCTCGCCGTCATCATGGCGATCATTCCGTGGCAGACCATCAACTCCGACAACAGCCCGTTCGTCCAGATCTTCGAGAACCTCGGATTGGGAACGGCCGCATCGATCCTCAACATCGTCGTCATCACCGCAGCCCTGTCAGCCATCAACAGCGACGTTTTCGGTGCGGGTCGCATGATGTTCGGAATGTCGCATGCCGGCCAGGCCCCGCAGGTGATGAAGAGAGTCTCCGCCAACGGTGTTCCGTGGATGACCGTTGTCATCATGACCGTTGCCCTGTTGGTGGGAGTAGTGCTCAACTACCTGATCCCGGACCAGGTGTTCCTCGTCATCGCCTCGCTGGCGACCTTCGCCACCATTTTCGTCTGGATCATGATCCTGCTCTCGCAGTTCCGTTCCCGCGCTCAGATGAGTGCAGACGAAACAGCGGCACTGAAGTTTCCAGTGCCGCTGTGGCCGTACGGTCAGATCTTCGCGATCGTGTTCCTGGCTTTTGTCATCGTGTTGCTCGGCGTCATCGCCGATACCCGAGTTGCGCTGCTCGTCGGCGCCGGATGGCTGGTTCTGCTGACGGGCGCGTACTACAAGTGGGTGAAACCGGCTGTCAGCGCAGCGGATCGAAGTGACTCATGACGGTCGGCGTCTGAGCACCGGTCATCGAGTCGGCCACCATCTTTCCCGTCAACGGACCCAGAGCGATTCCCCACATCCCGTGGCCACCGGCGACGTGCACGCGCGGCGAGCGCGTGGCTCCGATCAACGGCAAGCCGTCGGTAGTGCACGGTCGTGATCCCACCCACTCCTCTTCCCGCGCAGTCCAGTCGATGCCGCTGAGCATCGGCTTGGCCGCATCGATGATCGCCTGCACGCGGCGCGGATCCAGCGGCGCGTCAGGGCTGCGGAATTCCATCATTCCGGCCACTCGGAAGCGATCGTGCAACGGAGTGCATGCGACGCGCTGGGTGGGGAAATACACAGGGTTCTTGGGGAGGTGCTCGGGCTTGACACTGAAGCTGTATCCGCGTCCGGCCTGCACCAGTTTGCGCACACCGAACGGTGCTGCGAGCTTGTTCAAGCGGGCACCGCTCGAGATGACCACGGCGTCGCCGTCGCGTGAATCACCGTGTGCACTGCGAACAGTGACTCCGCCGACCCGATCGTCGATCTGCGTGACGTCGAAACCGCTGACGATTTCTCCACCGCGTTCACGAACCGCGTCCGCCAACGAGTTCACGAACAACGGGGGATCGATGAAACGCTGATTACGCAGACGCAAACCGGCTTTCACACCCTGGCCGAGTGAAGGCTCGAGCGAGTGAATCGCGTCGTAGTCGAGGAGGTCGAAGTCGACTTCTCCGCCGGCAGCTTCGACGTGATGGAACTCGTCCACCAAGGTCTGTCGGTCCTTCTCGGACGCAAACGCGGCGAGGAAAGGATCGGCCAGGCGGGTCAGCTCTTTGACGCCACCGTCGGCGAGTTCGTCGTACGCGCCCAAGGCTGTTCGGTTGACCTCGGTGTAGACCGACATCGCTTCCTGCCACTTCGACGGCGTGCAGTGGCGCGCGAACCCGACCAGGAACCGAATCAGCTTCAGATCGGTGGTGAGTGGCACGTACACCGGGGACGACGGGCTGAGCATCGCGCGCAAGCCGTATTGGAGCACTGCGGGTTCGGGCAGCGGAAGCGTCAATGCGGGGGCCAGCCAACCGGCGTTGCCCCAGCTCGCGTCGGCTGCGACGCCGTCGCGATCGACGACGGTGACCTCGACTCCACGTTCCTGCAAGAACCAGGCCGTCGACAATCCGACAACACCCGCACCGACCACGACCACACGATCGGGGCTTTGACGAGTTCCCATGACGCACTCCTTCTACAGACTCTGCTCGAACCGAGACGCCGGTCACATCCGGCTCTTCTCCCAAGCATGAATCGCGGGGGCGGCAAAAGGACTGGCCGTTCGGCCACAGCTTCGGGGAATGCGTTGTGCGAGTGCACAGCCCTCGCTTGGGAAGCGAATCACAGTGAGTCGGTTCGTAAATGCGCTGGAACTTTTGAATTAATACTAAAGTATTAACCATCTCTCGAATGAGCTGCGTTGTTAATACTTTAGTATTAATGTTTCGCTGAATGTTAGTTCCTTGGTATTAGTCGCGTGCAAATCCTGGATGTAAGTGGGGGCGCCATTTCAAGTTGTCGAGAGATTTCTTTCAAAAACTGTTACAAGTTCTAGTAATTGAGGTATGGTGACGGTCATCACATAAACGGCAAATCGTGAATGGCCTTCAATCGTCGATCAGCTGTTCCAACTTACCGCTCGGTGTGAGCATCCAGTGGAATGGGTGCTACCAAACCAGCTGATTGGAGGTGGTTTCTCACGGTCGGACGTCATCTTTTTCGGAATCGAGACATGATTCCCGGGTGATGTCGTATCGCTAATCTCCGTTGTCAAGATTTCGGTCGTGCATCGGTAGTGAACAAATCCTATCGTGCTGCGCACGGCCTCAAAGACTTCCCCTTCGCCGCGAAAATTCCGGTGATGCGGAGGCTGTCAATGCAGTAATTCAACTTTACTCGAACTGCGTTTTGGCAGGAAGTGCTATCAACGCTAAAAACCGATCCCGAAAGGGAATGAGGAGTAGAAGATATGCATGTTTCAACGGCAAAACGTACGGTGGCCGCTCTAGCAGTAGCAACTGCTTCGGCGGGCATGGTATTCGCAGCAGTTGCACCGGCGTCGGCAACTGCAGGTACGACGGTGACGAGCTATAACCAGGCGTGCCGCGCTGTAAGTGTTGGGCAGACCGTGGATCAGGTAGTTCCAACCTCGGTCACGGCTAACCACGTCACTGTGAATGCCACGCCCGGGGTAAATTCATACACCCTTCAGCCCGGTTCAGCGACGACGCCCAGCAGTTCTGGCGTCTCGGGTGTCACATTCCTCGGCATTGATGACGTCAGGCTTGTCTACCGCTATGACCCAGCGACGTTCGTCGCAGGATCGGCCGCACTGGTGGCCGGTTCCGGTTCGGGCTACACAGGCACGGTCACTCTCACCGATACCGGATCGCAACTGATCGTGGACGGTGCGGATGTCGGCGTAGGCGTGACATACCAGCTTCCGAAGATTAGTTTCCAAACTCGGAACAGTGCGTTGGACGTGAAGTTCGACACTCAGGGCACCGCGGCCCAGATGTATAACTTCTCGGCGAATTACTTCCGTTTCACATCGAAGGCGTCAGTGCCTATCTTCGGGACAGTCAGTGCGCCGACCTCATGCATTCCCGCCAATGCGGTGGGTGCGACCGGTAGTTACCCGGCACTGAATTCGGGTGCGGGCGTTCTGCATCCATAGTCAATCCGGACCCCGGTGATTAGCAGCGCTGCCTGACACCCCACTCAGGCAGCGCTGTTTTGCGTAGTCTTGTGCGTGAGTGCCAGAAGTGTGTGCCGGGAGGCGCTTCCAGACCATGTGGATGCGAGTTACGTGCAGAATTACCCGCTCGACAAGAATCCCGACCTACCGCAGTGGTAGGCCGGGCTCGTAATGTCTTGGTGAATAAGGGATCAGGATGCGATGACGGTCGAGTTGCTCTCGAGCTCACGCGTCTTTGCGGCTTCCTTCAGTTCCTCGAAACTCGCGCGAAGCAACTCCAGGTAGTGGCCTAGATCTGGCATCGTTGCGGCGTCTGCAATCACGTTGAGCGTTAGGTTGCCGCCACTCGCAGCTACCATGAAGTGCCGCAGCCCGTCACCGTCGACCGGTGCTTGATTAGCGAGTACGGCAGTGCCAGATGCCCCGTTCAGGGTCAGTCCGTTGACCGAGAGCGGAATGTTACTCACCATCGTGTGCTGATACCGCGGCCCATCCGGCTTGTAGTCGTCATGGTGACGTGAATATGCCATCAACCGCGCTATCGGAGCGGGTAGGGTCTCCAACACTGTGCTCATCCGCCGGACCGCTGTGTGGGACGTACGGGCCTTCTCCGAGCGTGCAGACTCTGCGATGAGAGCGAGTCTCTTCAGCGGATCCGTGATCGTGGTGTGCATGTTCACGGACAGATTCACCAATTGGTTTGCGGACTCCCACTCCTCTTGCTTGCGCATGGACCGCGGAACCATCGCGAACAGAGAACCTCGAGGCGCTTCGCTCTTCTCGGTAAGGTATCGCGCCATCGCGCAACCGACCACAGCCAGAAGGACGTCGTTGACAGTCGCTCCGGGGACTGCGTTCTTCACATGCCGAACCTCGTTGCCTGCGAGGATGATCGGCTCCACCAATGCCGACCCGCTTACCTTGCAGTTGAAGCGGGTGCTAGTACTTTCGTAGATGCACTCGTCCCATTCTCCAGCACTCTTCGCCTCGACTACCGCACGGGCAGCAGCCCGATTGCCCGGAATGCTCTTGGCGAACTGGATAAGTTGGCCGGGGAAACTCAGCACTGATCGCGTGAAGAGACGTCCCCGTAGGAACCGTATTGCAGGTGCTGATTTCCTCGGCCGTTGCGCATCCGAAAATATGGCTTCACCCAGCATTCGGATCGCGATTCCGTCGGCCGCGCTGTGATGAGACTTGAGCACAACCGCCGTCAGCCTGCCGGGTAGAGCGTCAAGCCCCTCGATCCCCGTGAAAAAGTGCAGTTCCCAGGGTGGGCGGCTGAGATCCATTCTCGAGGTCAGCAGGGCGCTGAGCATTTCTTGAAATGGTGCCCAACCCGGCTCGGAAATCGCGTTGACCCGCACGTGGTCGCCCACATCCAGGTTGGGGTCTGGAACCCAGTACGGATGGCCGAGTCCCAGTGGCGTGTGCTGGATTCGGTGGGTGAACATGCGATTGTGTCCGAGCCTGGCGGTGACCCAATCGACGGCTTGCGCCTGCGTGAATTCTGCGGCTGGGTGCTGAGATGTTTCGAAGAAGTACACGCCGACCAGATGCTTCAGGTGGCCGGCGGACTCGTTGTAGACGAAGTCCGCGTCTCGCGGATTCACCTGTGTGACAGCCGCATCCAGCAGGTTGGGCAGTCTCATGTCGAACTCCTCACGTGGCGGGTGCCGGATCAAAGTGTCCGTGCCCCGGAACTCTCGTGGCCCGGAACTCTCGTGCCTGGAAAACTCTCGTGCTTGGAACGCGAAATGACCCCCGAGGCGAATTGGAGCCTCGGGGATCATCGAAGTTCAGAGTAGAGAAGTTGCACCAGAGAATTTACTTCTGCAGAATGGTACTTCCCAGGCCGGTCAACTCTATGGTCCCAGTAGCCCAGGCGATCAAACTGGTGATATATCTTTGCAGCATTGTAAATCACCTTTCCTTAGAGCGGCGTCGGCGTGTACGCGGACAGGGTGTTGAGATACTTCGCGAACGTACCTACTAGGTCGATTGAGCCAAATCCCACCAGATCCGACAGATAGCTCATTGAAAGATCGAACATTATTGTCTCCTCTCCCGACTACGGGGCAACGGTCGAGCCGAGGGCGGTCTGAATGCTTCCACCAATACCTGCAGAACCGCTAGCCATTAGGTTGATGGCTGCGGAGATAGACTTGAAGATGCCGTCGACTATTGCCTGCACATAAACGAACGGGGGTAGCAATGATTGCGAATCAATGCTCGTGACTGCGTCGATTATACTTGCTGTATCCACTATGCTAACGCTCCTTGCGGTAGATTTTTATCACGGTAGGAAATTCTGTTGAAGTCAGCCGAGTGGGGGTTGCCAGTCGAAGTCGACTGACGCCATGGAGCCTCTGTATACGAGCAATGAAATGATCTGCAAAATTATCGGTTCCTTGAGGTAAGGCACCATCGATCCTAGATCCATCGTTTACTCCTGTCGTTGGGTGATGTTCTGAAATGGATCAGGGTTGCGATGAGCCGGTCTCGATTAATCCGGCTAGCGAGCCGGTGGCGCCCTCGATGCCGGGCACTAGGGATCCGCTCCATACATTGTCCAGTAATCCGGTGAACAACGCAGCCGTTGCTTGAAGGAACATTGCGATCATATGAAGTTCCATCCTTTCGATAGATCTGGAAGACTTTTTGTACATCGGCGCATGCTTGTTGCATTCCACAAAGAGCAGGTTCGACTAGTGCACGGACCCTTGCGATCGTTCTGCTAAGAGATCCGTGTGGCGTTCGGGGTCTTATGTGGCGTGACGGGAATGAGGTTAGCTCGAGCAAGTCCACTTTGACTAGGAATTTGTAGAACCAAACTGAAACGTGTTTCATTTGTGCTGGTCAGGCAACCAAAATGGCCTATTTGGGCCGTGAGAGGAAGATCTTGCGGAACGCTAACCAGATTGCAAGATTGATGATTGCCGAATTGCTGGGTTTTGGGAATCGTGGCCGGTAATTATGACTTTTGGCGGACTGGTCGTTAATACTTTTGGGTGATATTTTGTCGAATACCCCCCAAAGTGGAGCGGCACGGGAGATGCTCCGATACCTTCTTCGCCGGCTCAGGAACTTCGTAGTTTGAACTGAAGCATCAGGATCAGTCGAGTGTCCGCGTCGCTCAGGTCAACCCCGCACATCTCCTTGCAGCGGCGTAATCGATTGCGGAGAGTGTTGGGGTGAACATGCAATGCTGCGGAGGAACTCGCGACATCACCGCCCTTGTCGAGGAAGGTGTGGGCCGTTGCGACGAGTTCGCTTCCATGTCGACGGTCGTACCCTTCCAGGGCGTGCATAGGTGTGGCGGTGCTCAGTCCGTCGAATATGTCGGCAACATGTAAGGCCAGTACCGACGCCAAGGTGTCGTTCATACCCGCGACAATCCCGCCGGACCGGTTGTGTCGCAGCGCGCCCAGAACATGGTCGGCGTCGGCGCGTGACAAATGGCATTCGCTGGCTGATTTCACGGTGCGGCCCACCGCAACGGCAAGTTGTGCTCGTGTGCGGGCGCGGCTGAGGAAGTCCTCCAACAGTCGGCGGGCGTTCGCTTCGTCAGCGCCGACAACAAGGTACGTCGAGTCGATCAACTGTGCGATCACGGCGTCGACGGCCAGAGTGTCCAGGTACAAGCTCAAGGAGGCGACCAACCCCGCCGGCAGTGGTCCCGTGACGGTTCCGACCGCGACCACCGTGAGCGGACCTGCCAACCGCAAGTCGTCGGCGGCGCGGAATGCGGGTTCGCCACCGCCGATCAGTGCTTGGACGCGCTGGGATTGGCGACGACGTGTGCTGTCGACCCGGTCACGCTCCGAGGCGATTCTCTCGGCCACGACAGATACCGCGGAACGAAGTATCGATTCCTGTGTGGGCGTCGGTGTTCCGGCCAGTGCGACCCAGATCGAGCCGACGGGGTGATCGTTCTCGCGAACTGCGATAACCAGTCGCGGCGTGATCGCGGGGTCTTCGAGGTCGACGTAGATGGGATCGCTCTCTCGGTGAAGCCGATCGAATACTCCTGCATCGGAGAGTAATTGGCGGAATCGGCTGGGTACCTGCCGACCGAGGATCGTGCCGATGCGAGCTTCGTCTACGGCCTGCTCGCCGCCGGAGTACGCGAGAACCGTCGAGTTCTCGTCCTCGATCGTGACGGGAGCGCCGAGCAATTCGGCCAGAGAACCGGCAACGGAGAAGAGGTCGTCGTCGCGCAGGTCCATGGGTGGGAGCCTACTGAGCGATGGACGGATTTCGGGTTTCGACGCCTCGGCAGGACCTCGATGGCGAATATAGGCTGGTGCAATGGCCGACATCGAAGGTGTTCTGTTCGATATCGACGGAGTCCTGCTCACGTCCTGGCAGCCGATCGAGGGAGCAGGGGAAGCAGTACGCGAAGTTCGGCGGCGCGGATTGGCCTGTGGGTTTCTGACCAACACCACCTCGCGCAGTTCGACACTCATCGCGCAGGGGTTGTGCGACGCCGGTATCGAGGTGGAGGCGAGCCAGATAGTTACTGCCGCCAGGCTCACGGGGGAGTACGTGCGGGCGACGTACCCGGACGCGAGGGCGTGGGTACTCAATCACGGTGACGTGTCCGCCGATCTCGAGGGAATCGAGTTCGACGACGCCGATCCCGAGGTCGTGATTCTCGGTGGCGCCGGCCCGGAGTTCACCCACGAGGCGCTGAGCCGAGTGCTCGAACTATTGCTCGCCGGAGTGCCCGTCGTCGCGATGCACCGCGGGATGATGTGGGAGACCGTAGACGGCCTTCGGATCGACACCGGAACGTACTTGCCCGGCTTCGAGGAAGTGGCGGGTGTAAACATCGCCGCAGTGGGTAAACCGTCTCTCACGGGGTTCCTGACAGCCACGGAGTTGATGCATGTCGAACCTGAGGCGACGGTGATGGTCGGCGACGATCTGATCGGGGACGTCCTCTCCTCGCAGCGGGTCGGCCTGACCGGAGTTCTGGTGCGCACAGGCAAGTTTCGGCAAACAGTGCTCGACCTCTCGGTTCAGAAGCCCGATCATGTCATCGATTCGGTCGCGGATCTCCCGGCCCTTCTCGGGGTCGTCCTCGAGGCTTGACCAGGCGGGGGTGACGGACTTCACTCGAGCGGGTACTCTCGCGCCCGAATCCAATGAACTTGTTCCACGAAGGAGTTTCTATGCCCTTGATCTCGTCAGTCTGGTTCCGTCGCTCATACTCTCGAGTCAGCGGAATTTCCAGTAGTCGGTTGGGGGGCCGCCTGGCGAGAACAGGGGCTGTGATGACTGTAGGTATGGGGCTCGCCGCCGGGCTGGCGCTGACCGGTGCGGGAGCTGCTTCCGCGGCGCCCGTCGCGTGTGTCTCGCCGCCGTCGGCAAATGACATCCAGGTCTCCGAGACCGCGAGCTGCGGCGCGCAGTCCGTCGGAGCCGGCCGCGCGCAGGCCGGTGCCGCCGAGAGCGGTACGGCAGTGAGCGTCGCCGCCGACAACGGCTACTCCAATTCATATGCCAACGGCTTCGGAACCGCGCTGGGGGCGTCTCGCGGTAACGGTCAGGCGCAGGCATTCGCGCTCGGCGGCGGTATCGCGCGGGCCGGGGCGGCTGACGGAAATGTCACCTTCGCCATCGCCGGTTACGGGGCGGGCGCTACAGCCGATGCCAATGGCGTCGACTGCGTCGGAGTGCTCTCGTTCGCGGTCAATTTGAGTAACGGACAGTTCTGCATCGCGGGCTGAGGCTCAACCTTGCACTCGGCACGCTCGAGTGCTAAAAATGCAGTTGGCACTCGCGAACCGTGAGTGCCAGGTCGAGGCAGTGAGACCGGGAACCATAGACACCCCCGGTCGTCCGTCGCGGGCACTGACTAGACCACAGGCGTAGATGGGTGACCAGGCAAATCGGTCGCCCGTGTAATGAGGTGACCGGTCAAACGGTCGCCTTGTGCCGATGAGGTGACCCGACGAGCGGTCACCTTGTGTGTCACCCCCTATCCGGAGGATCACTTCGCAATGGCAAAGATCATCGCGTTCGACGAAGAGGCACGTCGTGGCCTCGAGCGAGGCCTCAACGCCCTCGCCGACGCTGTCAAGGTGACGTTGGGCCCCAAGGGTCGCAACGTCGTTCTCGAAAAGAAGTGGGGCGCCCCCACGATCACCAACGATGGTGTTTCCATCGCCAAGGAGATCGAACTCGACGACCCGTACGAGAAGATCGGCGCCGAGCTCGTCAAGGAGGTCGCCAAGAAGACTGACGACGTCGCTGGCGACGGCACCACCACCGCTACCGTTCTCGCACAGGCACTGGTCCGTGAAGGTCTGCGCAACGTCGCAGCCGGCGCGAACCCGCTCGGCCTCAAGCGCGGCATCGAGAAGGCTGTCGAGGCTGTCACAGCTCGCCTGCTCGAGACCGCCAAGGAGATCGACACCAAGGAGCAGATCGCTGCTACCGCCGGTATTTCCGCCGGCGACCCGTCCATCGGTGAGCTCATCGCCGAGGCTATGGACAAGGTCGGCAAGGAAGGCGTCATCACGGTCGAGGAGTCCAACACCTTCGGCCTGCAGCTCGAGCTCACCGAGGGCATGCGCTTCGACAAGGGCTACATCTCGGCGTACTTCGCCACCGATGCAGAGCGTCAGGAAGCCGTCCTCGAAGACGCGTACATCCTGCTCGTCAGCTCCAAGATCTCCACGGTCAAGGACCTGCTGCCCCTGCTGGAGAAGGTCATCCAGTCCGGCAAGCCGCTCCTGATCATCGCCGAGGACGTCGAGGGCGAAGCTCTCTCCACCCTCGTGGTCAACAAGATCCGTGGCACCTTCAAGTCTGTTGCCGTCAAGGCTCCCGGCTTCGGTGACCGTCGTAAGGCTCAGCTCGCCGACATCGCCA
>NZ_JASHKY010000028.1:0-58418 GCF_030056935.1 Rhodococcus sp. IEGM 1302 | reverse complement strand
CCCATCTGATGGACGCTGTGCCGGTCACGCTCGGTCAGGAGTTCGGCGGCTACGCACGTCAGATCGAGGCCGGCATCGAGCGCGTCAACGCAACACTCCCCCGCCTCGGCGAGCTGCCGATCGGCGGAACAGCAGTCGGCACCGGTCTCAATGCTCCGGATGGATTCGGCCCCAAAGTTGTTGCCGAACTGGTCAAGTCGACCGGTGTCGACGCGCTGACTCCGGCGAAGAACAGCTTCGAAGCGCAGGCCGCGCGTGACGGACTGGTCGAGGCATCGGGCGCGCTGCGGACCATCGCCGTCTCACTGACGAAGATTGCCAACGACATTCGGTGGATGGGATCGGGTCCACTGACCGGACTCGGCGAGATCGCACTCCCTGATCTGCAGCCGGGAAGCTCGATCATGCCCGGAAAGGTGAACCCGGTCCTGCCCGAGGCAACCACTCAGGTTGCGGCTCAGGTGATCGGAAACGACGCCGCCATCGCGTGGGGTGGCGCCGCCGGAGCTTTCGAACTCAACGTCTACATCCCGGTCATGGCCCGCAACCTGCTGGAGTCGTTCACCTTGCTGGCCAACGTCTCTCGACTGTTCGCCGACAAGTGCGTCAGCGGACTGGTCGCGCACGAGGAGCACCTCAAGACACTCGCCGAATCTTCGCCGTCGATCGTGACGCCCCTCAACTCGGCAATCGGTTACGAGGAAGCCGCAGCCGTCGCGAAGCAGGCGCTCAAAGAGAAGAAGACGATCCGTCAGGTCGTCATCGAGCGCGGACTCGTCCCGGACAAGCTGAGCGAGGAAGAACTCGACAAGCGTCTCGACGTTCTGGCGATGGCGAAGGTCAAGGACTGAACAAACAAAAGAGTGGCGGTTTCCACTTCGGAAACCGCCACACTTTTCCCTACACCGTAGTGGTTGCCCGCCACTCGTCGGTGCGATCGGGGCTCGCCTCGGCCAATGCTTTCAGCGTCGCTTCGCGATCGAAATCCTTGCCGTACACGGGAGTTCCCGGCTGCTGACGCCAGGAATCGTCGATCGTTCCCGCATCGACGGGATCGAAGCCCAACTGATTGATCAGATCGAAGACGACCTGCTTGTTCGCGTCGTCGTCGCCGGCGACGGGTAGCGCAATGCGCCCCTCTGCACCTTCGGGAAGGCCCTTCTCTAGGAGATGCTTCCACCAGATTCCGTTGAACGCCTTGAACACCGGTACACCCAGGTGTTCCTGCACCCATCCGCTTTCGGTCTGTCCGTCCTCGATGGCGGCGATCAGACCGTCACGCTGTTGCGGGTAGTAGTTGTTGGTCTCGATGACCGGGGCACCGGCGACCGCACCGCTGAGAATCCCCGCCGGTAGATCAACCACGTTCTTCTGCGGAATGCTCACGATGACCAGCTCGGCACCCTCGGCGGCCTCGGTGCTGCGGACTGCCTTCGCACCCGTCTCGGCTTCCAGTTCTGCAAGCGTGTCCGGTGTCCGCGAGTTCGAGACGCGCACGTCGTGACCGAGCGCAGCGAGCCTACGTGTGAGCGTGCCACCGATCTGACCGGCTCCGATGATTCCGATGCGCATGACCCTGCTCCTTCGTCGTGTGCAGTGGCGATCGCGCCACCGCTGCATTCGTCAACGACGAGAACGCACCGGGTCATTCCGCACCGGCCATTTCAACTCCCGTTGATTCAATCGGTTGACGAATCGAGTGCGAGTTTGATGCGAACACTGACCGGGTCGGTCTGCAATCCGCGAAAGGCAGAGGCCGTCAGCGCCGATCTGATCTTCCCCGACGCAAATGTCTTCACCCGCGCCGGCACGTCGTCGTCCGGCATGATCTGGGCCTGTCCGTCCACCCACTCGCCGCGGCGACGGATCCGAACCTTCGGCGTCGCAGAGATATTGGCACCCCACCCCGTGCCGGTGCCATGCTGCGCAATGACCCACGCCTCGTCACCGTCGTAGGTGATCGCAACGGGCACTCGGCGGGTCAGACCGGTTCGGCGTCCAACCGTCTCGATCTCGGTCATCAACGACGGCATCAAACCGATCCGATTCAATCCGGTGACCAGCGGATTGGCGAAATACTTCCCGACTGCGACTTCGATTCTTCGTTTTCGTGCAACTGACGTCGGTACCGGCATGTCGTTTCCTCTCCTCCGAAGCTGGTGCTCGAAGCAACAGCTCTATACCGCACGATATAACCACTGTTCGGGGAGTTTTGCCACCAAGAATCTCCGTCGATACCCACCACCTGCACACAACACTTGACTGTGTCTGTCAGTTACATCTAGTCTCAGATTCGTTCCTATACCGATCGACATACTGGGAGGCAGTGATGAACACACCTCGAGACGCCTCGTTGCCATGACCGGCCCGCAGACGCGTTGTCCGATCGCCGCAGCGCGTCGCAAGTGGGGAGTACCAAGAGAATCAGCGGCACCAGATGATTCGAACAGCACTGCGATTGCATACGATGGCGGGATGGCCGACTCCGATTCCCGCACTCTGATGCTGGTCGGCGCCATCAATGCCTTCCGTGAACACGGGATCGCGACGACCTCGCTCACCGAGATCGTCGAACGCTCGGGAGCTCCCCGCGGGTCGGTGTACCACTACTTTCCCGAGGGCAAAGGACAGCTGGCCGGCGAAGCAGTTGCCTACTTCGGCCGGGGCGTCAGTGCCGCCATCAGTTCGATGATCGCTCAGTCTTCCCCACCGGAGATCATCGACGCGGTTGTCACGATATTTCGAAACAGCTTGGTAGAGAGCGATTTCACCTCCTCCTGTCCGGTCGCAGCCGCGGCAGTGGAGGGCGCGTCGACGCCGGCGGCATTAACTGCTGCGGGCGAATCCTTCACCTCGTGGGAATCGCTTCTCACATCGTTCTTCTGGCAGCAGGGACAGCCGTCCGAGACTGCAGCACAGTGGGCAACCGTCGTGATCGCGTCAATCGAAGGCGCGACGCTGATGGCAAAAGCTCAGCACACCACGGCGCCTCTCGATCGCATCGGCGCTCACCTCAAGGCTCTGGTCTCGGCCCCGAGCTGACCAACCCTCTTTCTTCCAACCGCTGCTGCCGTCCGCGCAGGAGCAGAGATGGCGTACAAACATGTCTCACACACTTGCACCGGCGCCCTCGGCGCCCATGATGACCAAGTCACGTCGATTCACTGCGCTGATCTTCATCTGCCTCGCCGAACTCCTTGTCGTGCTGGACAACACAGTGGTCAACGTCGCACTGCCGACGATGAGCGTCGACTTGTTCGCCAGCGTCAGCGACCTGCAGTGGATCGTCGACGCGTACACGTTGACCTTCGCCGGGTTCCTACTCACTTTCGGCCACCTGGGTGACCGCTTCGGACGCCGCCGAGTGATGATCATCGGCTTGATCGGCGTCGGTGCGATGTCGCTCGTCGGCGCCTTGGCTTCCAACCTCGAACAGGTGATCATGGCGCGAGCCGCCATGGGTGTCTTTGCCGCAGCGGTCTTTCCGGCTACATTGGCCATGATCACCAACATCTTCACCGACGCCAGAGAACGAGCCATCGCCATCGCGGCCTGGACCGCAATGGCCGGCTTCGCGATTGCCATCGGCCCGACTGCGGGCGGCTGGCTTCTCGAGCACTTCTCCTGGCACTCGGTGTTCTGGATGAACGTTCCGGCAGCATTGTTGGTCATCGTGGGTGTGCTGCTGGTTGTTCCGGAATCGAAGGCGCTCCACGTCGGCCGATTCGATTTCGTCGGAACAATCTTGTCGCTACTGGGCATCGTCATTCTGGTGTGGACCATCATCGACGCACCACATCGCGGATGGGTGTCGACATTCAGCATCACGGGATACCTCTCTGCGACAGTGTTGTTGGCCGCATTCGTCGCATGGGAACTGCGCACCGACGCGCCGATCCTGAACATGAATCTCTTCCGAATCCGGCGGTTTTCTTTCCCCGCCTTGGCTATTGCTGTCAGCTACTTCAGCATGTTCGGATTCTTGTTCCTGATCACGCAGTACTTCCAGGGCGTTCGGGAGTACTCGCCGCTCGAATTCGGCATCCACTCTTTGCCTTTCGCTGCAGCTGTCGCCGTGGGCGCCCCAGTCGCCACCTTGGCGGCACAGAAACTCGGCACGACTGCAGTGATGGTGTTCGGCCTCCTGGTACTCAGCGGCGGGATGTACCTGGCGGGTCGGACGACCGTCGAGACGCCCTACCTCGGACCCGTCGTGATCTCGATGGTCCTCATGGGTCTGGGCCTCGCAATTGTCCAGGGACCGGCGACCGACTCCATCATGTCCTCGGTGCCCCTCGACGAAGCGGGGGCAGGTTCGGCAGTCAACGACACGACGCGTGAGCTCGGCGGGACCCTGGGCGTCGCCGTCATCGGTTCGATCGTCGCCTCGTACTACACGTCCAAGGTGGCTCCGATCGTCGACGCCATTCCCGACGCCGTGATGTCGGCGCAGGAGAAAGGCTTCGCTCGTGAGTCCGTGCTCAGCGTCATCGAAATCCGCTCCCGCGACATCAGTCCGCTCTTCGAGCAGCAGAAGGACAGTCTGATCTACACGATGAAGACCGCATGCCTGGAAGGCTTCGCCATCGCGTCGTACTTCACGGTCGGAGCAGCATTGATCACCGCTCTGCTGGTCGCGTTGTTGCTCCCTTGGAAGCCGGTCACGGAAGGCTCCATTCTCGGCAGTCTGACAACCAAGACCCCGAAGTAGCTACAAGGTTTCCCGATTTGTCCCAATATCAGCCCGCCGTTCCCCGATACTGGATTGACCGAGTGGTACCGACGACAACCCTGCTAGGGAGAATCTCGTGTCCATCACCAGTAGAAACAGCTCGCGACTGTCGGCAGCGGCGGTTCCGGTAGTACTGACGGTCGCCCTGCTCGCCGGATGCTCGTCCGATTCAGACACCACCTCGGCGCCCGGGCCGGTCGTCAGCGACGCCAGCCCGGGTCTCGACGCCGGGGTGCCGATCCCGGACGGGCAAATCGACGACGCGGTCGGGAAGCTCGACGACCTCGCGAACGATCTCATGGCAAGTTCCGGTGTTCCCGGCATGGCGGTGGCCGTGGTGCACGGAGGTAAGACTGTGTACGCAAAGGGATTCGGGGTTCGCGAGTTGGGTAAGAGCGCCACCGTCGATGCCGACACCGTGTTCCAACTGGCATCGGTGTCGAAATCGGTCGGGGCCACGGTGGTCGCCCACGAAGTCGGAATCGGGACCGTCGACTGGGACACTCCGGTGATATCGAAACTGCCGGGGTTTGCGCTTGCCGATCCGTGGGTGACCGACCACCTCACGATCTCCGATCTCTACACGCATCGGTCGGGGTTACCGGACCACGCCGGCGACGGGCTGGAGGACCTGGGCTACAACCGGGCCCAGGTACTCGAAAAACTTCGCCAACTACCGCTCAATCCATTCCGAATCACATACGAGTACACGAACTTCGGCGTCACAGCCGGTGCGGAGGCCGTTGCAGCCGCGGCGGGCACCGATTGGGAAACGCTGTCGCAGAACACGATCTACGGTCCGCTCGGTATGACTTCGACGTCTTCGCGGTTTGCCGATTACCAAGCCCGAGAAAATCGAACAGTCGGCCATATCCTCGAAGACGGAAAGTACAAGGTAGGGCCGGTTCGGGACGCCGACGCCCAATCCCCCGCCGGTGGAGTCAGCTCCTCGGTGAACGACATGGCCAAGTGGTTGGACATGGTGCTGTCTGGCGGTCGGTATCAGGGGCAGCAGGTCGTTCAGACGGATGCGCTCGTGCCCGCAGTCAACCCGGAAATCGTCTCGCGCCATGCGCAGGAAATCGGGGAACGTTCCGGCTTCTACGGCTACGGGTTCAACGTTTCCGACAGCGCGGCAGGCCGTGTGACCGCCAGCCACTCCGGCGCCTTCCTGCTCGGTGCCGGGACCAATTTCGTGACGATTCCCTCCGCTGACGTCGGCATAGTCGTTCTGACCAACGGCACGCCCACCGGCGTCGCAGAGACTTTGACCGCCGAATTCGCCGATCTGGTGCAGTTCGGGAAGATCACCCGCGAGTGGCGCCCGCTGTACGAAGCGTCCTTTGCCTCACAGGCCGACCCTGAGGGCGAACTTGCCGGGAAGACGCCGCCGGCCTCCCCCGCTCCCGCGCCACCGACAGACCAATTGACCGGCGACTACGGCAATCCGTACTGGGGTCCCGCGCTCGTGACGCAGCAGAACGGTGCGCTGACCTTGACCATGGGTCCCGCGGCCGCGACGTACCCTCTGACCCACTGGGACGGAAACACCTTCACGTTCCCGCTCAGCGGCGAGAACGCACCGGCCGGGACGGTCTCGAAGGCCACCTTCGACGGAAACTCGCTAACCTTGGAGTACTTCGATCACGATCATCTCGGTACCTTCATCCGGGCAACACCGGCCGAATAATCAGCCAAGGACACCCCATGAGTAGTTCGACAGCCACGGTGAACGCAATGTTCGCGGCCCTCACCGATTTCGACGTGGACGCCGCAGCCGAATTGATGACAGACGACATCGTCTGGCAGAACGTCTCGCTCCCCACCCTGCGAGGCAAGAAGACCGTCGTGCGAGCGCTACGTCTGGTCACCAAGCCTTCACTGAAATTCGAGGCGGAGATGCACCACATCGTCGGCGACGAGTCCACGGTGCTCACCGAACGCACCGACATCCTCACCGTCGGACCGCTGCGCATCGAGTTCTGGGTATGCGGAACTTTCGAACTGCGCGACGGCAAGGTCTGCGTCTGGCGGGACTACTTCAGTCTGCGAGACGTCGCGTGGGGCGTGGTGACCGCGGTCGGCCGCGCAGTCGTCGGGACCGGGACACGAAGTAGGCTTGCTCCGGCCTGAAATCACCTGCCGAAAGCGAGCGAACCTGCCATGTCCGAAAACACCACGCCTGACTCCTTCGACGCCGGATTGGCTGTGCGCACCGAAGTCATGGGGGCCGATTTCGTCGACGCCGCCTTCGAGCGCACCCGGGGAACGGACAGCGAAGAACTGCAGAACTTCGTGACGGCCAACGTCTGGGGTTCGGTATGGACGCGTCCCGGACTCGATCGCCGCAGTCGCAGTCTGATCAATCTGGGGATGCTGATCGCGCTGCGCGCCGAGAACGAACTCAAAGGCCACGTACGTGGGGCATTGCGAAACGGCTTGACGCGCACCGAGATCGTCGAAACCGTGATCCACGCGAGCGCGTATTGCGGCGCTCCGGCCGGACTGGCGGCGATGCGTGTGGTGCAGGAAGTTCTCGACAACGAACTGGGACCGCTGCAAAACTGAACAACTTCAAACCCAGGCATCTCCCCGTGCAGACCGAAGTCCGCACGGGGAGATCACTTCTCAGGAAGTGGGGCCGAACTCCTCGAGCATGTCGGTCACCAACTCGGCGATCGGCGAACGCTCACTGCGCGTGAGTGTGATGTGCGCAAAAAGCGGGTGCCCCTTGAGCTTCTCGATGACGGCCGCAACTCCGTCGTGCCTGCCCACTCGCAGGTTGTCACGCTGCGCGACGTCGTGCGTGAGGACCACTCGCGAGCCGGTTCCCAGACGAGAAAGCACTGTCAGCAGAACATTTCGTTCGAGCGACTGCGCTTCGTCGACGATCACGAACGAATCGTGCAGCGACCGACCGCGAATATGCGTCAGCGGCAACACTTCCAGCATTCCGCGGGCGAGAACCTCCTCGAGAACCTCTGGCGAGGCCAACCCGTCGAGAGTGTCGAAAACGGCCTGAGCCCACGGGCCCATCTTCTCGCTCTCACTACCGGGAAGGTAGCCGAGTTCTTGTCCGCCAACGGCATACAACGGACGGAAGACGACAACCTTGCGCTGAGTGCGGCGCTCGAGAACCGCTTCCAGACCTGCCGTCAGAGCCAAGGCCGACTTACCGGTGCCCGCCTTACCACCGAGAGAGATGATGCCGATGCTCTCGTCCATGAGGAGATCGAGCGCAATGCGCTGCTCGGCGGAGCGGCCGTGCAACCCGAACGCCTCGCGCTCACCGCGCACCAACTGGATGCGCTTGTCGGGAGTCACCCGACCGAGGGCGCTCGACGAACCACCGAGCAGGCGAAGACCCGTGTGACACGGCAGATCTCGCGCTTCGTCGAGGTCCAGGAAACCCTCGTTGAACAGCTCGTCGATGTCCGTCGAGGCGACGTCCAGCTCAGTCATGCCCGTCCATCCGGATGGCACGACGTCGTGAGCGTGGTACTCGTCGGCAGGTAGTCCCACCGCGCCTGCCTTCACGCGAAGCGGAATGTCCTTGCTGACGAGGACTACATCCTTGCCCTCCGCAGCAAGATTCAGCGCACACGCCAGAATCCTCGAATCGTTACTGTCCGTGCGGAATCCGACGGGCAGCACCGCAGGGTCGGTGTGATTGAGTTCGACCTGCAGTGTCCCGTTCTCGGTGCCGATCGGCACCGGACGGTCGAGGCGGCTGTATTCGATCCGTAGATCGTCGAGCATGCGGAGCGATTCTCGGGCGAACCATCCCAGTTCGTGGTGGTGCCGTTTGCCTTCGAGTTCACTGATCACGACCAGTGGGAGTACCACGTGGTGTTCGGCGAATCGAGTGACAGCCCATGGATCGGACAGTAGTACCGAGGTATCCAAGACGTACGTGCGAAGTGCATCTCCCGAATGATTCCCGGCTGATTGATCAGCCCGGGCCGAGTGGGCAGAGACGGAGCGTGATGCAGTCACGTTGGGCTCCTAGGTCTGCGCGGCACCCGCGCAAACTCAGCTCGCTGGGCCGGACGGCTCTGGTGTCAGGTGACGCTGTGTCAGCTGAAACAAGGGCCGGGCGCCGGCCCTCTCGTACTGAGTGTTTCAGTCACGATCAGAACCTCCCGCACAAGTAACTTCTGGTTACTCGTTACTGCCGACGGTACTGCGGATCGGACACTCGCGCCACGGAACGAGCCGCACATCTGGTGAACGCCAGGTAACAAAATGCCACTCGTGTGATTCGGCGTCACTCAGGACTCGATCAGACCCCACTTGGCGGCGCGCACCGCTGCCTGAACCCGCGAATTGGTTCCGGTCTTGACGAAGATGTTCTCGAGGTGGGTGGCGACGGTGCGACGGCTGACGAACAACTCCTCGGCGATCTCGACATTGCCCGCGCCCCTGGCCACCAATTGCAGTACTTGGATCTCCCGTGGGCTCAGATGGACACGATCGAGCGCCACCTGGTCCCCCACGACGCGCGAGCAGGCCGCGCTGGACGCCGCCACCACCTCGCGCACGCGGTCGACGACGCCGGAATCCGCGAAGCTCATGTGCAGCAATCCGGTCACCTCACGGCCGGAGAACCCCAATGCGACCGACGCGCCCTCGGCGTACCCGGACGGCCGCAGAACATCGGTAACCATCTCGACCTGCTCGAATCGTGGCACGTCCTGCCAGAACACGGGCACGCCCGAAGCCTCGCGAATGATGCCGAAGAGATTGCGATCGGCGACGAAGTCGTCGAGCAGGAACTCGAGCACCCTGGCGTCGTATCCGGAACTCGCCAGAGCCCGATGCCGTCCGCTCGACGGGTCCCGGTACGTGACCGCCGCAGCCGAGTACGCGAGTCCACGTGCGCGGAGTTCTTCGGCGCACAGGCCGAGAATGCCGTATGCCCCGGCCGCCGGCGATCGCGGCGCGAACATGTCAGGTCCAGCGCCGCGATCAGGCAGTACAGACGTCATCACACCAATCTAGCCAATCGTGTGAGCTAGGCCACCACCAGTGAACCGGCCGGCTTCCTGTCCGCCCACGGACGCACCGCCTCGAAGTTCGCGGCAGTCCGCAGGACCAGTGCGTCCTGGCGGTGGCGTGCGGCGATCTGCAGCCCCACCGGTCGACCGTCGGCGGTGAATCCGGCCGGCACGGTGATCGCGGGGTTGTTGAGCATGTTGTACGGGTAGGTGAAGAGCCAATCGAGCAACTGCTCACGCAACGACGCACCTTCGAGCCACGACGGCGCGAACTGACTGAGCGGGAACGTGGCCGAAGCCAAGGTCGGCGAGACCAACACGTCGTAGTCGTTCATGAACGCGGTCCACGTGTCCCACATGACGCCGCGGAATGCGTCGGCCCGCCCGACGTCGACACCGGTGAGCCGCTCGGCCTCGTGCATGATCTCGATCAGGTTGTCGTCGACCTCGCCGCGCTGGTTCTCCCAGTCGAGCAAGTCGTATTCGGAAGCGAAACCGGGAACCCAGATGCCGTTCCACATCGACTCCGACGGATTTCCCCACTGCGGGGTCGCCTCGGTGATCCGGGCACCCAATTCCTCGAATGCCGACAACGCGTCGAGACACACCGCCAGCACCTCCGGATCAACATGGCCGAGACCGAGATTCGTCGACCACGCCACGCGAAGGCCCTTCACGTCGCCCTTCGAGGCTTCGACGTACGAGGTCTCGGCACGCTCGATCGAGAGCGGGTCCGCATTGTCCGGCCCGGCCATGATGTCGAGCATCAGCGCGTTGTCGGCAACAGTCCGGGTGATCGGACCGTGATACGCCCAGTTGTAGAAGCGCCCGGCCAGGATGGTCTGCGGGATGACGCCGGTGGTCGGCTTCAACCCGACGACCCCGCAGAGCGCCGACGGGATACGCACCGATCCCGCGCCGTCACTGCCCTCGGCGAGTGGCCCGAGGCCTGCAGCCACGGCAGCCGACGCACCGCCACTGGACCCGCCCGCGCTGTTGCCGAGCTTCCACGGGTTGTGCGTCGGCCCGTACAGGTGGTTGTCCGTGCCACCGTAGTAACCACTTTCGGGAGTGTTCGTCTTTCCCAGGAACAGTCCGCCGGCGCCTCGCAGCCTGTCCACGACGACGGCATTTCCCGTCGCGATGTTGTCGGCCATCGGCTTCATCCCGAACGTGGTCGGCAGCCCGTCGACTGCCGTCAGATCTTTGATCGTGAACGGAACGCCGTGCAGCGGGCCGAGTTTCTCGCCCGCTTCCTGTTGCCGTGAGAGTTCGGCCGCATCGCGCGTCACCTGCTCGCGATCGAACTGGACTATCGCGTTGATCGACGGATTGACGGCGTCGACGCGCTGGATCATCGCTTCGGCAATCTCGTTGGGCGAGAGACTGTTCGACGCGACCGACGCCGCCATCTCGGTAGCGGAGAGCCAATGCAGATTCTGTTCGGTCATGGGGTTTCCTTCGCCGGAGGGGTGATGCTCTCAGGCTAGGAAGCACCGAACTCGGCCACCATCGGTCATGTGACCGATGCCACAATCCGCGACTGGAAAAAAACCAGCGGCCCGGCCCCTCGAAAGGGACCGGGCCGTCGGTGAAGGAATTCCTAGACGTTCTTGCTGAGCAGGCCCCAGTTCTCGAGACCGTCGTACAGCGGAAGGTCGAGAGCGAGCTTGGCGACGCGCGCACGCAGCGCCGGCAGATCCGCGTTGCCGGCCAGAGCGGTACCGATGATGTCGGCGACCTCGGTGAACTCGGCATCACCGAATCCGCGAGTGGCCAACGCTGCGGTACCGATACGCAGACCGGAGGTGGTCATCGGCGGGCGGGGATCGAACGGAACAGCGTTGCGGTTGACCGTGATGCCGATTTCGTGCAGAAGGTCCTCACCCTGCTGGCCGTCGAGCTGCGAGTTACGCAGGTCCACGAGCACGAGGTGGACGTCAGTGCCGCCGGTCAGGACGCTGATGCCCTGGTCTGCGACGTCCTTGTTGCCCAGACGCTCGGCAAGGATGCGCGCACCGGAAAGGGTGCGTGCCTGACGATCCTTGAACTCTTCACCGGCAGCGATCTTGAAGGTGACTGCCTTGGCCGCGATGGCGTGCATGAGCGGTCCACCCTGCTGACCGGGGAAGACAGCGGAGTTGAGCTTCTTGGCCCACTCTTTCTTCGCCAGGATCAGGCCCGAACGCGGACCACCGAGGGTCTTGTGGACGGTCGAGGAGACGACGTCTGCGTACGGGACGGGCGACGGGTGCAGGCCTGCGGCAACCAGTCCGGCGAAGTGAGCCATGTCCACCCACAGGTACGCGCCGACCTCGTCGGCGATCGCACGGAACGCCGCGAAGTCCTGCTGACGCGGGTATGCGGACCAACCGGCAACGATGACCTTCGGCTTCTCGGCGAGGGCGATCGAGCGCACCTCGTCCATGTCGATGCGGTGATCTTCCTTGCTGACGCCGTAGGACGCGACGTCGTACAACTTGCCGGAGAAGTTGAGCTTCATGCCGTGTGTGAGGTGACCGCCGTGTGCAAGGTCGAGGCCGAGCAGCTTCTCACCCGGGTTCATCAGTGCCATCAGAACAGCAGCGTTGGCCTGTGCGCCCGAGTGCGGCTGAACGTTCGCGAACTCTGCACCGAAGAGTTCCTTCGCACGGTTGCGCGCCAGATCCTCGATGACGTCGACGTGCTCGCAACCGCCGTAGTAACGACGTCCCGGGTAGCCCTCGGCGTACTTGTTGGTCAGGACGCTGCCCTGAGCCTGCAGAACCGAGCGGGGAACGAAGTTCTCCGACGCGATCATCTCGAGCGTGTCGCGCTGACGAGCCAATTCACCAGCCATCGCCTCGGCGACTTCGGGGTCGAGTTCGGCGAGTGATGCAGAGTTGACGTCGGAGCCGGGCACAGCGGTCATCGAGGAATCTCCAAGCTGGATGCGGAAACGAATGCGTCCAGTCTACGAAGTTCGCTCCCGCCGTCTCCACCCGGCACTAGGCAGCACGCAGAGAGCTGGGGACCAGCGGCTCGTCGAGCAGCCTGCGGAAGCGTTCGGTGCGCTCCGCGCCCACCGGCACCTCGTCCAGCCAGCCCCCGAGCAGCCGGTATCCCTCGACATACGTGCTGGTGTATGCCCGCCACAGCGGCGAAGACAGGAACTTGAGCGATTGGCGAGCGCGTTCCGGCGTCGACAGCGACCACCGTTCGAGGAACAGCGCCACGTCGTCGAGGCTGCGCCCCTCGTCGTGCAACATCAGCGCCGCATCCTGCCGGACACTCAGCAGTTGCCCCGACGCGGCGGAGAGCCGTTGCGCCTTTTCCCCGTCGAAAGACAAGCCGAGATCGGCGTAGATGTCCTGCGCCCACAAACCCCAGTCCGGGCCGACAATCGCTTCCAGCGCCAAATCCGCGAGGCCTTCGGCCATGATGCACTGCGGCGTGTTGACCAGGAACAGTGTCTGCTCGAGCTGGCCCGAACCGACCAGACCGGCTTCCTTACGGCAATGCTCGGTGTGATGGCCGGGGTAGGACTCGTGCGCGATCAGCCGCGGCAGGTTGGCCATGAACTGCGGCAGATCCGAATTGATCGCAACCTTGGAGCGGTAGTCACCGAGGTAGTAGTTGAAGCCGGACCACGGCTTGTCCCCCACCACTTCGTATTCGACGGTTTCCGACGCGGGAAGCCCGAACGTGCCGCGGACCAGATCGCGCAGCGCACTCGACATTGCCTCGACGCATTCGTTCAGTTTCGCCGCGGGGATCTCGTCGGCCTTGCGATGGGCCTGCACCCGCTCGGCCAACGGTCCCGGACCGGGCAGAACTTCACCCATCAACCGGTGAGCGTCGCTGTAGGCGTCCTCGTTTCCCTTCTCGATTCGGACGTCGAAGTACGCCTCGACCTCGTCCACGAAGCCGATGTCCTCACCCGCGAACTTGCGCCCGGAGCATTCCAGGGCGCGAAGGTGTACGTCGACGAAGTGGGAGCGTTCGGCATTTAGACCACTTCCGGCCAACTCGCCCCGCAATTCACGTGCCGTGCGGGCAAGTTCACGCGGATCGGGCTTCGGGGCGCTCTCGATCTGCTTTCGCAGCGCCGGGTCACCGGTGAACGCGTCGACGAACCCGTCTTCGAGACGGTCGAAACCCAGTCCGAGCAGCAGGTATTGGCGAACAAGTGTGTCTGGATCCATAACGACCGAGCCTAGTCGCTCGCTCCGGAATGCCACCCGGCGAAAGTCCCGGACGTGGCACCGAGCACAATCCGACTATGCACTCGGATCGTGCGCACACGCGCCTGGCTTGCTCGCATAGCTGTTTCGTCCGCCGGGCCCCGGGTTCACTACGTGCCGGTGAGCTGGGCTGATGGCGCGCACCAACGAATCGAGTCCCTACGTCGAGTTCGACCGCAAGCAGTGGCGGACACTGCGTAAGTCGACGCCACTGGTGTTGACCGAGGACGAGTTGTACGGCCTGCGTGGTCTCGGCGAGCAGATCGATCTCGAAGAAGTTGCCGAGGTTTATCTCCCCCTCGCACGTCTGATCCACCTACAGGTAGCGGCACGCCAACGACTGTTCGCGGCCACCGCGACCTTCCTCGGCGAGAAGCATCCCGACCGTCAGGTGCCCTTCGTCATCGGTGTTGCCGGTTCGGTCGCGGTCGGAAAATCCACGACTGCTCGTGTGCTGCAAGCTCTCCTGGCCCGCTGGGATCACCATCCGCGCGTCGACCTCGTCACCACGGACGGATTCCTCTATCCGACCAGGGAACTCCAGCGTCGGGGCATCATGCACCGCAAGGGTTTTCCCGAAAGCTACGATCGCCGCAAGCTGTTGCGCTTCGTCACCGAAGTCAAGTCCGGGGCGGAAGAGGTAGCGGCACCGGTCTATTCGCACACGTCGTACGACATCATCCCGGGCCAGTACCACCTGATCCGCCAGCCCGACATCCTCATCATCGAGGGCCTCAACGTCCTGCAGACCGGCCCGCGTCTGATGGTCTCCGATCTGTTCGACTTCTCGATCTACGTCGACGCCCGCATCGAGGACATCGAAGCCTGGTACATCCAGCGGTTCCTCGCGCTACGCAACACGTCGTTCGCCGATCCGAACGCCCACTTTCACCACTACTCCGGCCTCTCCGACCGTGACGCGACCATCGCGGCGAAGGAGATCTGGAACTCGATCAATCACCCGAACCTGGTGGAGAACATTCTCCCCACCCGCCCCCGCGCAACCCTGGTGCTGCGCAAGGACGCCGATCACACGATCAACCGGCTGCGACTGCGCAAGCTCTGAGACGGCTCAGGCGCCGAACCGGCGGTGGCGCGCCGCGTAATCGCGCAAGGCTCGAAGAAAGTCGACTCGACGGAACTCGGGCCAGTACGCCTCGGTGAACCAGATCTCCGAATAGGCGCTCTGCCACAACAGGAATCCGGAGAGCCGCTGCTCACCGGAGGTGCGGATCACCAGATCGGGATCGGGCTGTCCCGACGTGTACAGATGCCCGTCGATGCCGTCGACCGTGACGGCCTGGATCAGTTCGTCTCCGCTCAGGCCCGCACCGATCTTGTCGCGCAGGAGCGATTGGACGGCGTCGGCGATCTCCTGACGCCCGCCGTATCCGATCGCGACGTTGACATGTGTCCCGGTTCGGCCGCTCGTCCCCGCCGCCGCTTCCCGCAAGCGCCTGGACTGCTCGGGAGGCAGAAGATCGAGAGCACCGACGATCTGCACACTCCAGTTCTTGCCGGGCCCGGAGATCTCTTCGACGACGTCGGTGATGATTTCGAGGAGGGTGTCGAGCTCTTCCGGCTCGCGGCGCAGGTTCTCGGTCGAGAGCAGGTAGATGGTTGCCATCTCGATTCCGGCGGCGTCGCACCACTCGAGCAATTCGGCAATTTTGAGCGCGCCCATGCGGTGCCCGTGACTGACATCGGTGAAGCCGTTCTCGCGAGCCCATCGCCGATTTCCGTCACACATCACGGCTACGTGCCGTGGGTGCGCGAGACCGTCGAGATGACTGAGGAGTCGTCGCTCGTAGATGCTGTACAGCAGTCCGCGCAGATTCACCGTGACATCACCATGGTGTCAAAGACTACGCCCGGCAGTGACAGCCACATGCGAGCGCCGTCACGCTTTTTGTACGCGTCGAAAACCCGCAGGTAGGTTATGCTACTGATGCGTAACCTACGGTACCGTAGGTTACGCGGTTCGCAACAGTACGGAACGAGAGGGGTTGCACATGACGGCATTCGGGCTCGACGAGCTTCCGGTCAAACCACGCATGCGCGGTTGGATCCATCTGTGGGCGCTCGGTGTCTCCGTCGTTGCGGGCATCGTTCTCGTCTCCGTAGCCGGCGCTCAGGTCGGCGCCAAAGCGGCTTGGGCAACCGCGATCTACAGCGTCACGATCTGCGGCCTCTTCGGCATCAGTGCGACGTATCACCGCATCCAGTGGCAGACGGTCAAGGGCCGTACGTGGATGAAGCGTGCGGACCATTCGATGATCTTTCTCTTCATCGCCGGCAGCTACACACCGTTCGCCATGCTCGGCCTCCCGACTCACACCGGCAAGATCATCCTCGCGATCGTGTGGGCAGGCGCGCTCGCCGGCGTCGCACTCAAGATGCTCTGGCCCACCGCCCCGAAATGGGTGGGAGTCCCGCTCTACCTGCTCCTCGGTTGGGCGATCGTTCCCGTGGTCGGTGAACTGACGCACCAGGTCGGTGTGGCGCCGATGGTGCTGCTGCTCGTCGGCGGAATCTTCTACAGCGTCGGCGCAATTCTGTACGCGACGAAATGGCCCAACCCGTGGCCCACGACGTTCGGGCATCACGAGTTCTTCCACGCCGCGACGGTCGTCGCAGCGATCTGCCACTACATCGCGGTATGGCTCGTCGTGTTCAACTGACTCGCCAGTTCCACCACCGTCGTCACCGGCCGATCACACACGAATCCCCGACAGATGTACGCGGCTTCACCTCCGTCGACGAGGGGTCGATCTGCAAGCAGCGGTGAAGAATCCGGCGCTCCGCCGACAACCACTGCACCACCCGGCGCAAGCCGGCGGGCATCGGCCAACAGCGAACCTTCCCCGACGACGGCCACCTGTATCGGACCACGCAACGACGCTTCCGCCACCGCGAGCCAGTGCCCCGCCGACCGAGGCGCACGCTCGAGCGGCAGCGTGGCCCTCGCCAGCGCGTCCGCCGCGGCCTGGGCATAACGAGAAGAGCGCTCGGCATCGGTCAACGCCGCTGCGGTCAACAGAGCCTCCGCGACGCTCGACGCACCGGACGGCGTCGCGCCGTCCAACGGGTCTCGGGGCCGAGTCACGAGCGACTCCGCGAAATCGGCCGTGTCGAACCAGCTTCCCGGCTCGGCCGGATCAGCGAAGTGGTCGACAGTGACGTCGAGCAACTGCTGCGCCGCATCGAGCCACCGCGCCAATCCCGTTGCCTGGTATAGAGCCAGGAGGCCGGTGGCCAACATTGCGTAATCCTCGAGCACGCCCGTCGGGGCGCCGACAGCCCCGCCGAGGGAAGCGCGACGCAAGTGACCGTCCACCAGGTGAAGGTCGAGAAGAGCGCCTGCGCACTCGGCCGCCGCGGTGATCCAGTCGGGTCGGTCCAGGGCAAGTCCGGCTTCCGTCAAAGCCGTGACGGTCAGCCCGTTCCAGGCCGTCACCACCTTGTCGTCGCGGCCGGGCTGTGGACGCTGAGCCCGGACGGCGCGTAGAGCGTCGCAGATCGTCTGCCAGCGCGACCAGTCGTCGGGGTCACGGAGCAACTGCAGTACCGACGCACCCTCTTCGAAGGTTCCGGTATCGGTGACCCGGAACAACTCCGACGCCCACTGCCCGTCCTCCGCGCCGAGAATCTCGACCAGCTGCGTCGGCGTCCATACGTACGTGAGGCCTTCGACGCCGTCGGTGTCGGCATCGAGAGCCGAAGCGAAGCAACCGTTCTCGGTCAGCAGATCGGAGAGCAGGAACCTTGCGGTCTCCTCGGTGACGCGAGTGGCGAGGTCCGATCCGGTGCGCCGCGCCCAGTGCGCGTAGAACCGCAGGAGCAGCGCATTGTCGTAGAGCATCTTCTCGAAGTGCGGAACCACCCACTCGGCATCGACCGAGTACCGCGAGAAACCGCCACCCAACTGGTCGTAGATCCCGCCACGTGCCATTGCTTCGGCGGTGCGCTCGATGCCGCCGAGGATCTCGCCCGAACCCGTTCGCTCGTACTGTCGGAGCAGCCCCTCCAGTAGTGCCGACGGTGGAAACTTCGGTGCCCCACCGAATCCCCCGCGCGGGACGTCCTCGTCGCCGAGGATCGACCGGCCCGCCGCGTTCAGCAGCTCGGCGTCGATGGGTGCTCCGCCGTACGGAATCCCGCCCGACGCGTGCTGAAGTTCCGTGACGATCGACTGTGCCGCGTTGTCGACCTCGTCGCGCCGATTCGTGAAGGTGTCGACTATCGCTTCGAGAAGCTGTGTGAACGAGGGCATTCCGCCGCGAGGCGTCGGCGGGTAGTACGTGCCGCAGTAGAACGGTGAACCGTCGGGAGTCAGGAAACAGGTCATGGGCCAGCCGCCCTGGCCGGTCATCGCAACCGTCGCATTCATGTAGACGGCGTCGATGTCGGGACGTTCTTCTCGGTCCACCTTCACACAGACGAAGTTCGCGTTCATGACGGCCGCGATCTCGTCGTTCTCGAACGACTCGTGCGCCATGACGTGGCACCAGTGGCACGCCGAGTATCCGATCGAGAGGAGAATCGGCACGTTGCGCTCGCGCGCCCACTCCATCGCTTCTTCGCCCCACTGTTGCCAGTGGACCGGATTGTCGGCGTGCTGACGCAGGTAAGGGCTCGAGGACCCACCCAGGTTGTTCCGCATCCGTGGGTCCATCGCCGCTACCTCGTTCGTCTCAGGATTCTTGCTTGGGCTTCTTCTCGGTAGAGACGTTGGGTTCCGCCGGACTCGGAGCAGTGATCGCTCCCCGGTCGGTGCCTTCGTCTGCCTGCTGATCGAGTTCGGGATGATCCGGTTCGAACGTCTCCGGCAGCTTCTTGAGCTGGCGGTTCATCGACCGAACCAGGAGGATCACACCGATGAGCAGCGCAAGAATCACCAGCAGGCCGACCGGAGAGGACTTTCCGAACTCCGGGCCGGATGGGTTACTCGGGGTCTGAGCAAGAAATTGTGTGGTGCCGAGAACTACCTCGGCGGACAGAGCATTCACTTCTGAGCGTCCTCTTCGAGACCTGCGAACAGGTCGGTTTCCGGAATGGACGTGGTGACCCGCGTCTTGGCGAGCTCGAATTCCTCGGTGGGCCAGATCTTCTGCTGAATGTCGAGCGGCACAGCGAAGAACGAACCGTTGGGATCGATCTGCGTCGCGTGTGTGCGCAGAGCATCGTCACGCTGGGGAAAGTAGTCGCCGCACGTGACCTGAGTGGTCACCCGGACCATCATGTCGCCGCGTTCGGTCTTCCACTTCTTGAGCCAGTCCGCCATCGGGAACGGCTCTCCGCGACGCTCGTACTCCTCCTGGAAGAGTTCGAGGCGCTTACGGATGAATCCGTGCGAGTAGTAGACCTTCTTGATTTCCCACGGCTGACCGTCCTCGGGGAAGTACTCGGGATCGGCGGCGGCTTCGTAGGCTGCCATCGTCACCTCGTGGCACCGGATGTGATCCGGGTGCGGGTATCCGCCGTTCTCGTCGTACGTCGTGACGACGTGGGGACGGAACTCGCGAATCACCTTGACCAGAGCGCGCGTCGACTCTTCGAGCGGAACGAGGGCGAAGCACCCTTCGGGCAGCGGCGGAAGAGGGTCGCCCTCGGGAAGCCCGGAATCGACGAAACCGAGCCAGCGCTGCTTCACGCCCAGGATGCGAGCGGCCTCGGCCATCTCCTCCTGGCGAACTTCGCTGATTCGATCGCGGACACCGGGAACGTCCATGGCCGGGTTGAGAATGTCGCCACGCTCACCCCCGGTGAGCGTCAGGACCATCACTTCGTGGCCTTCGGCTGCATAACGGGCGGTGGTGGCCGCACCCTTGCTCGACTCGTCGTCGGGATGGGCATGGACGGCCATGAGCCGGAATCCGCTCACGTGTTCGTTCACCTCAACTTCACCTGTAGCCGTTGCCGGCAGTTCACCTGTAGCCGTCACCGGCAGTTCACCTGTAGCCGTCACCGGCAGTCTTCGAATCACACGCTGTGCACCGCTCGGATTACTCCGGGCCGTTGCCGTCAAACGTACCGACTGCCGACAAACCTACCGACGGCGCGACGGGATACGTCCTCTATAGTTCCACCCGAGAGTTCCTGGCGCAGCCGTGACCCCTTCGGTAATCCGGCGGGACACAGTCAGTTGCTGCACGACACGCGAACTCGAGTCTTCGAGAGCAGAGTGATGAGCAAACCGCTTCCCCAAGATCGGTACCCGAGCACAACTCGCACGGGCAGTCCCCGCAAGTGGATGGTGTGGGCTCTGACCGCTCTCGTCATCGTCGTAGGCGGCGGAATCGCGTACTACGCGTACGGAAAATTTGCGGTCAAGGAAATCGAGACCGAGACCATCTCGTTCGACATCGCCAACGACTCCACGGTGAAGATCCGTTTCACCGTCACACGCGACGACTCGTCGCGTGAAGCGATGTGCATCGTGCGCGCACGCTCGAAGGACGGCTCCGAAACCGGTCGACGTGAGGTCTACGTCCCGTCGTCGGAACATCAGACCCTCGAGTTCAACACCGAGGTCAAGACGTCCCAGCCGCCAGGCATGGCCGACGTCTACGGCTGCAGCTTCGACGTTCCGGAGTACCTGACCAAGAGCTGACCTCGGGACGCACCCACCCTGCCGGACGTTTGACGCCGGACAGGGCGGGTAGTCATGCGTGATAGAATTGCCCGATACACGGTTCCGGGTGGAACCGTGTATTGCTGCATTGACGCAAGGTTTGACGGCAAGGTTGCATCCCTGGTGGTGCTTCTGTGTCGTTGTTCGCTGCTGTTGCAGCGATCGTCGAGGGAGCCCCCGGCTCCGACTACTAGGGAGTGATCGAGATGACCGAGACCCAGGTGACCTGGCTTACCCAGGAATCACATGACAGGCTCAAGAACGAACTCGACCAGCTCATCGCCAATCGCCCGGTCATCGCCGCCGAGATCAACGAGCGCCGCGAAGAGGGCGACCTGAAGGAGAACGGCGGCTACCACGCTGCCCGCGAAGAGCAGGGTCAGCAGGAAGCCCGCATTCGCCAGCTCCAGGAGCTGCTGAACAGCGCAAAGGTCGGCGAGGCCCCCACTCAGTCCGGTGTCGCACTGCCCGGATCCGTAGTCAAGGTCTACTACGACGGCGACGAGAGTGACACCGAGACGTTCCTGATCGCTACCCGCGAAGAAGGCGCACGTGACGCCAAGCTCGAGGTCTACTCGCCGAACTCACCGCTGGGCGGCGCGCTGCTCGAAGCCAAGGTCGGCGACACGCGTGAGTACAACCTGCCCAACGGCAGCACCATGAAGGTCACGCTGCTGAGCGCGGAGCCTTACCACAGCTGATCGGCTGTACCAGCTCTGAAAAGAAGCGCCACCCGACTCGGTCGGGTGGCGTTTCTTGCTCTGTCGGCGCTCGCCGTTTCCTGCCCACTCACACCACGCGGCGAGCCTTCATGCCGGCGAAGATCGGGCCGACCTTCACCACGTCGCCGAACGTGGGTGCGTGAAGCATCTGACCGTTGCCGACGTAGATCGCCACGTGGCCGGGGCCGCCTGCCTGCCAGTTGCCGAACAACAGGTCACCGGGCTGCGCCTGATCCAGCGGGATCTCGACGCCGACACCCCACTGCGTCTCCGAGGTCCGGGGCAGAGTCACCCCGGTGGCCGCGTGAATCGCGTACGACGTCAGCCCCGAGCAGTCGAACCCGCCCATCGACGGCCCGTTGATGTTTCCGCCACCCCACACGTACGGCAATCCGAGAAACTTCAGACCGGCCTCGACGACGCCGCCCACCGCTGCGGCGAGGTTGTTGTAGTCGAAGGGCGCAAGCATCAGGGCGAACGAGTCCTGCAACGATTTGATCTGGGCGACAAACGGAGCGGCGACCGCCTGCTCCGCAGGAACCTCGCCCGACTTGTCTGCCGGAACGCCGCCCGCTTCGCGAACTGCGTCCGGCCCGACGTCGTAGGCAGCGAGCGCGAGGTCGACGGTATCGCCCTCGACCTCACCGGACTTCTGCCAGGACTGCGCTTGCTTCACGAGATCGCACAACCGGTATCCGGTTGTCATCACCGGATCGGCAACGCCCAGGATGTCCATCTTTCCGTCGCCGTCACCGTCCTTGCCGTATGCCGTCCACGCTGCGGTGGTGAAGCGGCCAGGCCCGCGCCCACCTTCCGGTGAGATGTCGGTATCGGGTCCGTACTTGAATCCGTTCTCGACCGAGTACAGCGAGGCGATCACCGCGGGCGTGATCTCCGAGCACAGAGCACCGGCCTTTTTGATCCACGGCGCGAACACTGCCACCGCTCCCACGGGCGCCAATGTCGCTCCCGGAAAGTTGGAGGGTACGGAAGGCACGATTCCCTCAGGTGTGTCCTGAGTTCGTGCCGGTCCGTTCCAGGCTGCAAGTGAGACTGCAGCATTCGAAGACTCGTTCTTCTCGACTTGTGCGGGCGCTCCGAGAGTTCCACTCATCACGCCCAGTGCGGTGCCGATCGACACAGCGATCGCCAGGACACCGACTGCCATCCGAACCTCCGATAAACCTCTGAAAATCCATGTACGTGGTCGTACCCGAAACTTGTCGGTGCGAACATCTACTCTTTCGAACATGCATTCGACACGGCTCAGTCTCGCGACTCCTGTAACCAATGTCTCATCTATCTCGGCGGGCGTTACGCAAATGACTACAGACGCCAAGGCTTTTCTCAGGTTCGGCGTGCAAGCTGAGTCCATGAGCGACGATCGGCCACGACCCGCCCGGGGACGCACTACGGTGTATCGACCCGTTCGCCTCGCCCTCGCAGCCACGGCTGTGGCGGGAGCACTCGCAAGCGGCGGACTTTCACTCGTTTCTTCTCCCACTGCCACGGCACTCGCGCCGGACACGTCGGCTTCTCACACCAAGAATCCCGTAGCGAAGCGGCCCGTCGTGGTCGCCGGATTCGGAACCCCGGACGCCGTCTCCAACGGTTCGTGAGTACTCCGCGCTCGGCCTCCGAGTGGCTCACGTGGGGGGTTCAGGCCCGGGTCGTCGTCACCGACCCTGAAGTCCTTCCCTCCGCGGCCAGCCTGGTTCGCGGGTACCTCACCGCTGCCGACGCCGCCACCAATCGAGATCGTGCCGACTCCGAGATTCGTACCTATGTCAGCGCCGCGAGCAACGTCGACGGCGTCGCCGTGACCCCGATGTTCGCGCACTTCCTCGAAGACGCGTTGGCTGTCGCACGACTGACCGACGGCAAACTCACGCCGACGGCCGGGTCGGCAGACCCTCACTCCTGGTGGAAGATTCGCGTCGAGAACAACCGCGTGTACAGCCCGGACGACGTCGTTCTCGATCTGTCCGCGACGGCCCGCGCCAGTTCAGCGGACCACTGTGCCGCGTCCACTGCGACTCTTCTCGGGTGTGGCGTGCTGGTCGGCCTCGGCGGGGACATCGCGGTTGCCGGCCCGGCGCCGGAAGACGGCTGGCAGATTCAGGTGCAAGACCTGCCCGGCGACCCGACCTGCCAGGTAGCACTTCCTTCCGACTGCGGGATCGCCACGGCCAGCACCGTCAAGCCACTGCACCGCGAATCGACGGCGACGCCGATGTGGCGCACGGTGTCGGTGATTGCATCTTCCTGCGCCCAGGCCGCCGCATTCAGTCGGGTTGCGGTCGGCATGGGCGGTTCGGCCATCGACTGGCTACATCAACTCGACGTACCCGCCAGGCTGGTCGACCAGGAGTATCGCGTGACGGTTCTGGGCGGCTGGCCTGACGAGTAACTCGCCTCAGTTCTGCAGTCGTACTGCGTAACCGGCGCGGTCGAAGGCCGTCAGAAGTTCCGCCTTGTTGTCCGGACCACGCGTCTCGACGGTGAGGAAGACTTCCACTTCGTCGAGTGCAAGTTCGCCACCGGTACGGGAATGGATGACATCGACCACGCTGGCGCCGTTCGCTCGAACCACTTCGAGCAACGAGACCAGTGCGCCCGGCCGATCGTCGATGGTGATGTGAACGCCGAGGAACCGTCCGGCCGCTCGCAGACCGTGCGAGATGACGTGCGTGAGAAGTAGCGGATCGATGTTGCCGCCGGAAAGCACGGCGCACACCGGCCCTGTCAGTCCCAGCTCCTCCGGAGTACAGGTCATCAAGGCCGCGACGGCCGCGACGCCGGCCGGTTCGACGATGAGCTTGGCGCGTTCGAGGCACAGCAGGAGCGCCTTGGACAGCGCTTCCTCGCTGACCGTCACCACGGCGTCGACATGGGCGGCAACTTCGGCGAACGGAACCTCGCCCGGGCAGCCAACGGCGATACCGTCTGCCATCGTGGACATCGACGCCAAGGCGGTCGGCTTCCCGGCTGCCAACGACGCCGGCCAGGCAGCCGCGGTCTCGGCCTGCACTCCGACGATGCGGACCTGCGGGCGCACAGCTTTGACGGCTGCAGCCACTCCCGCGATCAAACCGCCGCCGCCGGTGGGAACGAGGATCGTGCCGACCTCAGGCAGTTGCTCGAGGATTTCGAGCCCCACAGTCCCCTGCCCCGCCACGACGTCCTCGTGGTCGAACGGGTGGACCAGAACTGCTCCGGTTCGGTCCGCGAATTCGCGAGCGGCCACGAGCGCTTCGTCGACAGTCGAACCGTGCAGGTGGACCTGAGCTCCATATGCCTTGGTGGCCACCAACTTCGGCAGCGGCGCACCCGTCGGCATGAAGACGGTCGACTTGATTCCCAATTCTGTTGCAGACCAGGCAACTCCCTGCGCATGGTTACCGGCACTGGCCGCCACCACGCCCGCTGCCCGTTCCTCTGCGGAAAGATTGGCAATGCGGTTGTACGCACCGCGCGGTTTGAAAGAGCCGGTGCGCTGCAGATTTTCACATTTCAAACTCACGGCGAAGCCGGTGGTTTCGGACAACACTCGCGAGGCCACGACCGGGGTGCGTCGCATGACCGGGGCGAGCAGTTGCTGTGCAGCCTTTATCTGTTCGAGATTCACGCATGCCTCCAGAAAGTGCGCCTCCACACCCTCGTGAGGTGTGAAGGCGCACTGCAGATTCGAAGTCGAATTACTGTAGAGCGAAGATCAGGACAGCGCTTGCTCGATGTCGCCGACCAGATCGGAGGCGTCTTCGATGCCGACCGACAGGCGAACCAGATCGTCGGGAACCTCGAGAGCGGAACCGGCCGTCGAGGCGTGGGTCATCGCACCGGGGAATTCGATGAGGGATTCGACTCCGCCGAGAGATTCTGCCAGCGTGAAGATCTCGGTGCGCGAGCACAGGTCGAGAGCTGCCGCCTTGCCGCCCTTGAGACGGACGGAGATCATGCCGCCGAAGCGTCGCATCTGCTTGGCCGCGACCTTGTGCGACGGATGCGAAGCCAGTCCGGGGTAGATGACGCTGGCAACCGCGGGGTGGCCGTCGAGCAATTCGACGACCTTCTCCGCGTTGTCACTGTGACGCTCCATGCGCAGCGCCAGTGTCTTGATTCCGCGCAACGTCAGGAACGCGTCGAAGGGGCCGGGAACGCCGCCGGATCCGTTCTGCAGGAAGGCAAACGCGGTGTCCAGTTCTTCGTCGTTGCAGACGAGAGCGCCACCGACCACGTCGGAGTGTCCGCCGATGTACTTGGTCGTGGAGTGCAGCGCGATGTCGGCACCGAGCTGCAGCGGCTGCTGCAGGTACGGCGAGGCGAAGGTGTTGTCCACCACGATCTTTGCGTTGCCCTCGTGGGCGACCTCGGCAAGGAGCTCGATGTCACCGATATTGAGCAGCGGGTTCGTGGGCGTCTCGACCCAGACCAGCTTGGTGTTGGACTTCATCGCCGCGCGCACCGCATCGACGTCGGACACCGGAGCCGGGGTGTACTCGATCCCCCACTGCGTGAACACCTTGTCGATGAGACGGAAGGTTCCGCCGTACGCGTCGTCGGGGATGACCAGGTGATCGCCGGGTCGAAGTACCGAACGGAGCAGGCAGTCGGTGGCCGCCATTCCCGAACTGAACGCTCGGCCGTAGGTTCCGGATTCGAGCGCGGCGAGGTTCGCCTCGAGTGGGCGACGGGTGGGGTTACCCGTTCGCGCGTACTCGAAGCCACTGCGCATTCCACCGACGCCGTCCTGGGCGAAGGTGGAACTCGCGTAGATCGGCACGTTGACCGCACCGGTCAGCGGATCGGGTTCGTAACCCGCATGCACCGCTTTCGTGGAGAAACCCTGCCAGCTGATGTTGTCGGCCTTGCTGCGTTGCTCACTCATGGTCCCCAGCCTAATGGCGCCGGTGCCGGCGCAGGAATCCGAACTCAGGAATCCGAACTCAGGAAACCCAGGAGATCGTGGCGCGTGATGACACCGACCGGCTTGCCGTCGTCGACGACCATGAGTGCGTCGGTGTCCCCGAGCGCCTTCGTGGCAGCCGAGACCGGCTCGCCGGAACCGATGAGCGGGAACGGCTTGCTCATGTGCTTCTCGACGGAATCCGCAAGGTGCGCACGGCCTTCGAAGACCGCGCTCAGCAGATCCCGCTCGGACACACTTCCGGCGACCTCGCCCGCCATGACCGGCGGTTCCGCACCCACGACGGGCATCTGGGACACGCCGTACTCGCGCAGGATCTCGATCGCGTCGCGCAGGGTCTCCGACGGGTGGGTGTGAACGAGGTCCGGCAGCTCGCCCGACTTGCCACGCAGAACGTCGCCGACGGTGGGGACGTTGGTCTTGCCGTCGAGTGGGGTGCGCAGGAATCCGTACGACGCCATCCACTGATCGTTGAAGATCTTGGACAGGTAGCCGCGGCCACCGTCCGGGAGGAGGACGACGATCAGGGCGTCGGGGCCCTCACGCTTGGCTACTTCGAGGGCAGCGACGACGGCCATACCGCAGGAACCGCCGACCAGCAGTCCCTCCTCGCGAGCGAGGCGACGCGTCATCTCGAAGGAATCGGCATCCGAGACGGCGATGATCTCGTCCGGGATGGACGGGTCGTATGCCGACGGCCAGAAGTCTTCGCCGACGCCTTCGACCAGATACGGACGACCGGTGCCGCCGGAGTAGACGGAGCCCTCGGGGTCTGCGCCGATGACCTTGACCTTGCCGCCCGAAACTTCCTTGAGGTAGCGGCCGGTGCCGGTGATGGTGCCGCCGGTGCCGACGCCCGCGACGAAGTGCGTGATCTTGCCGTCGGTGTCGGCCCAGATCTCGGGGCCGGTGGTCTCGTAGTGGCTCTCCGGTCCGCCCGGGTTGGAGTACTGGTTGGGCTTCCAGGCGCCGGGGATCTCACGGGTGAGACGGTCGGAGACGCTGTAGTAGCTGTTCGGGTTGTCCGGCGCGACGGCCGTGGGGCACACGACCACCTCGGCGCCGTAGGCGCGCAGGACGTTGCGCTTGTCTTCGCTGACCTTGTCTGGGCAGACGAAAACGCACTTGTATCCACGCTTTTGCGCCACGAGCGCCAAGCCGATTCCGGTGTTGCCCGAGGTCGGCTCGACGATGGTGCCGCCCGGCTTCAGTTCACCCGAAGCCTCGGCTGCGTCGATCATCTTGACGGCGATGCGGTCCTTGGAGCTACCGCCAGGGTTGAGGTATTCGACCTTGGCTGCCACCGTGCCGAAGTTTTCGCCCGTGACGGACGTGAGCTTGACGAGTGGGGTGTTGCCGATGAGGTCGACGACGTGTTCCGCGATGCGCATTCGTCCATGTTCCCAGATGAAAGAAAACGGTGCGCGCGGACGTCGGGCGAAGGTGGTGCAATCCGGCTAGATTGGCAAGTGTGAGTCGAACCGGACTGAAAGCGTCGGTGGCCACGGTGGTGGCCGGATCGAGTGCAGGCACGCTCTCCTGGTTGGGCTACAACTATCTGATGTCGCAGGCGGGGGCGGCCCGCGGGGTGATCGGTCGCAATATCGCCAAGCCACCCGAGGCGGACGGGGTGTACGCGCCCGGCGCCGACAACCCGGAACTCTGGTGGCGGGCCGTGCCCTTCGATCTCCACTTGATGATCTTCGGCGATTCGTCTGCGGCCGGCGTGGGCGCGCTGACGGCCTCGGAAGTTCCGGGTGTTCAGGTCGCGAAGCTGCTTGCGAGTGAAACCGGGAAGCGAATCCGTTTGAGCACCAAGGCCATCGGGGGCGCCACCTCCCGCGGGTTGAGTGGGCAGGTCGACGCCATGTTCGTCGCCGGTCCTCCCCCGGACGCTGCGGTGATCCTGATCGGCGCCAACGACGTCACCGCCAAGAACGCGATTCACGCGTCGGCTAAACGCCTCGGCGACGCGGTTCGACGCTTACGCGAGAGCGGCGCCGTCGTTGTTGTCGGCACCTGCCCGGATCTGGGGGTGGTCACGGCGATCCCGCAACCTCTGCGCTCCGTGGTGCGTGAATGGGGCCATCGCCTCGCACTCGCCCAGGCGGCCGCGACCAGAAACGCCGGGGGTCATCCCGTTCCACTGGCCGACCTGCTGGCCAAGGAATTCCTGGCCTCGCCCGACACGATGTTCTCGGCCGACCGTTTCCATCCGTCCGCGGCCGGATACGAACTCGCGGCGAAGCAGATCGTCCCGGTTCTCGCGTCGGCTCTGGGCGAGTGGCAGGGTGGCCCGCTACCCGAACTCCCCCACGTCTCGGAGGCGGCGCAAGCCCGCACCGTCGCGGCCCGACTGACGGCGGCGGCAACCCAGTGGAAAGCCTTCGCGAGACGCACCAAACCTGCAGGTCAGCGCCCCGACGTCAACTGAGTGAGACTGCGTGACCACCATCTGGGAGCGGCAACGTAAATTGTAAGTCGAAGCTGCATTCAACTTGCCCTGCTCGACGGCGTTTCAAGCCGCCCTCGAGCAGTACACAAAAGGAGTTTTCATGCCCGAGGCAGTAATCGTCTCAGCAGTACGGTCGCCCATCGGCCGCGCAATGAAGGGTTCGCTCAAGGACATCCGCCCGGATGACCTCGCAACTCAGATGGTTGCCGCCGCGTTGGCAAAGATCCCCGAGCTCGACCCCACCGAGATCGACGACCTCATGCTCGGTTGCGGCCAGCCCGCCGGTCAGTCGGGCTTCAACATCGCCCGCGTCGTCGCCGTCCAGCTCGGCTACGACTTCCTCCCCGGTGTCACGGTCAACCGTTACTGTTCCTCCTCGCTGCAGACCACCCGCATGGCTCTGCACGCCATCCGCGCAGGCGAGGGCGACGTCTTCATCTCCGCCGGCGTCGAGTCCGTCTCCAGCTTCATCACCGGTAACGCCGACGGCCTCCCCAACACCAAGAACCCGCTCTTCGACGCAGCGCAGGCCCGTAGCGCCAAGCTCGCCGAAGGTGGAGTCGCCTGGACCGATCCTCGCGAAGAGGGCCTGATCCCCGACGTGTACCTGGGCATGGGCCAGACCGCCGAGAACGTCGCTTCGGCCACCGGCATCACCCGCGAAGACCAGGACCGCTGGGCAGTTCGCAGCCAGAACCGCGCCGAGGAAGCCATCGCGCGCGGCTTCTTCGAGCGTGAGATCACGCCCGTCACGCTCGCCGACGGCACCGTCGTCTCCAAGGACGACGGCCCCCGCGCCGGCACCACCTACGAGGGCATCAGCGGCCTCAAGCCCGTCTTCCGCCCCGATGGCACCGTCACCGCCGGCAATGCCTGCCCGCTCAACGACGGCGCAGCCGCACTGGTGATCATGTCCGACACCAAGGCAAAGGCACTCGGCCTGACCCCGCTCGCTCGCATCGTCTCCACCGGCGTCTCGGGCCTGTCCCCCGAGATCATGGGCCTCGGCCCGATCCAGGCCGTCAAGAACGCGCTGAAGATCGCCGGCAAGTCGATCTCCGACATCGACCTGTTCGAGATCAACGAGGCATTCGCAGTGCAGGTCCTCGGATCCGCTCGCGAACTGGGCATCGAAGAGGACAAGCTCAACATCTCCGGTGGCGCGATCGCGCTGGGTCACCCCTTCGGTATGACCGGTGCCCGTATCACCAACACCCTGATCAACAACCTGCAGGAGCAGGACAAGACCGTCGGCGTCGAGACCATGTGTGTCGGCGGCGGACAGGGCATGGCAATGGTGATCGAGCGCCTCAGCTGATCCCCTGAGCACGTCGAAAGCGGCCGCCCGGCTTCTGCCGGGCGGCCGCTTTCGTGTGGTCGGGTTTCAGGTAGTCGTGAACTTCCGAGCAAAACTCCCCAACTCGCGAATCAACTCTCGCGCAGCGTCGTCCTCACGCTGCACGGCAGCGCGAGCTTCGTCCGCCCATCCGTGACGGAGCAGTCGTTTGGCGGCAAGGACTGCCGGTCCGACGTTGGCGGCAATCTGCTCGGCGCTCTCCCGAGCACGGCTGTGAACCTCTTCGGCCGGTACGGCCACGTTCGCCAGTCCGTAGTCGGCCGCTTCGACGCCGCTGAGCCACCGCGCCGACAGGATCAGCTCGGCGGCGCGCTGTGTTCCGATCACCTTGGGCAGCAACCAACTACTGGCAGCTTCGGGAGCGGTACCCAGCGAGGTGAACGGTGCACGCAGACGTGCGTCCTCGGCAACGTAGACGACGTCGCAGTAAAGCAGCATGGTCAGGCCGATGCCGACGGCAGCGCCGTGTACCGCGGCGATCAAAGGCTTCGGGAACTCCACCAGCGCGACGATCAGCGGCGCGAATGCGTGGCCGAAGTCGGCGTTGTCTGCGCCTGGTTCGGCGAGTGCGCGTAGGTCGACGCCACTGGAAAATGCCTTGCCTGCGCCCTCGACGATCACCACGGCCACGGCATCGTCCGACGCCGCGTCGTCGAGCGCCTTGGTGAACGCTCGAAAACCGGCTGCATCAAATGCGTTCAGGCGACTCGGATTATTGAAGGTCAGCGTTCGCACTGCTCCGGCATCCGCGACCAGGATGGGTTCAGAGGTGTTTGTCGACATTCGCTCCCCTTCGTTCCAAACCAAGCAGTTGCTAGGTATCCAAGCACCGTAACCGTCCACAGACGACAAAAGAAGGGCCCCTCGCGGGGCCCTTCTTCGTGTTACGGATCGACTCGAGAACTAGTCGTTGTTGAAGTAGCTCAGCAGACGCAGGATCTCGACGTACAGCCAGACCAAGGTGACGGTGAGGCCGAATGCGACGCCCCAGGCTGCCTTCTCGGGCGCCTGTGCGCGGATCAGCTGATCAGCGGCGTCGAAGTCGAGCAGGAAGCTGAAGGCTGCGATGCCGATGCAGACGAGGCTGAAGATGATGGCGACGGTTCCACCGTCACGCAGTCCCAGTCCGCCCTCGGTGAAGAAGCTCGCGACGAGGTTACCGAGCGCCAGAACGACAACACCGATCAACGCACCGATGATCATTCGCGTCAGACGAGGTGTCACCCGAATCGCACCGGTCTTGTAGACGACCAACATGCCGAAGAACACGCCGAAGGTTCCGAGGACCGCCTGCGCAATCAGCATCGACGCGTCAGCGCCTTGGAGTTGGAAGGTGAACATGAACGACAGCGCACCGAGGAACAGGCCCTCGGCCGCGGCGTACGCCAACACGATTGCCGGGTTGTCCATTTTGCGACCGAACGTCGCGACCAGAACCAGAACGAGGCCGACGAGACCGCCGCCGATGACCAGCGGGGCTGCGAGGTCGGCGTTGTTGTTGACCAGGAAGTACGACACCAGTGCCGAGATCGTCAGCACACCGAGCGTGATGCCCGTCTTGGTGACGACGTCGTCGATCGTCATGGCCCGCGAGGTGGGACCGGTCTGGTACGGCTCGGCCGGAGCGTACTGCGGCTGACCGAACTGCTGGGTTGCCTGCGAGGCGCCCGCCGTCGCAGATCCGAACGAGGCGTATCCGTTGCCCTCTTGCTTGGGCAGATTGCGGAACACCGGGTTGCTGGTGGTGCGCACCGTGATCATCCCTTCATCGTGGTGGCCTACGACGGGTGCGTCGCGGGTTCGCCGGACGGATCCGAGTTTCCGACACGGTCCGTGTACCTGACTAAAAGTAAAGCACTCGTAATTTACAACGTCGAAGCTTCGGTTGTAGTTCCCGGCGCATTTCCGGAAGATCAACACTCTTCGACACTCGTCCCTTTTCGATACTAGGACGGTTTGACCGACTTCATCACGATGAACTTCGCGTTCTTCGCCATCGCCTCGCTCGGACCCACCGCGGCTTTCAACGGTTCGCGATACCCCAGATGCGCGTTGTGAACAGTCCACAACTCGCCACCGGGACGCAGGACACGGCCGGCAGCTTCGAACATCTTGAGTGCTCCGCCGGTGTGGACCGCCGCGCCGACGTGGAACGGCGGGTTCAACAGAACCAGATCCGCGCTCGCACTGGGCAACGAACTCACGGCGTCGTCGCGCAGGCCGCTCACTCGATCGCCGACGCCATTTGCGGACGCGGTCGCCAGGGCCGAAGCGACGGCTGCCGAGGACTGATCCGTTGCGATCACGTGCACGTCCGGGAACTTCCGCGCAATCGCCGCCGCGAGAATGCCGCTGCCACAACCCAGATCGATCACGTCACTCAGCGGATCGACCGCAATCTTTCCGAGGTTCTCCAGGAGCAACCGGGTGCCGATGTCCAGGCTCGCACCGGCAAACACTGCGCCGTGAGCAACGACGTCGAGGTCGAATTCGTCGAGGCGTTCGGTCACCGGGAACGTGATAGCAACATCGGCCTTCGGTTCCGAAGCCTTGAGTACGCGGGACTTCTGACGCCCACGCGAGGCGCTGACGTCGGAAAACGATTCGCCGAGAACCTTGTTCATCGCCGGGGTGATGTGCTTGTCACGCCCACCGGCGAAGACACGAACCGCCGGGTCGGCGTGAAGCGCGATCAGCTGGGCGATCTCGGCAAGTTCGGCGAGGCTACGCGGCAATTGCATGAGCACGACGCGGGCGCCGCTGAGCAACTCCTCGTCCAGTCCGTGCGAGGTGAAGGCGTCACTGAATCCGAGTTCGCGCGCATTGTTCGCGAGGGCCAGCTCTCCGGTGAGCGGATCCTGGTGAACGCGCACGGCGGCGATTCCGTGCACGAGCGCAACACCGGCAGTCAGCGCACCGTAGTGATCGCCGATCACGACGACGGTGCCCGCCGGTGCCGCGGCAAGAGCGTCGGCGGCCTCGTCGAGGATCAGACGATCAGCCGCATCGACGGCAAAGAGATTGGGTGCCTCGACATCGGGGAATCGGCGCAGACGATCGAACAGTTCGGGTGTGTCGGACATGCCACCAGTCTTTCAGGTGGAACTACGCAACACTCAATCCCCCGACCAGCAGGTGATCAGTTCGACATCCCTGTCAGTTCGACATCCACTGCACGACGTTGTCGACGGTTTCGCGTTCGGTGCGGAATCCGTTCACCGGGTGGTCGGCGTCGGGGTATCCGAACGAGATCGCGCAGACAACCTTGCGAGTGTCGTCGATACCGAAATGCTCGTGAATGAACTTGGAGCTGCCCGCGAGCGCCGCCTGCGGGATCGTGGCGACCCCCAGACTCTGGGCCGCGAGCAGGAAGCTGTTCACGTACAACCCGCAGTCGACTGCGCCGTAGGTGCCCAATGCCTCGTCAGTGGTGATGATCGCGACGTGAGGAGCGCCGAAGAGCTCGAAATTCTTCATCGTCTGTGCCGCGGATCCGGCGCGGTCACCGTGCTCGATTCCGACGCTCGAATACAGCGCCATCGCGCAGTCGAACCGACGCGACTTGTAGATGCCCTGGTACGCGCGCGGGAACTCGAAGTCCGACTCCTGGGCGTTGGCCATCACGTACTCACCGAGGCCGGCGCGGAATCGCTCGGTGCCCTCCCCTTCGGTGATCGCGACCTGCCACGGTTGCGTGTTGCACCACGACGGCGTCTTCTGCGCCAGCCGAAGGATCTCCTCGATCACCTCACGTGGCACCTGACGGTCCTCGTAGGCGCGGCAGCTGATCCGGGCGTCGAGCAACGCTTCCAGGCTCGTATCCACGACGATGCTCTCGGTCATGTGTTCTCTCCTCGATCAGGCTGCACTACAACACTTCGCACGATAGAACTACCGCCTCGACGCAATCGTCAGCGGGTCACCTTTGCGAAGGCCGACACCAGCTCGCCGAACTCTGCCATCGCCGCATCCGGATCCGGATCTACTGCTGCCAGCGCAACCAGCACATCGGTGGCACCGGATTCGAGCAGCTGCTCGGCGCCGATCATCGTCGCCGGGAGGTCGATCGAACCGTCGGACCCGCGTACGACGGTCAGTCGCCCACGGACCTGCAATTCCGCTGGATCGCGTCCGAGATCCGCCATCGCTTTGCCGATGACGTCGATCCCTTCACGTAGGTCGTCGTCCGCGGCACCCATGATCGGAATCCACCCGTCACCCCAGGTCGCGACGCGTCGTACAACGGCCTTGGAGAGCGAACCGGACACCCAGATCGGGATTCCAGCGGCCGGACGGGGCGCGCAGTACACGTCGTCGAACTTCAGACGAGGGGTGTCGATGCTCGCCGGCGCCGAACTCCACAGGGCCCGGCACACTGCGAGAGCGTCGTCGAGCAGTGGTCCCCTTTTACCGAAGTCCATACCTGCCGCCTCGTATTCACGTTCCTGCCAACCGGTTCCGACGCCCAGGTCGAGTCGGCCCCCGGAGAGCAGATCGAGTGTCGCGGCCGTCTTGGCCAGTACCGCTCCCCCGCGCAGCGCCGCGATGACGATTCCGGTCCCCAAGCGAATTGTCTTCGTCTGTCCGGCAACAAAAGCCAGGACGGTCAGCGGCTCGAGCCAGTTGGCGTCGGGCTCGGTGGGGAACGCCGACCACGTGTACGCCGAGTTGTCCGAGCCCATCACCACGTGATCGGTGACGAGGACCCGGTCGAAGCCGGCAGCTTCCGCGTTCTGACAGACCTGCACGAGTTTCGCGTAGGAGTCCTCCGCGAGAGTGGTGCCGAAGTTGGGAACGTTCAGACTGAAAGTTGTCATGTGTCAAGCCTTTCGGGGCCGGTTGGTCCAGCCACCCTCTTCTGTGGGGAACCAGCCTCCGGCAGCGTGCGAGCCGCCGTCGACGTGGATCACGGTTCCGGTGATGTATCTCGCCAGGTCGGAAGCCAGGAACAGTGCGGGGCCGGCAATGTCGACCGGCTGGCCCGGTCCGCCCAACGGTGCCCACCCCGGCCACTTGTCCCAGTCGTCGGCAGGAACGATCGTGCGATACGGCACCTGTACCGACTCGATCAGATCCGGGGCAATGGCGTTGACGCGCACTCCGGTTCGACCGATCTCCACACCAAGGCTTCTGGTGAACTGTGTCAGCGCGGCCTTGTATGCCGAGTACATCGTGTGGCCCGGGATCGCTCGATGCGCCTCCACCGTCGTCAGGTTCACGATCGATCCACCCAAACCGCGGTCGATCATGCCGGGAAGCAGGGCATGGGTCAGACGCACGACGTGATCGAAATTGATGCTGCCGGCCTCGGACCAGAAACCTGGATCCGTACCGGTGAACTCTGTCGGCGGGTTCAGGAAATGACCCACGTTGTTCACCAGGACGTCCGGCGCGAACTCGGTCAACGCTACGGGGACTTCCCGCGTCCGCACGTCGTACTCGAGATAGTTGATCGAACCACCTGCAGCCGAGTCGAATTCGACGTCGCCAAGAGGAGCCACGTCGACAACCAGAACTGACGCGCCATGCGATGCAAATGCTCGAACAATCGCTGCGCCGATTCCCTGGGAACCGCCTGTGACCACTGCCTTCTTACCCACCAACATCGGCCCTGGGGAGTACGCCGATCCGACCACCACGAAGACACCCTTCTGCAGTTCGATGTGAAGCACTTCGGCGTACCGTCACACATCGATCGGCAAAACGGGCGCAAAGTTCTCACTCAGTGGTAGCCGCGACACCCCACCTGCTCGAACCGCCGAGTCGCCCATTCAAATAGTGCGGAATCTCGGCTGCCCGTATCGGCATTCCCTCGAGGTACCCCTGGATCACGTCACATCCGCACTCGGTCACTATCGCGCGCTGCCTCTCCGTCTCCACGCCCTCGGCGACGGTGTCCAGCCCCAGAGACTTGGCAATCGCGATGACGGCTCGCAAGACAGCGAACCTCGAATTCGAGGGATCCGCGTCCAGCGGTGCGACGAACGCCCGATCGATCTTCAACCGATCGAGCGGCAGCCGGGCCAAGCTGGCAACCGAGGAGAACCCTGTGCCGAAGTCGTCCATCGCAATGGCGATGCCGAGCGCCGAGAGCTGTACCAACACATCTCGGTCGGCGTCGTCGATGACCAACGATTCGGTCACCTCGATCTCGAGTCGGCTGGGGTGGAGGTTCACCTCGATCAGTGTCCGGCGTACCGAGTCGACGTATCGACTCGAACGCAGTTGCACCTGAGAAACGTTGACGGCAACCCGAATGTCCTCCGGCCACGTTGTCGCCGCCGTGCAGGCAGCCCTCAGAACACCTGCACCGATCGGCACGATCAAGCCGGTTTCCTCGGCGACCGAAATGAAGTCTCCCGGCGAGACGAGACCTGAAGTCGGATGGTTCCACCGCAGCAGAGCCTCGAACCCGACGACAACTCCCGTCGCGGCCGAGACCTGTGGCTGATAAACCAACTCGAACTCTTCGTCGATCAACGCACGACGAAGATCCAACAATGCCCTGGCCCTACCCGTCGCACGATCCCGCAAAGTCGCATCGAAGGCGCGAATCTGGTTCCGACCGCTCTCCTTTGCGTGGTAAAGCGCGAGGTCCGCGACAATCACCAGGTCTTCGAGGCTGTCGGCGTCGTCGGGCATCGAGCCGTACCCCAGACTGGCACGAATGCGAATCTGGTTGCCGACCAGTGAAAATGGTCGTTCGAATGAGTCGAGAATCGTTTGGAATCTCTTCTCCACCTCATCTGCACTCCCGATGTCGTCGAAGGCTACGTCGTCGAAGGCGATGGCGAACTCGTCACCCCCCAGTCGGCCACAGATCTCGTTCGATCGCAGAACGCTGTGCAGTCTGCCGGCAACATCGCGAAGCACGTCGTCTCCGATGTGGTGTCCCAACCGGTCGTTGATCGACTTGAAGTTGTCCAGATCCAGAATTGCCAGCCACACCCTGTGTCCGTCCCGAATCCGCGAAGACAGTTGAGCGTTGAAGCTGTACCGATTTCTGAGCCCGGTCAACGAATCGATCTCTGCCAATCGCAAGATGTTCTGGCGCTGGTGATACGAGTGCGTGATATCGGATCCGACACCGCGCCACCCGTAGGTCGCCCCATCGCCACTGCCCGGGTGACCTGACATCGACCACCAGCGAGTATCGCCCCGAACGACGACCTGCATGGTGAGGTCCCGAAACGCCGTCCCGGCTTGAAAATTCGCGGCGAGGAGATCAAGGGACTTCCTGCCCACATCTGTTCGGGACGCGCCGATCCCGATCAGGATCTCGTGCATTGTGCGGCCCCGAATCTGTGCTGCCGGCAAACCGACCTGCTCGGCGAATCGATACGACACGGTACTGGCGATACCGCGCGAATCGGTCTCCCAGAGCCAATCCTGTGCTCCGTCTTCGAGATCGTTGAGCAACAACTCGACGAGATCTCGTTCGTCCTCGGCTATGAGTTCGGCGCGTAGCCGTCTCTCGAAAAGTTTGGCCAACAGCAAAGTTCCGCTGTAGAGCGAACCTACAAAGACGACCAGCACCCCGATCAGCACGAAACGCGATGTGCCCGGTTCCGTCCAGAACGCCCCGGCCAACCCGACTCCCACCAGGCTGATCCAGACCACAGTGATTCCGCGAAACATCATGGTGGGAAACACGCCGACCGCGATCCCACCGATCAAGGTCGAGCTCAGTACCAACTCGTCACGAGGATCGAGCATCGGGAAGAGAACGAGAGCCAAGCACGCCAGGAGCACTCCCCAGACAATGATTTCGACTGTGAGTACCACCAGTTCGGTGGTCTGGGACTCGGAGACGCCGAGACGCGAGCGCCGGAGCCAATACACACTGAATCCAGCGCTCGACAACAGCATGACGCTCGACCAGGCGAAGGTGAACCATCCGGCATCCACCGGCAGAAGCACCACGATCGCTGACAAGGCAACCGCCGCGGTCAGAAACGACCACGGCAGTACGCGCGCGGTGAACCGCAGTCGTCGATCGAGTAGGCGACGGCGATCGTAATCCGAGAGGTGTTGTTCCGTGCCGCTGCGACCGAGTTTGCGCACCGACGTCCCGACGCGACGCCTACGGAGTACTGCCGGGTCACCCACGTCGGCCTGCTACCGCCGCTGCGACCGCGTCGACCGACATGGCTCCGCCGGCGATGTATCCCTGAACAGTCCTCACCCTTGCAGCGGCCACGGACTTCAAGTCTTCCTCACCGTCGACTCCCGAGACGACGACCTCCATTCCCAACGCGTCGACCAGATCCACGACAGCTTCGAGGATCGACCGTCCACCAGGCACTGCACCCGAAATGGAGCGCTCTATCCGGACTCGGGTGAACGGAAGGCCGGACAGTGATGCGAGCGAGGAGAATCCGGCGCCGAACTCGTCCACGGTCAGCGCGATTCCCATGTCCGCGATGGCGTGCAACGCAAACTTGGACTCGTCGGTGATCGCCGATGATTCGTTGAGTTGGAGCTCGAGCTGATGTGCACTGACACCTGATCGTCGAAGCGAGTCCCCTATCGCGACGACAAAGGAATCCGATTCGAGCTGACGCGTCGATACCGCGACGGCTACCCGCAGGTGATCAGGAAGGCGGGACGCCGCCTCGCAGGCCAACTCGAAGACGGTAGTCCCCAGTGAGTACGCCAAACCGGTGTCGTCTGCGACGCTCATGAATTCGGCGGACGTAACGGCACCGAGGCGGGCGTTGTGCCAGATCACGCGGACTTCCACGGCCACGATCTCGCGGGAAACCACGTCGATCCTGGGCAACAGCTCGAGTTCGAGGTCCTTCTCCGCGACAGTGTTTCCCAGATCTTCGAGCAGGCGGGCCCGCCGATCGGCCACGGACTTCATCGAGTCTCGATATTCACGTACGGCCCCGCGCCCGGATTCCTTTGCCGCGAACAAAGCCAGGTCCGCAGCGCCCATCATCTCGTCGGCGGAGGACGGCAGCTCGTCGGGGAGGTAGTACCCGATGCTGCATCCGATCTCCAACCGCGTACCAGCCACTGTGATCGGCTCGTGCAGAGTTTCGATGTAGCGGCCGAGCAGAGTACGAACTTGTGAGCTGTCACCCACATCGGTGAAAAGAACCGCGAACTCGTCTCCCCCCAGACGTGCGAACAACTGTGACACCCCGCCGGCTTCGGACAGGCGATCCGCGACCTCTCGCAGAACCGCGTCGCCAACGGTGTGTCCCAGTGTGTCGTTGACCGACTTGAAGTTGTCGAGGTCGAGCATGGCCAACGCGAGACCACTTTCGCTTGTGTACGGCTCGCGCAGCAGTCGCTCGAGCTCGGTCCAGAAGCTGTGCCGGTTCGGCATACCGGTGAGTGCGTCCACACGACCCATCCGCACGATCTCGTCACTCTGCAGTTTTACTTCCGTGACGTCGGAACCGACTCCTCGCCAGACGAACTCGTCGGGTGTACGGCCGGGGCGCGGGCGTCCGGAGATCTGCCACCACCGAATTTCACCGTGAACTCGGACCGGAACGAGCACGTCGACGAATGCGGTCTTCGTGTGGCGGGCCTGCTGCAACTCCATGAGCGCATCGATCCCGCCGGGGATCCGTAGGGTGCCCAACTCCATGAACAGGTCCTGCCACGCCGTTCCCTGCAACTCGGTGGAGTCCAGCCCCGCTTCGACCGCGAGCCGCGTCGGGATTCGGTTGAACTTGCCTTTCTGGTCCGTCTCCCACACGAAGTCCCCGGCGTTGCCTTCGAAGTCTTCGAGAAGCATCTGCACGACCGATCGTTCCGACGCGGCGCTCAATTCAGCTCGATAGCGAGATTCCAGGTTGCCCGAGACCACTATCGTGCCGCCGATCAGAGCCGCGCCATAGGCGATCATTCCAATGAGAATTCGTTCGAACTCGGGTCCCGGCTGAAGCCAGAATGCCACCCCGAGGATTATCAGATTGGACAGGACCCAGGTGACCCCCACCACTCGCAACATCGCGGTGGCCACGGCTCCGGCACCGGTGATCGATGTGGTGACCGCTATCAGGATCAGATCGCCGGAATCGTCCAGGATCGGGTACAGGACCAGGGCGAGCGAGGAATACAGGATCCCGACTACAGCAAATTCGACGATGAGAAACGCGTAGGACATCCGGTACGTGGGTGTGATCAGGTTGAAATGAATGGCGAGACCCACGCACATCCCCACCAACCCGATCACGCCGGACAGCAAGGGCCACACACGCGGCAGCGGTCCGCCGTCCGGGGGAATTACATACAACGTCAGCCCGAGTGTGACGACGAGGTGGACGGCAGCGGCCCATGGCAGCACGCCGAAGGTGACGGCTATCTGCTCACGAGTTACGTCATCACGTTGGGCGGGCGTCAGTCTTTCTCTCTGGCGGGGTTGCAGAAGCGACAGGACTGGCATCACTTACCTCCCGCTCCCACGACGCAATTGAATCGGACGTCCGACTCAGCAATTCTTCCGTAATTGGACGTTGCCGTGTCAACCAGTGCGTCCACCCTATTTCGGAGTCGCGCGCGTCTGCCCACAGACACAGTAATCAGCAAACTGCTGGTCTGCCGCAAGTTGGCGCCGCAAGTTTGATGCCCATGGGTTGAAATCAGACATGAGGGACAACGGCCGGAGATCGCCGATCACGTCGGTGGAGATTCCTCGACGGGTAACACGATCGGACTCATTCGAGTTCAGACAAGGACTATCACGATGGCAATCGACTACACCCGACGTTCCGGCGAGTCCACTCCGTCGCAAGCACCGGTCAGCCTGAGCAAGATCACGCTCACAAAATCGGCGCCGACGGTCAACCTCGCGAAGGCGGGTGAACGACAAGGCAATATGCGCGTGAACCTCAACTGGTCACAGGGGGCACCACCGAAGAAGACCGGTTTTCTCGCCAAGCTCGCCGGCGCAGGCTCTGGTGCGGTCGACCTGGACCTCGGATGCCTCTACGAACTTGCCGACGGGTCCAAGGGAGTAGTTCAGGCCTTGGGTAACAGTTTCGGTTCACTGACTTCTCCGCCCTACATCTCCCTCGACGGCGACGACCGCAGTGGTGCGAACACCGGCGGCGAGAACATGCACGTCAATCTTGGTGACCCAAGCGCTTTCCGGCGAATCCTGATCTTCGCGATGATCTACGACGGCGCTCCCAACTGGGCGGCGGTGGACGGCGTCGTCACCTTGTATCCCACCAACGGGCCGGAGGTGGAAGTGCGACTCGACTCCGCCAGCAACCAGGAGCGACTGTGCGCGATCGCTCTCATCCAGAGTTCAGGTCAGGGCGTGACGGTGACCCGTGAAGTTCAGTACATCAACGGCAGTCAGTCCGATCTCGATCGGGCCTACAACTGGGGAATGAAATGGGCTGCCGGACGAAAGTAGGGGCTGCGGACGGGATCTCCCCCATCCGAATGACAATGTCCGAATCATCCACAATGTCGCAAGTTACTGGATAGTGTCGAGAAGTGGGGTCGGACATGAGGGGTCACGCTCGACACCGATAGTGGGTCGGTGACGCTATGTGCTTGGCGACGCCGACGTTCGACCGGAAAGGCCCTCGATTTCCCCCGAGATCGAGGGCCTTTTCGTATCTTGCGTCACTGTTCGCACCCTTTCATTAGTTGATCGTTAAACTAGGCGTTCGTCCAACATGCACCGATGGAGAACGTGAATGTCCACGAATTCAGATCAACGCCCGCGCCTGCCCGTGAGAATCGCCTACCTCGCCGCAGGAGTTCTCTTTGTCGCCGCCATGCTCCTGTTGGCAAGCGTCGTCAACCCTGATCGGGACCGCGATTTCTCGATGAACCACGTCCCCGCGGGGACGTCGACGACCGCCTTCGCCGCAACGTCCGACCTCGGCTAACGAAGGTACCGGTACGTAAGTGGCGCACGTCACGAACTGTGGGTAGTTTCAACGCCGATGGTTCGCCGTAGGTCGGTATTGAGAGGGACGGCCAACCACTGCCCTGCCTGGTTGCCCCACCCAAGCAGGCAGGGCACCCCAGATCAGGCAGGCACCCCCGATAATTTAAGTCTCAAGTAACTGTTACTCGGGAAAGACTTGTATCAAACCGGGACGAATCGTACATTTCATCCGGCAGTCGGCCTTCGTCCGACGCCTTTGCCGTCAATGTCGACGGAACTTCTCTGAACACCACCACAAGTCGGCCACTTGTCGTGACCGCATTCGTCCTCGCGAAAGGCTCGCCCATGTTCGATTTCTTCGGCGCAATCTCCGGCTTCTTCGGCCTACTGTTCGGCACCGGCTCGTCGAGCGGGAGCTCGGGAGGAAGCAGCGACGCACCCGTCGCGCCGCCTACCTGATCCACAAGCCTCACCCGGCACCGATCCGCCGGGTGAGGCTCTCGCGAATCTCTTTGAAACACAACGTAACAGCACTTCAACTCCACCGACTTTTCTGCGGATTCACGCCGACACACTCCGGCGTCCGGACAGTTTCACCACATCGCCTGCAGTAATGGGTCCTGTGTCCGCCATTCTCCGCCGAGGCACACCCGCAGACCTCCCAACCGACAAGGCATGTGTTCGCCGTGAGCCGGTGTCCGTTGGGGCAGCAGTCCGGGGATTGCTCGGTCAACCGCATCTCCACATTTTCGCACACATGTTCGACAACTTGATACTGCACGCTGCACATTCGATTACACCGGCCGCTTCCGGTCGGCCCGAGCGCAACTATCCCTTCCGTCACTTCGGTCTGCTTTAATACGAAGGCTTTGTCGGGGGTTTACCAATGTCCGAAGTTGTCGAGTTTCTGCGAGCACACGCAGGCGAACACGGGGTTGAACTATGGGTTTCTTCAAGAAGGCGGCTGTGACTGCTCTAGCGGTCGCTGCAGTCGGAGCATCAACAGGGATCGCATCAGCTGATCCGTCGACCGACGTGAATTACGAAGCGAAGGTCGTCGACAAGTCGATCGTCACCACCATCGACGCCGGGCTGTTCAAGGTGTCCGGCGACGGCAAGTCCGTCGTCTTGCAGGACAGCAAGGGAGCCGACCTTGTTTCCCTGCCTCTCGCATACAACCTCGGGGATCTACAGTTCCCCTTCGATCGCACGATCAGTGAAGACGGTAAGACCCTCACGCTGACACCGATCACCGATTCGGCGAAGGCAACACCTCGACCCGAGAGTGCGCCTGCGGCAAAGGAATGGACGCCCGTCGCCTCGCCCGAGGAGAATGATCGGGCGATTGCGCACTTCCAGAGCCAACTCGGCCTCGGCACTCAGGTCGGCAGCCTGCTCGGCACCATCGTCGGCGCCGGAATCGGTTGCGCTGTCGGCGCTCCGCTGGGCTTGACCATCGTCGGACTCCCCGTCGCCGCGGCACTGTGCCTGGGTGGCCTCGCAACAGGCGCCGGAATCGGCGGTGTCGCCGGAACGATCCTCGGCGGCGGCGGCGCGGCTGTCGTAGCCGGCATCGATCTCGTCAACACGCTGAATGCTCCTGCCGGGACGACCGTCTGGGCTCAGTAGCCACTTGGTGGTCAGTCGCTGCTCCACGGAAAGCCCCGCCCGCCCGAAGAGGACGAGCGGGGTTTTTCGATTCAATGTGCAGGAGGATCTACGTGGTGCCCCCAGTCGGACTCGAACCGACACACCGCAACCCAGGTCGCCCAACTCAGCGGAGAGGTTGCGTCGATGTACCCGATTTACGGGCTAATGGTGAGCTTTCTGGCGTACAGCGGACTTCGCGCATCTGAGAACTCGGGGTTGGAGATTCGGGACCTCTCGTTTACGACCGGCCCAGCCAAGGCCGACGGCTCCCCCACTACGCGATGCGCAATCAGCGTCCTACGAACCAAGAACCGAAAGGAGGGTCGGTGGGAGTCGAGCACGCCGAAATCTAAGCGGTCCCGCAGGACCGTTCCGCTACCGACTTGGCTGGCTGAGCGCATGCGCGACTACCTCGCGGAAGAACACCCGAGGTCCACCGAGCCGACTGCTCCGCTGTGGCCGTCGAGGAAGAACGGCGGTGGCTTCCGGCCTGCGGGCGAGCGGCACGCGGTTCCGCTCGACTGGACCCAACCAAACGCAATGGGCGCGTTCTACGACACAATATTTCGTCCCGCGCTGGTGGTGGTCGGACTTCCCGCTAGCGCCCCAGCGACCACCGACCTTTCCGCCACTCGCGGAGTACGACTCCACGACCTCCGCCACACCTTCGCGACGATGCACCTTATGGCCGGCACCCACTTCATGCAGGTCTCAAAGTGGCTGGGGCACTCAACCTTTACGCTCACCCTCGACACCTACGGCGATTGGATACCAGAAGAGGATGGTGGCGCAGGCAATGATCTTCCCGAGCCTACCGCCGTCCTCACAACACCAGCCAATGGACTGTCGAACGTAGTGCCGCTGTTCGGTAAGCGATCTGCCGGGCAGCCCGGTCGGTCATACTCGAGAAGTTCTTGACCGATAAACCGTAGAAGAACTGGGCTTCCATCGGGACCGCAGGACATGCCGGTCGGAGCCATGTAATCCTTGAGATCAGTATCGATAGCTGCTTCAATCCGGACCCCCGAGGAGTTCAAGCCCAAGCGCCTCGCGCACGTTACTGGACCAGCCACTAAACAACTCTCAGTATCGTGTGCGCCAGTCGTCTATCGTGACCTGCAATCTTTCCGGGTAGTAATTTGTTCGGCTACCGTTCGGGTCTGTTGACTGTGCCTCATATAGTGACAACGCACACTCAGTGTTGATGAGTGCAAGATTGATAGAGTCCGCCATCATTCCAAAAGATTCCATCGGATTTCCGAGCAGATGGATTGGCCATGCATGCCCGTGGGTGAAACTAGAGCAAACCCTGTATCCCAGCTTAGAGACCGTCTGATAGTGCACCCCGGCCACGTCGGACGTGTGCTTTGGTGGATTGGCAGCGATCCAATTCGCGGCCTTCCGAACCATTTCCGAGTACTGTCGTGCGTTTGCAGGCTCAAGGGTTTCCAAGACCTCAAGCTCCTTGGTGTGGAACTCGAACCGATGCTTGTTCTGCGCATAGGCTTCGTCAGACATCGTTCGAAGCCCATTGTCGTGAGCGTTCTGTGTCTCTCCATGCCATTCTCGCGCGTGCTCAATTCCCACCTTTGCGAGACCAGCAGCTCTCTTGCGCCTTGCGTCTCGATCTTCGGAACTCATTATCCAAATAGCTTGCGCTGAGCACTCGACTGCTGTTCTGCACAGTGAAAGAAAAGCAGCAGGGTGATGGTTGAATGGAGCGTCTGCCTTCGCCTGTACAACCAATGCCCTTGTCGAAGCAATCGCGTCGATAGCATTCATGATCGGGTACATCACGGTGCCAGACAAGCCCTCTGGGATCTTCTCATAGTATCCATCCGCGTCGTCCTTAGCCATTGGCGTGCCGGGATCAGGACGATGGGGTTTCAGCCCCCATGCCTTGAGGGTCTGACCTCGCTCAGCCCGTTCCGAGACGCGACCGAGAGCGGGGTTCAACATTGCAGCGAGTGCATAACGCACGTCCGGTGGGTTCATGAGCTGAAACCATACCGACCGCCCCCGACACTCGCGCCTACGTCCGCCTGGGGTACGCCGCACGTCACGGCCTTTTCACGGCCCTGCAGGACCTGGGGCGCCATTCGATTTACAGGGAAGGCGTCGCGACCTGCGGCTACTTGGTGCCCCCAGTCGGACTCGAACCGACACTTGACGGATTTTAAGTCCGTTGCCTCTGCCAATTGGGCTATGGGGGCCTTGCCGCACCCGACGGGTCGGGTGCGGCAGGGATCAGACTATCGGGTCGGTCTGAGCTACCGACATCGCGATGCCGTCGAGTATGTCGTGTTCGCTGACAACCAGTTCGGTGATCCCGGCTTTGGCTTCGAACGCTTGAGCCAGCACCGTGGTGATGATCGCTCCGCCGCCGATGACGTCCACCCGCCCCGGATGCATCGGGCCGAAGGCAGCACGATCAACCCGAGGCATAGCAATGAGACGCTCGCACACGTCGAACAGTTGATTGAACGAAATCCTCGACAGGTGCACCTTCTCGGCGTCGTACTCCGGAAGATCCTGCGCGATCGCGGCCAGCGTCGTCATGGTTCCAGCGACACCCACCCACGTGTGCGCCTTCTCGACGGGTACGGCCTCGAACGCCTCGGCAAGTTTCGCGGTCGCGAAAGCCGTCGCCTCGGAAACCTGCTCTGCTGTAGGCGGATCCGACGGTAAGCACCGCTCCGTGACGCGCACACAGCCGATGTCGGTGGAGTACGCAGCCTGGACGCCGGACGCCTCGCCTAGGACAACTTCGGTGGATCCGCCGCCGAGATCGACCACCACGAAGGGGCCCTCCGACGGATCGAGTTCTCCCACAGCACCGCTGAACGAGAGGCGCGCCTCTTCGTCGCCGGTGATGACCTCTGCTCCGGATCCGGGAATCACCGCGCCGAGCACGTCCCGCGTCATCGTGAAGAATTCTTCCCGATTCGCAGCGTCGCGAGTAGCCGAGGTGGCGACCATGCGAACGGCGGTTGCTCCGGCATCGGCGATCATCGACGCGTACTCGACCAGCGCGATCCGGGTGCGTTCGATGGCCTCGGGCGCGAATGTCCCTGTCGCATCAACACCTTGACCGAGTCGCACGACGCGCATCTCGCGCCGGACATCCACCAGACGACCGTCGGCGCCGACGTCGGCGATCAGCAGTCGAATGGAGTTGGTACCGCAATCGACTGCGGCGACACGGCGAGTCACCGGTCGGTGTTGTCGGCATCGTCGATGCCAGGCCAGTCCGCGGGAATTGCAGTGCCGCGCAGCTTTCCGTGACCGGCCAACGCGACGGACTCGTCACCGAGCGGATTGACGCCGGGTCCCTTGGCAAGCGAATGTGCCATCAGCACGTGCAGGCACTTGACACGATCCGGCATCCCACCGCCGGCAAAGTCGGTTCCCAGAGATTCGATCGCGTCACGCTCGGCAAGGTACGACTCGTATGCCCGTCGATAGGCCGCGGCAAGTTCCGGATCCTGGGTCAGGCGTTCGGTCATTTCACGCATGACGCCGGCGGATTCCTGACGGCTCGCTTCGGCAGTCAGTCGCGGGTCCGTGAGGTAGTACAACGTCGGGAACGGTGTTCCGTCCGGAAGTTTGGGGGCGGTCTTGACCACGCCCGGCTGACCGTCCGGGCTGCGGTACGCGATCTCGATCACTCCGCGTGGCTCACGGCCCAATTGAGCGGCAACGGCGTCGAGATCCGCTTGTGAAACCTGTGGGGAATTTTCGGACGTGTTGCTCACCCGGTGGGTACTCCTTGTTCTTCTGGCTCTATCGGCGCCAACGGCATCGGGGCCGGTGTCGTCGTCTCGGGAACCACTGGCGGTTCCGAAATCGTTTGCCACAGATCGCGATACCACGGACCTGTGAGCGGTGTTTCCTTTTCCTGCTTCTTCTCGGGTTCCTTGTAGTCACCGGGAAGCTGAACCTGGAACGGGGTCTCGCCCGGTTTGACGTACCGAAGGCGTTCTCGTGCAAGAGCTTCGATGTACGCAGGGTCGTCGAAGCGCGCGTTCTGCCCTTGCAGCTTTCGCAGTTCTTCCTCGAGTACCTGACGTTCGGCCGCCACCTGCGCGGCATCCGAACGCTGGCTGATGTAAGTACGGAGCGGCACTGCCAGTGTCAGCGCCAGCATGAGCACAACCATCGCGAGCACAACTGCCCGACTGGTGGACAAGCCGAAAATGGTGTTGTCCGACTTCGGAAGCCGAGACCAGAACTTGTTGGTTCCGCTCTTCCCCCGGGCCGACTTCGACCCTCGCGCCGACGCTTTCTCGGCGGAGACCCCCGGTTGCGCGGGGTCTGTCACAGCGGAATCGACTGCTTCCGGATCTACCGAAGGTTCCGACACGCGTGCGCGTCGGGCACTGTCCCGACGCGCACGCGACGGTGTGTCCCCACGACGGGAACCACGACCCCCCGGACTTCCGCCGGGGGATCGTGGCTTACCGCGCTGTGCAGACACTACTGAATCTTAGATTTCCGTCAGGCCTCGAAAGCGAAGCGCGGGAACGCAACCTCGCCGGCGTAACGTGCTGCGTCGCCGAGGTTCTCCTCGATGCGCAGCAGCTGGTTGTACTTGGCAACGCGCTCGCTGCGTGCCGGAGCACCGGTCTTGATCTGGCCGCTGCCGACGGCAACCGCGAGGTCGGCGATGGTGGTGTCCTCGGTCTCGCCGGAACGGTGGCTCATCATCGTCTTGTAGCCGTTGCGGTGAGCGAGATCGACGGCATCGAGGGTCTCGGTCAGGGTGCCGATCTGGTTGACCTTCACCAGGAGTGCGTTGGCCGCACCCTTGACGATGCCTTCTTCGAGGCGCTCGGGGTTGGTGACGAAGAGGTCGTCGCCGACGAGCTGGATCTTGTTGCCGATCTGATCGGTGAGTGCGACCCAGCCGTCCCAGTCGTCTTCGTCGAGCGGATCCTCGATGGAAACGAGCGGGTAGGCGTCGATGAGCTCGGCGTAGAACGCCGCCATCTCGGCCGCGGTGCGGTTCTTGCCCTCGAACTTGTAGCCGGTGCCGTCGGTGTAGAACTCGGTGGCAGCGACGTCGAGAGCGAGCGCGACGTCGGTACCCAGCTTGAGGCCGGTCTTGTTCACGGCGATCGTGATGAGGTCGAGTGCTTCCTTGGTGCCTGCGACGTCGGGCGCGAATCCGCCTTCGTCGCCGAGACCGGTGGAGAGGCCCTTCTCCTTGAGAACCGACTTCAGGGAGTGGTAGACCTCGGCGCCCCAGCGCAGCGATTCCTTGAAGCTCGGTGCGCCGATGGGAGCAACCATGAACTCCTGGACGTCGACGCCGGTGTCTGCGTGCGCGCCACCGTTGAGGATGTTCATCATCGGGACAGGGAGAACGTGAGCGTTGGGGCCACCGACGTAGCGGAACAGCTCGAGGCCCGAGGACTCGGCGGCGGCGCGAGCCACGGCAAGCGAGGCACCGAGCAGAGCGTTTGCGCCGAGACGCGACTTGTCCGGGGTGCCGTCCGCGTCGAGCAGCGCCTGGTCGACCGTGCGCTGCTCGGTTGCGTCGATGCCGATGATGGCAGGAGCGATCTCGCCGAGCACAGCCTCCACGGCCTTCTCGACGCCCTTTCCGCCGTAGCGTGCGCCACCGTCGCGCAGTTCGACGGCTTCGTGCTCACCGGTCGAAGCGCCGGACGGCACCGCAGCCCTGGCGAAACTTCCGTCTTCGAGCAGAACCTCGACCTCAACCGTGGGGTTACCACGGGAATCAAGGATCTCGCGAGCTCCGACCTGCTCAATACTGGCCACTGTGTGGTTCTCCTTCGAATGGGCTTCGCATTGGGGCACGCTCTGCGTGCTTGACACTTGGGCTCCGACCCCTCCGGTCGAAAGAGGACCACGATCGCGGCTGGGCCTCTGCAGTGCCAGCACCTCTGTAGTGCCAGCACACAGCCTAACCGCACGGGCCGAAGGCTTCTTTATCGACGCGCGGTCACGGGTCCGACCTGCGGATCGATCACCGTCAGTCCGGCCGTACCCCGACTGAATACGCCGACGCACGATCACGAACGAGTGCGAGATAGTCGCCCGAGAGGTTGTACGCCATCAGTGCCTGCTGCCATCCGGCAGCGGAAGTGAGGTCTCCCCCGCGTGCACACAGGTAGCGGGCGGCCGTGAGGGCAGCGTCGTCGATGTTGTCGGGGTCCACCCGGCCGTCGCCGTTGGCGTCGACTCCCCATTTGAGCCACGTCTCGGGGATGAACTGCATGGGCCCCATCGCACGGTCGTGCACTGGATCGCCGTCCATCGCCCCGCCGTCGGTGTCGGGGATCTCGGCAACTCCCGGGCCACCGTCGAGAGGGATTCCCCGAATGATCGGAGCAACCTGGCCGAACGCGTCGACCGACGAGCCGTCGTAGGTCCCGTGGCGGCTCTCGACGCTGCCGATACCGGCCAAAGTTGTCCACCCGATTCCGCAGCCGGGAAGCGTCTCGGCCATCACCGCAGCGGCGTACCCGTAGGCCTCGAGTGCCGTCGTCCCGATCCCGATGTCGTCCGACAATCCCGCTGCCCAGTCGGCGAGTTGATCAGCACTGCGGCCGGGAGCATTGATGTCGATCGGCGGCGTCGGAGAGCCGGTACCTGGGGGTATGCCCTCCGGAATGGCTACTTTCGGTTCGTTCGATCCACAAGCCACGACGCCTGCGCCCAGCAAAGCTGTTCCGGCAGCTACTGCTGCTACGGCTCGCGAGAGACGCCGGGGACTTCTGCGGGCTGTGGGAGTTCGGTACACCCCTCCATCATCCACATGCGAGTGAACTACTCCCGAATCCATTGGTAAAGAACAGCAAAAGTACAGGTGAGAGCATGGTTCGCCGTCGATGATGGAGTATCTTCTTCTGAGTTAAGGCTGGCCTAGCCTCATGCGTTCGTCAGAAGCTGTTGCACTCACTCAGTCAGGAGTCGCCCGTGCCCGTGTCGGTACTCGCTGCCGCGAGCACACCATCAGTTGCCACCCAGCTATTCGGCAGTGGCCTGATCGGTCTGCGCGAAGGCCTCGAAGCGGGCATCGTGGTGATGATTCTCGCCGCCTACCTCGTGAAGGCCCAGCGCAAGGACGCACTGAAATGGGTGTGGCTCGGCGTCGCGATCGCCGTCGCGATGGTGGCGATCATCTTCTTCGCGATCCACTACGGAACGTCGACGGTCGACGGCCTGACCGCAGAGATCATCGCGGGCGTTGCCTCCCTGATCGCCGTCGTCATCGTCACGATCATGGTCTTGTGGATGCGCACGGCCGCCAAAAACATTTCCGGAGATCTGAAAGCGGGGATGGAGAAGGCGTTGATCGCCGGACCCGTCGCCATCTTGTCGCTGTCGTTCTTCGCGGTCGGTCGTGAAGGCGTCGAGACTGCGTTGCTCATGGTCGGTTACGCCGAGAACACCGCAGGCAGCTCCTGGCCGTTGGTCGGACTGCTCCTCGGAATTCTCCTGGCCGCCGTCTTGACCGTCGCCATGTACTTCGGCGCCCTCCGTCTCAACCTGACGACGTTCTTCCGGTACACGGCGATCTTCCTCATCGTCGTAGCCGCCGGAATCCTCTCGTACGGTGTTCGCGCTCTGCAGACCGGAAACGTCCTGCCGGGCGGTTCGAATCTCGCGTTCAACCTGACACCCGGCTACGACCCGTCGACCTGGTACGGCACCGTCCTCGCCGGAATCTTCAACTTCCGCCCGGACCCGACCGTCCTGCAAGCCGTCGCATGGGTCGTCTACCTCGTAGTCGTCCTCGCGCTCTTCCTACGTCCCCTTCCGTCGAGCCCATCGGAACCGACAACCCCGCCTGCGCACGACACACACGTTCCCGAAAAATCCTGAGAGGCATTGCCGACATGCGTAAATCCACCCTCGTACTGGCCACGGCCGCGGTACTTCCCTTCTCCCTCGCCGCATGCACCGAGAAGACGACCGCGAGCGACGGCGACATCGTCGTCACGGCCACCGACGATTCGTGTGACGTCAGTGCCACCACTGGAACCACTGGCAGTTCGACGTTCCAGGTGACGAACAACGGCTCGAAGGTCACCGAGTTCTACGTCTTCGCCGAGGGCGATCGAGCGATGGGCGAAGTCGAGAACATCGGCCCCGGCCTTACCCGGCAGCTGATCGTCTCCCTCCCCGAGGCTGCGACCTATCAACTCGCGTGCAAGCCGGGCATGGTCGGAACCGGCATCCGTCAGGACTTCGTCGTCACGGGCGATTCGCAGGCGGCCACCGACGAGAGCGGCCAACTCGCCGAAGCTGCCGACGGCTACCGGAGGTACATCCGCAGCCAGATCGTCGCGCTGCAGGACACCGCAGCTCAGTTCGTCGCCGCCGTCCAGTCCGGCAACGTCGACCAGGCGAAGGCACTCTTCCCGATCGCACGTACCTACTACGAGCGCATCGAACCCGAAGCCGAGAGCTTCGGCGAACTCGATCCCAAGCTGGACCTGCGCGAAGCGGATCTGGAGCCCGGTCAGGTCTGGACGGGATTCCACCGCCTCGAGAAGGATTTGTGGGTGACCGGGCTTCAGCCGGATACCAACGCGGTCGCCGATCAACTGCTCGAAGACATTCAGTATCTTGCCGACCAGCTGAATGCCGAGGATTACACGATCGATCCAACCAAGATCGCCGGCGACGCCCAAGGACTGCTCGACGAGATCTCGACTTCCAAGATCACCGGTGAGGAAGACATCTTCTCGCACACCGACCTGTGGGATTTCCAGGCCAACGTCGACGGCTCGCAAGCGGCGATCGCGGCACTGAACCCGATCCTGCAGGAACGTAATCCCGAGCTCGCCCAGCGCATCGCTGACCGATTCGCCGACCTCGACGCTGCGCTGGCGCAGTTCCGGGTCGGCGACGGATTCGTGTACTACGACACCGTCACCGAGGCGCAGCGTCAGGAACTCTCGCGTAAAATCGATGCACTGTCCGCCGAGGTCAGCCAGGTCCAGGAAGTAGTCGCGGGACAGTAGATGACTGATTCACCAGAAGGCACACCCGCTGCGGAAAACGCAGCACCGCACGCAGTCTCACGGCGCCGACTGTTCGGCGCCGTGGGGGCCGGCGCCGTCCTGGCCGGTGCCGGTGCCGTCATCGGGCGGGTGACCGCCGACGAGAGTTCCGGCGACGATCACGCAGACGTGGTCGCCTTTCGCGGCGAGCATCAGGCAGGCATCACGACGCCGGCCCAGGATCGTATGCACTTCGTCGCTTTCGATGTGACGACGAAGTCGCGCGACGAACTGATCACGCTGCTGCAGACGTGGACGGCGATGGCCGAACGAATGACGGCGGGTCAGGAAGCAACCGAGGACGGAGCGACCGGCGACGGTCCGTATGCACCACCGAGCGACACGGGTGAGGCACTCGATCTCGCGCCGTCGCAACTCACCCTGACCATCGGATTCGGACCGTCACTTTTCGACGACCGTTTCGGTCTCGCAAACAAGAAACCTGCTGCCCTGCTCGATCTCCCCCACTTCCGTGCGGACAACCTCGATCCGAATCGCAGCGGGGGCGACATCGCCATCCAAGCGTGCGCCAACGACCCCCAGGTTGCCGTCCATGCGATCCGCAACCTCGCGCGAGTCGCGTTCGGGACCGCGTCGGTCAAATGGTCGCAACTCGGGTTCGGACGAACATCCTCGACCTCGACGACGCAGGCGACACCACGAAATCTGTTCGGGTTCAAGGACGGAACAGCCAACATCAAGGCGGAAGATCCAAACGCACTCGCCCAGCACGTCTGGGTTGATCCCACTGACGATCAGGCCTGGATGGCAGGCGGATCATTCCTCGTCGCCAGACGAATCCGCATGCTGATCGAGCAGTGGGATCGCGCAGTACTCAAGGAACAGGAAGCCGTCATCGGCCGCTCCAAACGGAGCGGAGCGCCGCTCGGTGGCAAGGACGAGTTCGACGAGCTCGATCTCGATTCCAAAATGGGACACGACTTCGTCATCCCGGAGGATTCACACGTGCGCCTGGCCTCTGCCGAGGAACTCGGTGGGATTCAGATCTTGCGCCGCGGATACAACTTCACGGACGGCTCCGATGGCTTCGGCCACCTGGACGCGGGACTGTTCTTCGTTGCGTACTGCCGGAATCCGGTCGAGCAGTTTATTCCGATGCAGCAAAACCTTTCACGACACGATGCGCTGAACGAATACATCCAGCACGTCGGTTCTGCGGTCTTCGCTTGCCCCGGCGGTCTCGCCGACGGCAAGGACTGGAGTTCCCAACTGTTCACCTGACGCGAGTCTCTGTGTTCAGTACCTCCACGAACGCACCAAATTGACCGGTGCCCGATTCCGCTCGGTCAGTGGATCGATTGCTCTGGTCGTGGTCGGCGGCAGCAAGTCGGAGGTAGGTACCGGCGCGACAATTGCCGTTGTTTGCGCCTGCGGCGGTTCCGCCTGTGCAGGATCCGAAAACGGGCGCAGCACCGCCCACGCGAGGAAGCTGGTCAGCGCAACTATCGAGAACCCGACGCCCACAAGGATTTGCATCCTCCCAAGCCCACCAGCAGGTAGCGAATCCGATTCGGTGTCTTCTTCGGTTTCACCGACGCTGTGCACCACGGCCTGATCGGAAGACATTTCTACAGTATCCGTTGCGATTTCCGAGTCGGAGACTGCCGAAACCGCGACGTCCGAAACCGCGACTTCCGAGCTGGGGTGCTCCTGATGTAAGACCTCGGCTATCAATGCTGCGCCCTTGGCCGAGGCGAGCTCGGGCTCGGCCGGCCTGATCACCGGTACCGAAAACTCCCGCGCGAGTATCTTCTCCACCAGTGAAATTCGGGCGCCTCCTCCGACGAGAACCAAAGCGTCAGGGACACACCGAGCTCGTGCCGCAACTTCTCGAATCACCATCAGCGTGTCTTCGACTTCACGCTCGACAACCGAATCGAAACGGATGCACATGGATTCGGGAACGGGCATCACCTGCGCACGACGGGAGCCACTGGCGAGATACTCCTTGACTTCGCGGGCGTCGAACGCTGAATCAGCGTCGAGGGCTGCATCAACAGTGGTTGCCGGAAGTAACTCCGCGACAACCCCGTCGAGCCTGTCACCGGCGAGCGCCGTCGACCGCGTGGACGCGATGGTTGTCGCGGTCCCGATCTCGATCATCGAGACAGTCACTCCGGTTCGACCGATATCGAGAACTGTAAGTAACCGAAAACCTTCGGCCGCACCCGAAGTCCGTACCAACGCGACAACGGCAACCGCTTCCGGCACCGTGACAACGCCCTCGATACCTCGGGCACGCAGTTCTGATTCGAGCGCTACGTTCTGCCGCTCGTCGGGAACCGAAATGACCATCCGTGACGTGTCCCCGCGAACCGCAGCAACTAGGTGAATCGCGGCTGTCCGGACCGGAGAGGCGTCGTATGCATCTACAGTCCGAGTCAGGAATCGACCGCTCGTGGATCCGGTTTCCGGCTGGGGGTCGGCCCGAACAATACGAACCGAGGCAGCGCCCAACGACGCACCGAACACTGGATCCATCGCTGTACGCACCCCCATATCCAACTCTTGCACTGTTCATCCGCCGCAAAACATACTTGCGGTATGTTATCTGTAGCGGGAAGTTTACCGGATCCTCTGGAAACCGGAGAACTACGCGAAACTGGCAGGCCGAATCAATGTGTGGAGAGGTCCTTGAACAAATCGATGGCCAACATGACAACCGTGATGTCCGCACTACACGCACCCAACCCCACCCTGCTGGCGATCACCACCCGGCGCCTCCGCGACCGCCAGACACCGACCGGGATTCGCACGATCGACACGTGGATTCCGGGCCCTGGTGATGGGGCACTGTTCGCCTCGGTTCACCTGCCGTCGGATGCTGCCGTGCGCGGTGCCGTGGTCATATGTCCACCCCTCGCGAAGGAACACATCAGCGCTTATCGGGGACTGCGCCAACTCGCCCAAGAACTTGCCGAGCACGGATTCCTCGCTCTTCGTTTCGACTATGAGGGACAAGGAGATTCATCCGGTCGGCAGGATGACCCGCTAGCAGTTGCGCACTGGCAGGCCAGCGTGACAGCAGCCGTTTCGTACGTGCGGCGCACAGGTATCGATTCCGTTGCCGTCGCAGGTTTGCGTGCAGGGGCCCTACTGGCCGCGTCCACCGTAGATACACTTGGCGACCTACGTGCGATGGTCTTGTGGGATCCGGTCATATCCGGTAGGGCCTATGTTCGAGAACTGACGTCGCTGTACCGCGTTTCGGTCGACGACGACCCCCACCACGACGATTGCACATCGATCGTCGGCGGCCTGCTGGCTTCCGCAGCGGTGAATGACCTTTCCGGACTTGACCTCAGCACGTTCGATCCGAGTTCGTCGACAAAAGTCCTCGCCGCGATTCGCCCTGAATTCGCTGATTCGCCCCGCGTGGTACGGATGCTCGAGCGATCCGGTGCTGAACGCATATTCGTCGAACGCCAGAATCAGTTCGTTTCCCCCAGCAGTTTCGTACTCTCGGTGCCTACGCACGACATACAGCGGATTTCGAGTTGGGTGTCGCGACAATTCGGCGAGGACAAGACTTCCGTCGATCCAGAGATCACGTCGGCGGCGCATGTCGCGACGGCTGACGACGGCGAAGAAGTCTGGGAAATATTGGAACGACGGTCCACCGGATCACTATTTGCAATCTCCACCGCATCCCGCACGACCGCGAGCCACGCTGCCACAGCGATCTTTCACAGCACCGCGAACGAGCACCGGATCGGGCCGGCGAGACTGTGGGTCGAGTCCGCTCGAACTCTCGCCTCGCACGGTATTCGCTCGATTCGCTTCGACAGGATGGGCACAGGAGACAGCGGCACGGTCTGCACCGACGAGAGCACGCCCATCGTGTCTCCGGAAGCGCGCCGCAATGTGATGGATCTCGTCGACACTCTCGACGTGCCGCCGTCCCGCCGGATGCACGTCGGAATGTGTTCCGGCGCATGGATGGGCGCCTATGCAGCAAGCCAGCGCGGCGCAAGGTCCGTGGTGCTTCTCAACATAGTGAACTGGTCGATCAACAATCGCCGACCACCAGTGAAGAAAGCACACGTCGATGCAATGGAGTCTGACGTTGCAAACCGAATTTTCCTCGTGGCCAGAACAATTCGCAATTCCGGACGACGAGCTCAGCGGTACGTCCCCTACCCGGTGTGGCTCGGTCTCGGTTTCCTCGGATTGGTCAATGCCCCCGAGTCGATGCTTCGGACCTTGACCCGCCGCGGGACAAAAACTGCAGTGTCACTCTCGCCGGAAGACGAAGCGTGGTTCGAGGCGAACAGAGGCCGACGAGGTATAGCGCGTCTTTCGAGATCGAGGAATCCTCCACAGGTCTTGTTCTCAGGCTCCGGCGATCACAACCTGTTCCATCGCAGTTCGCGAGAACGCGTCCGCCGGTTGATAGTTGCCTCTGCACTCGATGCGTTCGGAGACCGAAAACTCGCCGTGTCGAAGCGCGATCAGGAGCGACTCGGAGCATGATGCGCACGTCTACCCGGGACGGAATTACAACGTCGTCCCAAGTATTTGTAGTCGTTGCAGCGACAACCGTGGCGCTTCTGACCGGTTGCACTGCCCACACAAGGCCCTCAAAACCGACTCCTACGTCCGTACCTCTTCCCTCGATCAGCGCCGACGCCGTCGCGGCCAGAGGCAAACTGGAAAGTGCGTCCGCGTTCGACGAAATCGATCCACTGATCGCCGACGTGGGCGCGACTGCCCACCAGATCACGTACCGATCAACTTCAGGTATGGACGGAAGCTCAACGGTCGTGTCTGGAGTCGTCTTCGTTCCGGAAGGCGATCCACCACCCGGCGGGCGGTCTGTTGTCACCGTCGGTCACGGCACAACGGGAGTGACTGCGGAGTGCGGACCTTCGATGTACCCGAATCTCCTGGGTTACGCGAGCACGATCGTCCCTTTGATGAAACTTGGGTTCGTCGCAGTCATGACCGACTACCAAGGATTGGGTCCGGCAGGCGGCATCAACCCGTACCTCGATCCGAACACCAGCGCATTCAACCTGATCGACGGAGTTCGCGCGGCGCGAGAAATGGTCCCGGACACGTCCGGGAAATGGGCAGGACTCGGCGTGTCGATCGGCGGGCAGGCGACATGGGCGGCGGCAGAGTTGTCCGGTTTCTACGCGCCCGAATTGAATTTTGTCGGATCGGTAGCGCTGGCTCCGGCGGCAGATCTTTCCAAGCTCGCCGACTTGGCCCAGTCGGAGTGGCTGACGCATGAACAGCAGATCATGATGTCGTACGTAGTATCTGGGCTGACCATCGCTCGACCCGGCACCGATCCAGGCAACTACCTACACGGCGCGCTGGCGAGCAACTCTGCGATGTGGCTGGCATGTGCGGGTCCGGTGTTGAAAGAACGCGGCGAACAAGCATCACGACTGAATCCCGCCGATACCCTGCCGAACTCCGACGAGGCCGGAGCAGTCTTGCGCGACTGGCTCATATCGATCGCCCTTCCGCAGCGTCCGGCCGGAGGACCACTCTTGGTCATCAACGGCGACGCTGATCAGACGATCCGCCCGCAGTGGGTGCAAGAGGCCGTCGACAATGCCTGTGCGTTCGGCGATTCGGTGCAGCACATCGTCAGGGCAGGCCAAACTCACAATAATCTGGATCCGGGGTCCGAGACCGCAGTCTGGCTCCAAGCGCGCTTCAGAGGCGAGTCACCGCCGTCGGACTGCTGATTATCGTCCAAAACTCGAATCGACCAGGTACTCCATGTTCTGAACCGCAGGAGTGGACACGACGTCTGAATGTGCCTTCGCCGAAGCCACT